>NZ_JBDJAV010000043.1:0-83137 GCF_039649625.1 Plantactinospora sp. ZYX-F-223 | reverse complement strand
CGGCTTCCAGCCAAGGGGAAGCGTTAACGCTGCCTCCATAGCCGCTCACGCTCACGCCGCAGGCTCACCTGTGCTTGTCTTTCGTTCGCGACTGCGGGGCTCGCAGACCCGGCTCACTCCTCGCGCTCACCCGCGTACTCCGACCCGCACGTTCGTGAACCGGGCGGGAGCGGCGGGGTGGCCGGTGTGGCCGATCTGGCCCGGCTGCCCCTTGCCGCAGTTCGGGGTACCCCAGGCGACGGTCTCCGAGGAGAGCATGTCCATCGACCGCCAGAACTGCGGCCCGATCCCGGTGTACGTCGGGTTGCGCAGCATCCGGCCCCGCCGGCCGTTCTTGACCTCCCAGCCGATCTCGCAGCCGAACTGGAAGTTCAGCCGCTTGTCGTCGATCGACCAGGAGCGGTTGAGGTCCATCAGCACGCCGTCGTCGGTGGCCGCGATGATCTCGTCCAGGGTGTGCGGGCCGGGTTCCAGCCCGACGTTCGTCATCCGGACCATCGGCAGTCGGGCCCAGCCGTCGGACCGGACGCTGCCGGCGTAGTCCAGCCCGGCGATCGCCGCCGAGTCCCGGCCGGCGAGCGTGCCGACCCAGCGCCCCTCCCGGACCGCGTCGCGCTTGGCCGCCGGGGTCCCCTCGTCGTCGAAGCCGAAGCTGCCCAGCGCACCGGGGATGGTCGGGTCGATGGTGACGTTCATCAGCTCCGAGCCGTACCGCAGCGCGCCGAGCTGGTCGAGGTCCAGCCAGGACGTGCCGGCGAAGGCGGCCTCCCAGCCGAGGATCCGGTCGAGTTCGATGGCGTGCCCGACCGACTCGTGGATCTGCAAGGCCATCTGCTCGCCACCGAGGATCAGCGTGGTCTCGCCGGCCGGGCAGAGCGGCGCGGTCACCAGTTCCCGGGCCTCCTCGGCGATCCGGGCGGCGTGCGCGGTCAGGTCGAGCGAGTCGACCAGCTCCCAACCCTGCGCGCCGTACTGGCCGCGATAGCTGGGGTAGGAGCGGCGCTGCGTCTCGCCGTCGCCGATCACCGTGGCCGAGATCCCCGCCCCGGACTCCCGGACGTGCTGGTCGATCCGGTGGCCCTCGCTGGAGACGAACCACTTGCGGGTGTCCCAGATCTGGTAGAGCCCCTCGGCCAGGTCGGCGCCGTGTTCCCGGGACGTCCCGGTGGCCCGGACCAGCAGGTCGCCCTTGTCCGACAGCGGCACCGAGAGCGGGTCGACCGCGCAGGGCGAACTCCACGACCCGGTGCTGGCCGGCACCGGCAGCAGACTGCTGCCGGGACCGGCGACCCGGCCACTCGCGGCGGCGATCCGCGCGGCCCGCTCACCCGCCGCCCGGGCCGCCGGCTCCGAGAGATCGGGTACGGCGTAGAAGCCCCATCCCGAGCCGACGAGTGCGCGTATCCCGATCCCGGCGCTCTCGTCCTGGGTGACGGACTCGATCTCGCCGTTGCGGGCGGACATCGACTCGTACCGGCGGTGCATCACCCGTGCGTCGGCGTACCGGGCCCCGGCGTCGAGGGCGGCCTGCACCGCCGCCGTCGCCACGTCGAACTCGGCCATCGGCATCTCCTCGCTGGTTCGCCCGTTCGGTGATCCGGCCGGAGCCGAATCCGATCATGGATGACCTTATGCGAGGAGGTGGGGTCAGCGCCCGGGTAGCAGCTCCTCCGGCCGGATTTCCGCCACGACCGGCTCGGCGAGCCGCAGGACGTCACCGGGCTTGGCCACCGGGTGCTCGACGTAGTGCGTGCCGTCGAGACGGTGCAGCCGCAGAGTGCCGGTGTCCTGCTCGACCAGCAGATACCACGGGATCCGGGCGGTGGCGTAGTAGTGCATCTTCAGCACCTTGTCGGTGGCGGCGTTGCTGGGCGAGCTGATCTCGCAGACCAGCCGTACCGCCGTACCGTCGACGACCAGTTCGTCGAAGTCGATCTCGCCGGTGACCACCAGGTCGGGGATCGGAATCCGGCCCGGCTGCAGTCGTACGTTCACCGCCTCCAGCACGTGCAGTCCGGCAATTTCGGCGCCGGCCTCCAGCGCGTTGCCGAGGCGACGCGAGACGTGCTGGTGGCGAGGGGTGGGGGCAGGTGTCACGTGGAGGCTCCCGTCGAAGAGTTCGACGCGATCCCGGGTCTCGCCGAGGGCGAGGTACTCCGCTTCGGTCCACGGCCCGCCGTGCTCGAACACCGCTGCGGTCATGGTCACCTCCGGTCCGTCGTCGCGGTCCTGTCGGGTCGCCTCCGTACGGGCGCCAGTCTGGCACAGCGGTCGGACACGCAGGACTGTCATTAGTTATGGCACGTCTAGAGGAGTAGCCGATGATGGAGTACCAGAAGTGCGGCGACGGCGTTTGCCGAGCGGATCTCGCCGGCCGCAACCATCTCGGGAATTCGGGATAGGGGGATCCACTCCCGCTTCTCGGATCAAAAGTAGTCCTCGGGCTCGCCGACGTACTCGGCGCTGTCAGCCAGGTATACGTGATGTTGTGCGTCGGATAGCCCGTTGGACGGCTCGACCGTGATGAGCGGTGTCAGGCGTCCTGGCCGCCAGCCGGTTTCTTCGAGCATCTCGCGTGCGGCGGCCTCTTCGATCGTCTCGCTGGCATCGACGACACCAGCGGGCAGTTCCCAGCCCCAGGTGTCGGGTATGAAGCGGTGCCGCCACAACAGCAGCACCTCGTTCTGATCATTGACGGCCGCGCATAGCGCGACCGGACGCTGCCGGATCAGGAAGTGGTCGAGGTGCCTTCCGTTGGGTAGTTCCACGTCGGCGAGGTTCACCGTCAGCCACTGGTTCTCGTAGACGGTGTGTTCGCCGAGGTTCTTCCACCGCATCCGCCGCCGACCGCCCTTCTCGTCCGTCTGGGTCGCCGGCCAGGCTACAGCGGGACCGACAACGCTTCGTCGAGCCGGGCGACGGCCTCGGCCGTCACAGCGCCGCCTTGCTGGGTTAGCCGCCTGCGTAGCTGGCCAAATCTGTCGCGCAGCCGCCGGGACTCCATACCGCTCGCGAGATTGACCATCTGTACTGCGGAAACCGCAGCCCGTTCCACCTCACCGCGATTGAGTTCCACCATCGTGAGTGTGGCCATCCGGTGGACTCGGCCGCGGGCGTGGGTGTGTCTGCGGACCGCCTCCTCGGCATACTCCCGCGCCGAGGTTAGCTCCCCCAGGCTGATAAGTGCTTCGGCGAGCTGTGCTTCCACGAGGCCGGGCTGCACGTAGTCCGTCTCCGGTGGCTCGTCCTCACGGCGAATCTGTGCTGCCGTCTGTTCGGCAAGCGTCATGCTGCGGTGCGCATCCGAGACGGCCGTTGTCCCTTCAATCATCGGTCTACGGACGTGTGGCCGTACCGCTGTGGTCATTCCGTCGCTTTGCCCGGCTACGGCGAAGCGATCACTCCGGCACCCGGTTATAGCGGTCCATCGTGGCCTTGTTGGTCGAGGCGTCCCGGAAGACCAGCTCCCAGGGGCCGGTGTTGATGTCCATGTCCTTGCCGAATCCGACCCACTTGCCGGTCATCCGCCGACCGGTCGGCTCGACTAGCATCTGGATCGCCCCGTGATAGCGCCCGCCACGGTAATAGCCACTCGGGTCGGTCTGCTCGATCCAGGTACCCGTGACGACGCTGCCGTCGATCGTCATGTCGATGGTGAGCGAACCATCTGCGGTGTTCGGCAGGCTGCGTACCGTCAGCCGGTCGCCGTGCTGCAACACGACCACGTAATGCTGTCCGACGAACGCCTCGTCCCGCCCACTGGAGAAGTACTCGTACCGGCTCAGCCAGATGCCTGAATAGTTGCGGTGCGGACTGCCCTGCGATGCTGGTGCGCCAGCGGGAATCACCGGAGCGCCGGTCGGCGGCACGAGATCGTGTCCGCCCTGACCGTCTGGCGTCACGCTGGCGTACGCGGCGGCCGTGAAGCCCAGAGACTCGATGGGCAACCCGGTGACCACCTCCAGCGCACGTGCGTAGACGGGCCGGGGGGCAGTGATCGAGCCCGACTCCCAGCGCTGTACAAGTCGCTTGTTGGCGTCGTTCGGCTGGCCGGCTCGACGGCCGGCGTCCTGGAGAGCGCGGGCAAAGTCGTCCTGACTCATCCGCATGCCCAGTCGGACGGCTCGAAGAGCACTGTTCGGCGCGGTCATACGGTCACCGTAACGCCAATGTCGCCGGAATGTCGCCCCAAATGACGCTGGTTCGTCGCTGCCACTGTCGTCGCGCATGGTGATGCAGTGGCCACATCCTGTGCTTGCGACTGAGTCGGGCGTCCTGCTCGGTACGAGGTCTGGTGCGGCTCTAGGGGAGAGGGGAGAAGCGATGCTGACACGAACCCGAGGATGGATCTGGCTGCGGCAGCGCAGGGTGCGTGACTTCCGGTGGGATGGTCGCCGGTGGGTGCGGGTGCCGGGGCCGAAGCGATGACGACGAAGCCCCCGCACATCAGCCCGCCCGAGATCCCCGAACTGCCCGCCGGGACTCTGCTGCGGCTCCGGTCCGGGGACTGGTACCACATCCACGATCTGCCCTGCACCGCGTACTGCGACATGACCGTGACCAAGGTGCATGCCGGGGTGACCCGGGAGGACGGCGGTCATCTCTGGGTGTGGGTCACCGGCCATGACCATCCGACCTGCTCGTGGTCGTCGGTGGAGCCGCACGCGCCCTGCATCGAGCTGATGGTCCGCCTCGACGTGCTCTGCCGACATGCCAGGTGAGCGTCCCTCGCCGTCCGACATCCTGGATGCCGCGCGGCGAGTCATCCGGATACACCAGAACAACGCATGTCCGCACTGCACTCCGGGCGGCTGCCCGGCGGACGAGTGGGCGGCGGTGACGCTGTTCGAGGATGCGGTGGCGGCGGGGCCGCGTGGCCCGAAGAGTCTTGACGACGTACGCCGGATCGCCGACCGGATCCGGAGAGACATCGACGGTGCCGAGGTGGCGGGCGGGGTCGACAGGATTGGATCGGACCCATTTGAATAGGGCGATGCACCGGTCCTCCGGCCGAGGAAGCCCGGCGTACCGGGAAGATCGGCACCTGTAGCTTATTTTCACCCTCTGGACTCTGCTGTAGGTTACCTTCACGCTCCCCGGGGTCGGCGTGGCTCGGGCCGGGCGAGCGGCGGAACGGGTGACCGAGCAGGAAGAGGGAGGGCGCTGGTGGGAACGCCGGCATCAACAGCGTCGTCCGCGCCCCCGACGGACGAGGCGTACCTGCGGGTGCGGGATCTGCGGGTGCGGTTCCGCACCGAGGACGGGGTGGTGCGGGCGGTCGACGGGCTCTCGTTCGCCGTGCAACGGGGTCGCACCCTGGGAATCGTCGGTGAGTCCGGCTCGGGCAAGAGCGTCACCAGCCTCGCCGTGCTCGGGCTGCACGACCCGAGGCGTACGGAGATCAGCGGCGAGATCCTGGTCGGTGGGCGGGACATCGTCGGGTTGCCCGACGCCGAGTGCCGCAAACTGCGCGGCCGGGACATGGCGATGGTCTTCCAGGATCCGCTCTCCGCACTGCATCCCTACTATCCAGTGGGGCGGCAGATCGCCGAGGCGTACCGGGTGCACCATCCCGGCGCCGGCCGCCAAGCCGCCCGGCGACGTGCGGTTGACATGCTGGGCCGGGTCGGCATCCCACAGCCGGAGCGCCGGGTCGACGACTACCCGCACGAGTTTTCCGGCGGGATGCGCCAGCGGGTGATGATCGCGATGGCGCTGGTCAACGACCCCGATCTGCTGGTCGCCGACGAGCCGACCACCGCGCTGGACGTCACCGTGCAGGCGCAGATCCTCGACCTGCTGGCCGACCTGCAGGCCGAGTTCAACTCGGCGATCGTGCTGATCACCCACGACCTCGGGGTGGTCAGCCAGGTCGCCGACGACGTACTCGTGATGTACGCCGGCCGGGCCGTCGAGCACGGCAGCGTCGAGCAGGTGCTCCGCCGGCCGCAGCACCCGTACACCTGGGGGTTGCTCTCCAGCGTGCCGTCGTTGCACGGCGACGCGGACGCGGACCTGGTGCCGATCCGGGGCAACCCGCCGAGCCTGATCCACCTGCCGCCCGGCTGCGCGTTCCACCCCCGCTGCCGGTACGCCGACCGGACCGGCGGTCGCTCCTCGACCCAGGTACCCGAGCTGCTGCCGGTGGCCGAGGCCGGTCACCTGGTCGCCTGCCACCTGTCCGAGGCCGACCGGCAGCGGTACTACGCCGACGAGATCGCCCAGGTGGGGGTGGCACCGTGAGTGCGCGGACAGAGGTGGCCTCGGGGCAGCCGGCCGGGGCCGTGGGCGATCCGCTGCTGACCGTGACCGGGCTGACCAAGCACTTCCCGGTGCGCTCCGGGTTGCGCCGTCGTGGCCTGGTGCGCGCGGTCGACGGGCTGGACTTCGAGGTACGGGCGGGGGAGACCCTCGGCCTGGTCGGCGAGTCGGGCTGCGGCAAGACCACCACCGGCCGGCTGCTGGTCCGGCTGCTGGAGCCGACCGCCGGCAAGATCGTCTTCGAGGGGCGGGACATCACGCACGCCTCCCGGGGCGAACTCCGGCCGCTCCGCCAGGACCTTCAGATCATCTTCCAGGACCCGTACGCCTCGCTGAACCCCCGGCACACCGTCGGGCGGATCGTGGCAATGCCGTTGCAGGTCAACGGGATCGTCCCGCCCGGCGGGGTGCAGCAGCGGGTACGCGAGCTGCTCGAACTGGTCGGGCTGAACCCCGAGCACTACAACCGCTATCCGCACGAGTTCTCCGGCGGCCAGCGGCAGCGGATCGGGATCGCCCGTGCGCTGGCCCTGCGGCCGAAGCTGGTGGTCGCCGACGAGCCGGTCTCCGCGCTGGACGTGTCGATCCAGGCGCAGGTGGTCAACCTGCTCCGCGACCTGCAACGGGAGCTGGATCTCGCCTTCGTCTTCATCGCGCACGACCTCGCCGTGGTCCGGCACTTCTGCCAGCGGATCGCCGTGATGTACCTCGGGAAGATCGTCGAGACCGGGGACCGGGTGGAGATCTACCAGCGGCCACGGCATCCGTACACCCGGGCGCTGCTCTCCGCCGTACCGGACGTGACGAAGTTGGGGCCGGCGGGGCGGATCCGGCTCACCGGGGACGTACCGACGCCACTGGATCCGCCGTCCGGCTGCCGGTTCCGGACCCGCTGCTGGAAGGCCCAGGAGATCTGCGCGGCCCAGGAGCCGCCGCTCACCCCGTACCCGGGCGGTGGCGGCGCGGTGGCCTGCCACTTCCCGGAGGAGGGCGATCTTCCGTGAGCGCGAGGAATGAGCCGGGTTTGCGAGTCCCGCAGCGCGAACGAAGGCGAGTACCGTGAGTGAACAGCAGATCGCGGCGCAGGTCGGGGCGGTCGCGGCCGGGGTCGGCCCGGTGCCGCCGGTTCCGGAGGGCGTACCGGACGGCACGCCGCCCGACGGGAGCGTCACCAAGGCGGTCGAGCCGGACGGGTTCGTCGGCCGGTCGCCGGGGCAGCTCGCCTGGCGGCGGTTGCGCCGGGACAGGGTGGCGCTGGTCAGCGGGGCGGTGCTGGTCTTCTTCGTGCTGCTGGCGGCGGCCGCGCCACTGGTGGCCCGGCTCTACGGCAAGGGGCCACAGGAGCGGTTCCCGGAACGCCTGGACCGCAACGGGTTCCCGCTCGGATACGCCGGGGTCTCCGGTGAGCACTGGTTCGGGATCCAGCCCGGGATCGGCCGGGACATCTTCATCCAGGTGGTCTACGGGCTGCGTACCTCGCTGATGATCGCCTTCACCGCCGCCGTGTTGACGATCGCGCTCGGCGTGGTGATCGGCATCGTCGCCGGGTACGTCGGCGGCTGGGTCGACGCCGTGATCACCTGGATCATCGACCTGGCGCTGGCCTTCCCGTTCTACATCTTCTGCTTCGCGTTCGTACCGCTGGCGGTCAACCAGTTCTACGGGCCGCGCGACGAGGTGGCCTCCTGGTTCAGGCCGGCGTTGCTAGTGTTGATCTTCGTACTCTTCAACTGGACCATCTCCGCCCGGCTGGTCCGGGGACAGGTGCTCTCGCTGCGCGAGCGCGAGTTCGTGGAGGCGGCCCGCGCCTCCGGGGCGGGGCTGGGGCACATCCTGTTCCGGCAACTCCTGCCGAACCTCTGGGCGCCGATCCTGGTGACCTTCTCGCTGAACGTGCCGGCCCTGATCACGGCCGAGGCGGCGCTGTCGTTCCTCGGCATCGGGGTGCTGGAGCCGACTCCCGACCTGGGCCGGCTGATCAACGACAGCGTGCGCTACATCCGGGACGTACCGAGTTTCACCATCGTGGGCGGGACCACGCTGTTCCTGCTGGTGCTGGCGTTCAACCTCTTCGGCGACTCGCTGCGCGACGCGCTCGACCCGAAGTCGAGCAGGTAGGAGGCGTCCGTGCTGCGATTCGTGGTCAAGAAGGTACTGCTGGCGCTGAGCACCCTGCTCGCGGTCAGCGTGATCACCTTCGGGATGTTCTTCGCGGTGCCCAACAACCCGGCCGAGCTGATGTGCGGGGACAGCAAGAACGTGTGCAGCCCGGAGCGGATCGAGATGATCGAACGCCGGATGGGGCTGGACAGGCCGATCCCGGCCCAGTACGGCGAGTTCATGCGGGGCATCTTCGTCGGCCGTACCATCGGCGCCGGCGAGACCGCCCGGGACTGCCCCGCGCCCTGCCTCGGCTTCTCGTTCCGCAACGACGAGCCGGTGACCGGGATCGTCGGGCGTACCCTGCCGGTGACCCTCAGCATCGTCTTCGGCGCGGCCCTGGTCTGGCTGGTGCTGGGCGTCTCGATCGGGATGGTCTCGGCGTTGCGCCGGGGGACCGCCTTCGACAAGCTGGCGGTCGGCACGTCGCTGGTCGGCGCCTCCATGCCGATCCTGCTCTTCGGGCCGCTGCTGCTGATCGGCCTGGTCTACGAGACCGGCATCCTGAGCTATCCGCGCTACACCCCGCTGACCGAGAATCCGGTGGCCTGGGCGTCGGCGATGCTGCTGCCCTGGTTCGCGCTCGGCTTCCTCAACTCCGCCACCTATGCCCGACTCTCCCGGGCACAGATGCTGGAGATCCTCTCCGAGGACTTCGTCCGGACCGCGCGGGCCAAGGGACTGTCCAAAATCACCGTGTACGGCCGGCACGCGCTGCGCGCCGCGATCACCCCGATCATCACCATCGCCGGGCTGGACCTCGGCGCCTACCTCGGCGGCACGGTCATCACCGAGACGGTCTTCGGGTTCACCGGGCTCGGCCGGACGGCGCTGAACGCGGCGCTCAACCTGGACATGCCGATCGTGATGGCGACGGTCCTGCTCGCCGCCGTCTTCGTGGTCGCCGCCAACGTCCTGGTCGACGTGCTGTACGCGGTGGTCGACCCCCGGGTCCGACTCGGATGAGCCCAAACGTTGTCCCATCGTTACTGCTATGAAACTTACCTTCAAGTCTGCTTGAGTGAATATTTCCTTCAGCAGATCGACGCCGATCCGACCTGCGGGAACGAGACCAGGAGGAATTCCTATGCGACCCAGGCTCGCGGTGGCCGCGACGAGCGCCGCGCTCGTGCTCGCGACCAGTGCGCTGGCCGCCTGCTCGGAGAACACCGGCGAGAACGGTGACTCCGACAACGGCGGCGGCAAGCAGTTCACCAGCTCGATCGCGACCGACCCGAAGGACTCCCAGGGGCCGGCGGCCGAGGTGCCCGGGGCGAAGCCTGGCGGCACCTTGAAGATCATCCAGGAGCAGGATTTCGAGCACCTGGACCCGCAGCGCACCTACACCTTCGCCGGGATGTCGATCCAGCAGATGTTCGTCCGGACGCTGACCGTCTTCAGGGAGGACAGCAACGGCAACGTGCTGCTGGTCGGGGACCTCGCCACCGACGCCGGCAAGGACGTGAACAAAGACTGCAAGACCTGGGAGTACACCCTCAAGGAGGGGGTGAAGTTCGAGGACGGTGCGCCGATCAAGGCGGCCGACGTGGCGTACGGGATCGCCCGCTCCTTCGAGGAGAGCATCGACGGCGGGCCGACGTACATCCAGGAGTGGCTGGCGGACAACCCGACGTACAACGCGACCTACAAGGGGCCGTACACCTCGGGCACCGACACCGTCCCCGGGCTGACCGTCAAGGATGACCGGACGTTGGTCTTCACCTTCGCCAAGCCGCACTGCGACCTGCCGTTCGCGCTGTCGCTGCCGACCTCGGTGCCGGTGCCGAAGGCCCAGGACACCCGGACCGAGTACGACCGCCGGGTGGTCTCCTCGGGGCCGTACAAGATCAAGGAGTACGTCAAGGACACCCGGTTCGTCCTGGAGCGCAACCCGAACTGGGACCCGAAGACCGACCCGCTGCGGCACGCCTACCCCGACGGCATCGAGGTCGAGATCGGCCCGAACGACACCGCCGCGACCGAGCGGGCGCTCGCCAGCCAGGGCGCCGACCAGTTCGCCGTGGCCTGGGAGGAGGTCCCGCAGGCGCTGGTCAACCAGGTGCTGGGCGACTCCTCGCTCGGTGAGCGGACGCTGCGCAAGACCGCCCCGTCGGTCTGGTACCTGAGCATCAACAACGACCGGATCAAGGACGTCAAGGTCCGCCAGGCCATCGCGTACGCGATCGACAAGCAGGGCATCCTCGCCACCCAGGGCGGCGACGCCGCCGGCAAGCTGACCCACACTCTGCTGGCCGACACCACCATCGGCCGGACGGAATACCCGAACCCGTACGACGGCGGGCCGACCGGCAACCCGGAGAAGGCCAAGGAGCTGCTCGGCGGGCAGAAGCCCAAGCTGGTCTTCATGTCCCGCAGCACGGCCTTCGGTCAGCAGACCGCGCCGATCGTGGAGCAGAGCCTGGAGCGGGCGGGCTTCGACGTCACCGTGCAGTACGTCGAAGACCACAACCCGACCGCCCGGACCCGGGGCAACCCGTACGACATCTACCTGTCGAACTGGGCGGCGGACTGGCCGAGCGCGGTGTCGACCATCCCGGTGCTCTGGGACGGCCGCAAGCTCGGGCCGCAGGGCAACTCCAACGTGTCGTACTTCAACGCCGACGACGTGAACGCCGAGATCGACCGGGTGAGCAACCTGCCGGCCGGCGAGGCGGGTCCGGAGTGGGCCAAGCTCGACCAGATGATCATGGAGAAGTACGTCCCGGTCGTGCCGATCTACCAGGACAACGCCTTCCTGGTGACCGGCGCCAAGGTCGGTGGCCTGATCATCTCAGAGCAGTTCGGCATCCCGGTCTTCTACAACAGCCACATCAAGCAGTAGCCGGGTCCGTGCGGGCCCTCTCCGGTCAAGACCGGAGAGGGCCCGCACGTCTCTGTCCACCGGGCCGACGGCGATTCCGTGGCTGGCGACAGCCGGGAATCGGGGCGGTGGGTCAGCGCCAGCCGTACTTGGCGCGGAGGGCTCGGCCGACCAGGTCGAAGCGGGCCCGGTCCAGCACCGCACCCTCTCGCCGGATGCTGTCCTCGCGCATCGTCAGGACCCGGTCGAGCCGGATCCAGCTCGGCCGGTTGTCCCGGTCCCACTCGCCGGGGCCGAGGGCGAGCCAGTGCCGCTGGCCGTCCCGGTCGCTCTTGCTGGAGAGCATCAACCCGAAGAGGGTCCGGCTGACCCGCCCGACCACCAGCACCGGGCGGTCCTTGCCCTGGCGCGGATCGTCCTCGTACGACACCCAGGTCCAGACGATCTCGCCCGGATCGGCCTGCCCGTCCAGCTCGGGGGCGTAGACCAGCTCTCGACGCTGCAACGCGGAGACCTGGCGGCGCCGCGCGGGCTGGGCCGGGATGGGACCAGTGGTGCGAGCGGGGGTACGCCGAGCCACCCGGCTGACGGTCGCCGTCACGCCCTTCCAGAGATTCGCCACGGCGGAACCCTACCCGGCGTCGTCACGCCGGTCCGGTCCGCCTCGGCGGGTCGGGGTGTCCAGTCGGGATCGCGGCCGGCCGAAGCCCAGCGCCCGGTCGAACGGCGGTGCGTCCGCCGGCACCGGCACCACCGGCCCGAACAGCCCGTCGCGGCGGGCGACGGGGGTGCCCGGTCAGCCGATCCGCAGCACCAGGTCGCGGAGCCAGACCGACCACCGTGGACTGTCGTGTACCCGTTCCGGCACGAGGTAGCGCTCGTGGTCCACCCGGCGGATCACCTCGTCGCGTACCGGCAGCAGCACGATCTCGACGCTGAACGGGCGTATCGACCGGCCCAGCGACGCTTCGACCTGGCGTACCACGTCGGTGGTGGTCGACGTACCCGGCCCGGGCCGGCCGAACGAGTCGCGTTGCCGGGCGAGGTGCCAGTCACGGGCCTCCGGCCAGCGTTCCGCGACCACCCGGCGCAGTGCCGGCCACGGTGCCAGGCCGAGCGGATCCGGAGTGTCGTCGGCGGGCTCCAGGTCGGCGCGCGGTTGCGGACGCTGTCCCGCCGGGTCGACCAGCGAGAGCCACCAGCCGAGCCATTCCGCGCCGGGGACGAAGCCGAGCGAGCCGGCCGGCGCCGGAAGCTCGTCGAGATCCAGCGGGCCGGGCACCAACCGGTGTGCCGGCACCTCGATGCGCTCGCTCGCCCGGATCCACAATGCGCAGTCGACCAGGTAATCCCACCTGCGGATGCCGATCCGCCAGGAGAGCGGGCCTCGCAGTTCCACCGGCGTCTCCTCCCGTCAGCGGCGCCACTGACCAGGGTAGTGAGCCGAACGGGGGATAGGTGGAGGCAAATGAGTGGATGGCGGGTCGGCCGATAGGTGGGAGGCGGTGCTGGATCACTGCTCGGGGTCGTACCCCAGATTGGGGCGGAGCCAGCGCTCGATCTCGGCGACTGGCAGGCCCCGCCGTGCCGCGTACTCCTCGACCTGGTCCCGCCCGAGCCGGCCGACGGTGAAGTACCGCGACGACGGGTGCGCGAAGAGCAGGCCACTGACGCTGGCGGCCGGGGTCATCGCGTACGACTCGGTCAGGCCCATCCCGAGCGCCTCGGCGTCGAGCAGGTCGAACAGCTCCCGCTTCAGGCTGTGGTCGGGGCTGGCCGGGTAGCCGAGGGCGGGACGGATCCCCCGGAACCGCTCGGCGTGCAGGTCCTCGATCGCCGGGTCGGCGTCCGGCTCGTACCAGTCCCGCCGGGCCCGCAGGTGCAGGTACTCCGCGAACGCCTCGGCGAGCCGGTCGGCCAGCGCCTTGACCATGATCGCCCGGTAGTCGTCGTGCCGTGCCTCGAAGCCGGCGGCCAGCTCCTCGGCGCCGTGGATCGTCACCGCGAAGCCGCCGAGGTGGTCACCGGCCGGGGCGAGATAGTCGGCGAGGCAGCGGTTCGGCCGGCCGGCCGGCTTGGTGGTCTGCTGGCGCAGCATCGGGAAGCGGGCCCCGGCCTCGCCGGTCAGCACGATGTCGTCCCCGTCGGCGTGCGCCGGCCAGAAGCCGTACGACCCGACGGCGGTCAGCGAGCCGTCCGCGATGATCTGGTCGAGCAGGGTGTTGGCGTCGTCGTAGAGTTCCCGGGCCACCGGCTGGTCGAGGATCGCCGGGAACTTCCCCTTCAACTCCCAGGCGAGGAAGAGGAACTGCCAGTCGATCATCTCGCGCAGCGCGGTCAACTCGGGCCGGACCACGCGTACGCCGGTGAAGGCCGGCACCGGCAGGTCGTCGAAGCCGACCTGTTCGCGGTTGTCCCGGGCCTGGGCGAGGGTGAGCAGGGGTACCCGGTCCCGTCCCTCGTGCTGCTCGCGCAGGCGCTGCTGCTCGGCCCGGTTGCGTACGTCCAGCTCGGCGGCCCGCTCCGGATTGAGCAGGTCGGAGACGACCCCGACCACCCGGGACGCGTCGAGCACGTGCACGGTACTGCCGTCGTACGCCGGGGCGATCCGGACCGCGGTGTGCTGTCGTGAGGTGGTCGCCCCGCCGATCAGCAGCGGCAGGTTCATGCCCCTCCGCCGCATCTCGGTGGCGACCGCCACCATCTCGTCCAGGGACGGGGTGATCAGCCCGGAGAGCCCGATCGCGTCGGCGCCCTCGGCGATCGCGGTGTCGAGGATCTTGGCGGCCGGCACCATCACGCCGAGGTCGACCACGTCGTAGTTGTTGCAGCCCAGCACCACGCCGACGATGTTCTTGCCGATGTCGTGCACGTCGCCCTTGACCGTCGCCAGCACCACCTTGCCCTGGCCGCGGTTGGTGTCGAGCCGGCCCTCCGCCCGGGCCTGCTCCTTCTCCGCCTCCATGTACGGCTCCAGGTAGGCGACCGAGCGCTTCATCACCCGGGCGCTCTTGACCACCTGGGGCAGGAACATCTTGCCGGAGCCGAAGAGGTCGCCGACGATCTTCATGCCGTCCATCAGCGGCCCCTCGATCACGTCGAGCGGGCGGTCGGCCTGCTTGCGCGCCTCCTCGGTGTCGGCCTCGATGAAGTCGACGATGCCGTGCACGAGCGCGTACGACAGGCGCTCGGAGACCGGCGCCTCCCGCCAGGCGAGGTCGACGGTCCGCCGGGTGCCGGAGCCGCTGACCGTGGAGGCGAAGCTGACCAGCCGGTCGGTGGCGTCCGGTCGCCGGTCGAAGAGCACGTCCTCGACGAGTTCCAGCAGGTCGGCGGGGATGTCCTGATAGACGGCGAGCTGACCCGCGTTGACGATGCCCATGTCCAGCCCGGCGCGTACGGCGTGCAGCAGGAACGCCGAGTGCATCGCCTCGCGTACGACGTCGTTGCCGCGGAACGAGAACGACAGGTTGGAGATGCCGCCGCTGGTCCGCGCCCCCGGGCAGCGCTCCTTGATCTGCGGGAGCGCGTCGATGAAGGCTTTGGCGTAGCCGTTGTGCTCGCTGATGCCGGTCGCCACGGCCAGTACGTTCGGGTCGAAGACGATGTCGGAGGGCGCGAACCCGGCCCGCTGGGTGAGCAGGTCGTACGCCCGGGCACAGATCGACACCTTGCGTTCGGCGGTGTCGGCCTGGCCGAGCTCGTCGAAGGCCATCACCACCACCCCGGCGCCGTAGTCGCGGATCCGCCGGGCCTGCTCCAGGAACGCCTCCTCACCCTCCTTGAGGCTGATCGAGTTGACGATCCCCTTGCCCTGTACGCACTTCAGCCCGGCCTCCAGCACGCTCCACCGCGAGCTGTCGATCATGATCGGGATCCGGGCGACCTCGGGCTCGGTGGCGATCAGGTTGAGGAAGGTGGTCATCGCCCGCTCGCTGTCGAGCAGGTCGGCGTCCATGTTCACGTCGAGGATGTTGGCGCCGCCGCGTACCTGCTCCAGCGCCACGTCGACGGCGGCCTGGTAGTCGTCGGCCTCGATCAGCCGGCGGAACCGGGCCGAGCCGGTGACGTTGGTCCGCTCGCCGATCATCACGAAGCCGGTGTCGGCGCCGATGGTGAACGGCTCCAGCCCGCTGAACCGGGTGGCGCTCGGCACCGCCGGCACCGGCCGGGGCGGTTGGCCGGCGACGGCCTCGGCGATCCGGGCGATGTGCTCGGGGCCGGTGCCGCAGCAGCCGCCGACGATGTTGACCATGCCGGCGTCGGCGAACTCCCGGAGCAGCCGGCCGGTCTCCTCGGGCTGCTGGTCGTAGCCGCCGAACGCGTTCGGCAACCCGGCGTTGGGGTGGCAGGCGACGTAGGTGTCGGCCAGCCGGGCCAGGTCGGCGACGTGCGGGCGCATCTCGGCGGCGCCGAGCGAGCAGTTCACCCCGACCGCCAGCGGCTCGGCGTGCGCGATCGAACTCCAGAACGCCTCGACGGTCTGCCCGGAGAGGGTCCGGCCGCTCAGGTCGACGATGGTTACCGAGATCCACAGCGGCAGGTCCGGCGCGACCTCCCGGGCGGCCGCGATCGCGGCCTTCGCGTTCAGCGTGTCGAAGATCGTCTCGATCAGCAGGATGTCGACGCCGCCGTCGGCCAGCGCCCGGATCTGCTCCGCGTACGCCTCCCGGACGGTGTCGAAGGAGACCGTCCGGAAGGCCGGGTCGTCGACCCGGGGCGAGAGCGAGAGGGTCACGTTCAGCGGCCCGACCGAGCCGGCGACGAACTTGCCGCCCGCCTCGTCGGCCGCCTGCCGGGCGAGTTGGGCGCCGCGCAGGTTCATCTCCGGGACCAGCGCCGCCAGGCCGTAGTCGGCCTGCGCGATGCTCGTCGCGGTGAAGGTGTTCGTCGAGGTGATGTCCGCGCCGGCCGCCAGGTAGCGCCGGTGTACGTCGAGGATGACGTCCGGCCGGGTCAGGTTGAGCAGGTCCGGGTCGCCGGTCACGTCGTGCGAGTGGTTGGCCAGCAGGTCGCCCCGGTAGTCGTCGGGGGTGAGCCCGGCGCCCTGGAGCATCGTGCCCCAGGCGCCGTCCAGCACCACGATCCGCTCGGCGAGCAGGTCCCGCAGTGCTCGGGTGCGCGCCGCCCGCGTGCCGGTGCCGCTCGAAGTCGTACCCGTACCCATTGGCCACCTCCGTCGTGGAACGGAGGCGCCCTTGGAGAAGATCAATCCTCGGGTCGAGCGTGGCGGGCGTCACCACCCGTTGCAGCGCCTCTCGACCCGGGGATCGAGACTACCGGAAAGGACCCGACGAGGCCGAAAGCTTCGCGCAGTGTGGGACGGCGGCGCCGGACCCGGTCTTGACCTGAAGCGCGGTTCAGCTTGCAGGCTTGATCGTCCAACCGGAAGGAGTTTCCCTTGACGATCGACCCGAAAGCCCACCTCCGGCTCGCCCGGCCGACCGGGGATTCCGCCGCGATCGAACGCTTCTACGTCGCCGGGCTCGGCCTGGAGGTGCTGTACCGGGGCTTCGGCAACGGTCCCGGGGAGCACGACCTGGTGATGTTGGGCTGGCCCGGAGCGGGATGGCACCTGGAGATCGTCGGCGGGACCCACCTCACCGTGGCCCCGGCGCCGACCGCCGAGGACCTGCTGGTGCTCTATCTCGCCGGGCCGGTCGACGACGCCCTGGTCGCCCGCCTCGAAGCGGCCGGCGGCCGGCGGGTCTCCCAGGGCCCGTACTGGGATCACTGGGGGGTCACCTTCGAGGACCCGGACGGCTACCGCCTGGTGCTCTGCACCCGCTCCTGGGCGAACGCCGGTGATGGTCGCACTACTTCCGCAAGATAGTGCCCTCGCCGACTCACCTGGCTCACTACTTCGCGGAAACAGCACGATCTTCGCCATCGGGGCGGCGACCCGGACGGACCGGTGCGGGTCAGCGGGCGCCGGGGAGGCGGTCGGCGCGGCCGTTCAGGTAGCGCTGCTGGGCCAGCCCGGTCGCCCGGCGGGCCGCCGCCCGGTACGCCTCGCGGGCCGCGGCCCGGTCTCCGGCCAGCTCCAGCAGGTGTGCCCGGACCGCGTACATCCGGTGGTCGTCGGCGATCCGGTCGTCGGCGGCGAGCCGGTCCAGCAGGTCGAGCCCGGCGCGCGGCCCGGAGGCCATCGCCACCGCCACGGCGTGGTTGAGCGCCACCACCGGATTGGCGGCGATCCGCAGCAGCACCTCGTAGAGTGCGACGATCTGCGGCCAGTCGGTCGCCTCGGCACTGGGCGCCTCGTCGTGCAGGGCCGCGATCGCCGCCTGCACCTGGTACGGCCCGGTCGGCCCGTTCGGCAGCGCCGCGCTGACCAGGGCCACCCCCTCGGCGATCAGCCCGGCGTCCCACCGGCCCCGGTCCTGCTCCGCCATCGGGATCAGCGCGCCGTCCGGACCGGTACGCGCCGGCCGCCGGGCGTCGGTGAGCAGCATCAGTGCCAGCAGCCCGGTCACCTCGGCGTCGTCGGGCAGCATCCGGTGCAGCATCCGGGCCAGCCGGATCGCCTCGGCGGAGAGCTCGGTGCGGTAGAGGGTCGGGCCGGACGTGGTGACGTACCCCTCATTGAAGATCAGGTAGAGCACGTGCAGCACCGCGTCGAGCCGCCCGGCGCGCTCGGCGGCCGGCGGCATCCCGAACGGGATGCCGCTGTCCCTGATCCGCTCTTTGGCCCGGCTGATCCGCCGGGTCATGGTCGACTCCGGCACCAGGAACGCCCGGGCGATCTCCGTGGTGCTCAGGCCGCCGACCGCGCGCAGGGTCAGCGCGATCTGCGAGGCCGCCGAGAGCGCGGGATGGCAGCAGAGGAAGAGGAGTACCAGCGTGTCGTCGGAGTCCGACGGCGCCCGGTCGGCGGCCGGCGCCAGCCACTGCTCGGGGAGTGCCCAGCGTGCCACCCTGTCCTCCCGACGCTGCCGGGCCTGCTCGGCACGGAGCAGGTCGGTGAGCCGGCGTGCCGCGACGGTGATCAACCACGCCCGGGGATTCTCCGGTACGCCCTCGCCCGGCCACTGCGTGGCGGCGGCGAGCAGCGCCTCCTGCACCGCGTCCTCGGCGGTGTCGAAGTGCCCGTACCGGCGGACCAGCGCGCCGAGGACCTGCGGCGCCAGGTGACGCAGCAGGTCCTCGACGTCGTTTCCCGGCACGCTGCGGCCGCCCTACAGATCCTCGATGCCCTCGGCGATCGGCCGGATGTCGACGTACCACTCGTTGGTCAGGGTCGCGTCCTCCGGGTGCGGCGTTCTCGCCAGCTTCGCCGCGATCTCGGTCGCCCGGTCGAAGCTGTCGCACTCCACGATCGTGTAGCCGGCCAGCACCTCCTGGGTCTCCGGGTACGGCCCGTCGGTCACCACCGGCGCCCCGTCGCGCAGTGAGATCCGCCGGGTGTGCACCGGTGCGGTCAGCCCCCGGGCGTCGACGAACTCGCCCGACTCCACCAGGTCGTTGTTCCAGGCCGCCATGAACTCGTGCAGCGCCGCCATGTCCTCCGGCGACCAGGCCGGCGAGCCGTCGCTGCCCTTGCCCGCCATCGCGTCGTAGTCGCGCTGGGATCCGCTCATCATGATCATGTACTTCACGGTGACTCCCTCTCCGGTCGGCACCGCCTCCGGTGCCTGCTCGCTGGAGACGTCGGGGCCGGCGGACGGTTCCGGACATCCGCCCGGGCGGTTCTTCGCTACGCCGGTCCGCCGCTCTGCAGGCCGTCCCAGGACCAGCGGGGGACCGGCAACTCGGCCGGCACCCGGCTGCCCGGCGGCCCGTACTCGAAGACCTCGTCCACGGCCCACCGCAGATAGCCCAGCAGGCTGGCCCGGAACTCCGGATCCTCGGGAAGCCCCGCGTCCTCGACCGCCTGGGCGAAGCAGCGGACGAACCGGTCGCCCAACTCCGGCTCCATGCCCTGTTCGGCGTGGATGCCGAGCATCGCCGAGTGGCCGCCGTACGACTCGGAATAGCGGGGCGGCCCGCCGAAGACCTCGACCCAGTAGCTGGCCAGCCGGGCCACGTGCTCCGGGTTGCGGTCGGCGTGCGAGAAGGGGTGGTTGAGTACCGGGTCCTGGAGGCAGCGCCGGTGATGCGCGGCGGCAAGTTCCAGGAAGGCCGGCTCGCCGCCGGCGTACTCGTAGATCGAGGGCCGAATCATGGGCGGATTCTCGCACCTCAGCCCGCCGGAACACCGTCCTCGGCCAGGCCGCGCCACCGGGTACGGGACACCGCGCTCCAGCACGGCCCGGTGGGAACCCGGGCGCCCGGCCCGGCCGTCTCAGCGGGATGCGCTCACTGATCCGGGTTACCGGCGGCCTCGCCCCGGCCGTCGCGGCGGTCTGCCTGCTCGGCCTGCTCAGCGGCTCGGCGCCCGGGTTCCACCCGGGTACGGTGCCGGAACCGCCGGCCGACCCGGGCACGCTGGTGCTCCAGTTGCGGGAGTGGCGGAGCATGACCGCACCGTACGAGCGGGCGGAACCGCCGGAGTTCACCCTCTACGGTGGCGGCCGGGTGATCGCCGGAGGCCACTGGGAGGGCTCGGTGTACCAGGCCCGCGAGTACGTCCTCGCCCCGGACCGCTACCGGCAGATCTACCGGCTGGCACACGCCGCCGGTCTGGCCCAGGCCCGCCATTTCGACGAGCCGGTGCCCGCCACCGACGGCTCGTTGCTGGTCGCCTCGTTGCGCTCGGCCGGACGGTCGCACACCACCACCATGGTGTCGCCGTCCGAGCGGGACACGGGGGCACGGCGCCGGATAGTGGAGTTCCGCCGGACCGTGCGGGTCCTCGCGCTGCCGGCGGACCGGACCCACGGCGCCGGCTACCGCCCGACCCGGCTGGCCGTACTGGCCACGGGTGGCTGGGGTGCGCCGGGGGACACCAGCCGGTCGCGGCCGTGGCCGGGCCCTGATCTCCTGGCCGGGCTCCGTACCCGGGTCGGTCTCTGCACGCTCCTCGACCCGGCCGGCCCCGACGCCGAGACAGCGGCGCTGGTCCGGGCCGCACCGCTGGCGACCCGCTGGCGCAGCGGCGGGCAACTGCTCAGCGTCGCGATCCGCCCGTTGCTGCCCGACGAGTACGACTGCGTCGACCTCGACCGCCGCACCCCGTGACCGACGGCCGGGTGGCCGCAGTGCTCCGGCTCTCCGGCCGTTCCGGTTTCCGGGCCGTTCCGGCTGTTCCGGTTCGCGGGCGGTTCCGGCTGTTCCGGTTCGCGGGCCGGTCCGGCAGAGGATCCTGCGGTAGGAACCGGCGGGAGCTGCTGCCGGAAGGACCGGCAGGAGGTGCCCCCGGAGGAACCGGCTACAGGTGCTGCCGGAGAAAGTGGAGTTCGAGGGCGAGCAGCCGCTCGGCGGTGCCACCGGCGGCCATGTGGGTGGCGCCGGTCAGCGGGATCACCGAGTGCGGGCGGCCAGCGGCCAGCAGCGCGGCGGAGAGCCGCAGGGTGTGCGCGGCCACCACGTTGTCGTCGGCCAGCCCGTGCACCAGCAGGATCGGCCGGACCTCGTCGGGGGTCCGTACCGGCTCGGCGGCGAGTTCCAGCAGCGAGTGGTGGGCGTACACCTCGGGGCTGTCGGACGGTGTCCCGAGATAGCGCTCGGTGTAGGCGGTGTCGTACAGGCTCCAGTCGGTGACCGGCGCGCCGGCGATGGCGCACCGGAACAGGTCGGGCCGGCGCAGTACCGCCAGCGCGGCCAGCCAGCCCCCGAACGACCAGCCCCGGATCGCCACCCGGCCCAGGTCCAGGTCGGGGTGCTTGCCGGCCAGCGCGGTCAGCGCGTCCGCCTGGTCGGCCAGGATCACGTCGGCCAGCCGCCGGTGCACCACCTTCTCGAAGGACGGCGCCACGCCGGGGGTACCCCGGTTGTCGATGGTGACCACGGCGTAGCCGGCGTCGGCCCACCACTGCCGCTCCAGCCACGCCGACCGGGCGGCCACCACCTCCTGATGGCCGGGGCCGCCGTAGACGTCGAGCAGCACCGGCAGCCGGCGGCCGGCGACGTGGTTGCCGGGATAGACCACCGCGGCCGGCAGCCGGCGGTCGGTGACCCGTTCCAGCGCGGGCCGGGGCGCGTACGGCGGGGTCGCGGCGAGCGAGCGCAGCGTGCCCACCTCACGGTCGCCCTGCCACACCGTCCAGGTGCTGCCGGCCGCGTCGAGCGAGCGGGACTGCACCACGAGTACGTCGCCGCCGACCGTCCCGCTGTGCCAGCCCGGGTCGCCGGTCAGCCGCCGGGCGTCGATCCCGCCGGCCCCGATCGCGGTACGCACCCGGAACAGGTGCTGCTGGCTCGGCTCGCCGTCGCTCCCCTCGACCAGCAGGTCGGGGCTGCCGTTGCGGTTCGGCAGCCAGCCGACCACCCGGCGGACGTAGAGCGCCGGCGGGGTGAGCAGGGTGCCGTCGGCGAAGAGGCAGCGGGCGTCGTACCCGTCGTGCGCGAGTTCGCCGCCGACCAGTACCCGGCCGTCGGGCAGGTGCCGGGGGGTGCCGGCGACCGGGTCGACCCAGCGCGGGTCGGCGAGTTCGGCGTGCACCTGCGTCTCGCCGGTACGCGGGTCCACCGCCAGCACCAGGCCGTGCTGCTGCAACCGGCGCAGTACGGTGATCAGCGGCCCGGTCTCGGCCCACTCCACCGAGACCAGGTAGGGATAGGTCTCCCGGTCCCAGTGCACGTCGACCCAGCCGCCGTCCAGGTCGAGCAGGTGCAGGCTCACCTCGGCGTTCGGCCCGCCGGAGCGCGGGTACGCCACCGAGCGCGGCGGGCTGGCCGGGTCACCGGGGTCGTGCAGGTGCCAGCGGGGCAGCCGGGACTCGTCGACCCGGGCGGCGAGGATGGAGCGCCCGTCCGGCGCCCACCAGTAGCCCCGGAACCGGTCGAACTCCTCGGCCGCGACGAACTCGGCCAGCCCCCAGGTGACCCCGGCGTCCTCGCCGGCCAGCAGGGTGTCGGTGCCGTCGGAGTCGACCACCCGCAACTGCCCGACCCGGTCACCGTCACCGGCGGCGTCGGTGACGTAGGCCAGCCGCTGGCCGGTCGGGTCGGGCCGGGGGTCGACCACCAGGCCGGCGACGGCGACCTCGACCACGTCGCCGTGCACCAGGTCGGCCCGGAACAGCCGGCCGTCGAGGGCGAAGACCGCGACCCGGGCGGCCGGGTCGGTGGCGTAGGAGGCGATGCCGGAGGCGCTCAGCCGGAGCCGTTCGCGCAGCGCCCGCTCGGTCGAGTTCGGCGCGCCGGCCAGGTCGGTGCCGACGGCCGGCCCGGCACCGGCGGCGCCGGCCGGGTGGGCGCCGGCGGCGGCCGCCGCCAGGTCGGTGGGGTCGGCGACCGGACCGGTCCCGGTCGGGTCCGTGTCGGCCGCCGGGTCGGCGAGCAGGTCGGCGGGGTCGGCGACCAGCCGTTCGGTGCCGTCGGCGACGTCCAGCATCCAGAGCGCGTCGGCCGGGTCGGTGGGGCCGCCGGAGCGGAGGAAGACCACCCGCGAGCCGTCGCTCGCCACCGTCACGGCGCGCGGCGCGCCGCGGCTGAACCGGCGGGTACGGGCGGCCAACTCCGGGTAGTCCACATCGTGATCGTAGAGCCGGGCGGTCGGTGATGTGGCGGAGCCGCGCATCGCCGCCCGGTCGGGTACCGGTAGCGGGGTGATCACTCTTCGGAGGCGACGACTAACTCCCTGAGTAGGGTGAGCCGGCCCGGCCGCGTAGAGTTGCCCGGGTGACGAACCCGAACGAGGTGGCCGTCCCGGCCGAGGAGGCCGAGCCGTTCGGTTCCGCCGATCCGGCCCGCCCGGCCCGGCGGCTGCTGCTGGTGCACGCGCATCCCGACGACGAGGCGATCGGCACCGGCGCCACGATGGCGTACTACGTGGCGGCCGGCGCCGGGGTCACCCTGGTCACCTGCACCCTCGGCGAGGAGGGCGAGATCCACGTACCGGCGCTTCACGGGTTGGCCGCCTCCGAGGCCGACCAGCTCGGCGGGTACCGGATCACCGAGCTGGCCGCCGCGTGCGCCGCGCTCGGCGTACGGGACCACCGGTTCCTCGGCGGCGCCGGGCGGTACCGCGACTCGGGCATGATGGGGCTGCCCACCAACGACCACCCGCGGGCCTTCTGGCGGGCCGATCTCGACGAGGCGGCCGGCCACCTGGTCGAGATCATGCGCGAGGTGCGCCCGCAGGTAGTGGTCACTTACGACCCGAACGGCTTCTACGGGCACCCCGACCACATCCAGGCGCACCGGGTGGCGATGCGGGCGGCCGAACTTGCCACCGCCGGGGGCTTCGGACCGGACAAGATCTACTGGACGGCGATGCCGAGGAGCGTGCTGGAGGCGGGTCTGGCCGCCTTCGCCGACGCCGCCGACAACCCGTTCGCCAGCACCGAGCAGGTCGACGACCTCCCGTTCGGTACTCCGGACGAGCAGATCGCGGCCCGGATCGACGGCACCGACCAGCACGCCGCGAAGGAGGCGGCGATGCGGGCGCACGCCACGCAGATCCCGGACGACTCGTGGCTCTACTCGATCGCCAGCAACTTCGGCGGCGAGTTCATGGGTGTGGAGTACTACACCCTGGCCGTCGGCTCCCGGGGCCCGGGCTTCGGCCCGTACGGCTGGGAGGACGACCTCTTCGCCGGGCTACCGGCGGCGGAGGCGACCGCACCGGTCCCGGCCGGCGATGTCCGGCCCGGTGCGACCGCCGTGGTCCCGACGCCCCCGACCGGTACGCCGGCGGAGGCGGGCGCGCGGTGAGTCTGCCGAGCCCGTCCGTGTCCACCCCGCCGGAGCTGGAGCCCGTCCCCCCGCCGCCCGCCGAGCCGTCGGCGGCGCACCGGGCGGTCGACATGGTGCTGCGGGTGGTCGGTGGCGCGGTCGCGGTGGTGGCCGCGGCGGTCACCGTCGTGCTGGAGCTGATCCTGTCGACGCTCCGGGTGGGCGGTGTGCTGATCGGGGTGTCGGTGCTGGTCACCGTGCTGGCGAACGTGGCGCTGGGCTGGTTCGCGCCCCGGGTGGTGGGGCGGCGCTGGGCGCTCGCGCTGCCCGCCGTCGTCTGGTTCGCCCTGATGGTGGTCGCCGTCGGCGGCACCTCCGAGGGTGACGTGTTGATCGCCGCCAACAACTGGGTCGGGCTGGTGATGATCTTCGCTGGCTCGGTGACCTTCGCGGTCATGGGCTTCCGCATGATCATGAATCCGCGCGGCTCCGAGTCCCCGCAGCTCCGGCTCTGACCCCCGGGGCCGCAACGGCTCCTCCCCGCTCCGATCCGCGCCCGCTCGCACCATGGATCCACTCAGCCACGGGTGGTAGAAATCTGTGGCAGGAAGCCCCCGGACGGGTGGGGGCCCGAGGCCAGAGGACGTGCGATGAAGGAGCGTTGGCTGCCGGTCGGAGTACTCGCGGGCGTGCTGTTCGGGATCAACGTCGTGGCCCGTCTGGTGGCCCGGTTCGGGTTCGGTGACAACACCGAGATACAGGACCGGATCTCGTTGGGCATGTTCGCCGCGATCGGGCTGGTCCTGGCGACCCTCGCGTTCCTCCGGGGGCAGCGCCGTCCGCTGCCCGACTGGAGCGGGGAGATGGCACTCGCCGTACTGGTCGCGATGGTGCTGACCATCTTCGTCGGGCCGTTCATCAGCGGCAGCCAGCCGTTCGCCTCGGGGGCCGGGGCGTTCTTCTCGCAGATCTGGCTCTACGCCGGCTTCACCCTCGGCGGCGCACTCGTCGGCTACCTGCTGCTCACCGCGTTCGGCCGGGACTACCGGTCCCAGTCGCTCAAGCGGTACGCCGAGGCCAAGCAGTCCAAGCCCCGCCGGGTCGTACGCCGCTGACTGGTCAGTGCGGCGCGACCCGGGTCTGGTAGGTGTGGTGCGTGCTGAAGCCGAGCCGCCGGTAGAGCGAGACGGCGGCCTCGTTGCGCTCCTCGACCTGGAGGAACGCCCGGGTCGCGCCGAGCCCCGCCGCCCACTCCGCCAGCGCCCGGATCAGGTGCTGGGCCAGCCCTTGCCGCCGGGCCGACGGGACCACCTCGATCAGGCTCAACCCGAGCCAGCGGTGCTGGCCGGTGACCGTGCCCCGGGCCACCGCGATCAACTCCGGCCCGTCGCCCGCGTGGCCGGCGGGCGGCGTGGCGTGGCCGGCGGGTGGGGTGGCGTACAGGTGGGCGAAGCGGACCTGGCGCACGGCGGTGAGGATGTGCCGGGCGGCGGCGGGCAGCTCGGCCGGAGCCCCGGGGGCCGGGGAGTGTCCCGAGCCGCCCGGCGGTCCGGTGCCGGCCGCGTCGAGCCGGGCGTACTGCCGACGCTGTTTCGCCTTGCGCTGGGCGGCCAGGGCGAACCACTCCGGCGAGGGTGTCCCGGCCAGCTCCGGCGCGGGCAGGTCCGGCCGGGCGGGGACGGCGTCCAGGATCGTCGCCAGCGGCGCGGTCTGCACGAGTACCAGCGGCCGGGCCGACCAGCCGCGCTCGTCCAGCGCCGCCCCGACCGGCGCGGCCAGCGGGAGCGGCACGTTGACCATCGCCGGCCGGCCGCGTTCGGCGTACCAGCGCTGCACCGCGTCGATCGCCTCGTCGAGCGGCCGGTCCGGGTCACCCACCGGCAGCGCGGTGTTCGCCCGCCCGGACCAGCCGTCGGCGGTACGCAGCAGCCAGTCGCCGAGCCGTTCGCGTACCGGGGCCGGCCAGGCCTCGTCCGAGGCGAGTTCGAGTTCGACCACCGCCGCCGCGTTCGGGCGCCGGGCCGGCGGCACCCGCTTGGCCCGGTGCACCTCGCGCAGCGGCACCCGGAGCGGCCCGTTCGCGGTGGCCAGGGTGAGATGGGTCTCGGTCAGGTCGACCAGTTCGCCGAGCGCGTCGCTGAACAGGGTGCGTCCGCTCTGATTTCCGACAATCCGGCGAACGACGATCCGGTGTCCCACATCGCGGCGTCCGAGCACGATCGACCCCCTCCCCGGCGACATACTAGGCTCTTACCGTCGCGGTCGATCGCGGCGTGGCTTGCGGAGGAGAAGATCGGTGACCTACATCATCGCCGAGCCGTGCGTGGATGTGCTCGACAAAGCGTGCATCGAGGAGTGCCCGGTCGACTGCATCTACGAAGGCAACCGGATGCTCTACATCCACCCCGACGAGTGCGTGGACTGCGGGGCGTGCGAGCCGGTCTGCCCGGTGGAAGCGATCTTCTACGAAGACGACGTGCCGGAGCAGTGGAAGGACTACACCACCGCCAACTACGAGTTCTTCGAGGACCTCGGCTCGCCCGGTGGCGCCTCCAAGATCGGCAAGATCGAGAAGGACACCCCCTTCGTCGCGGCGCAGCCGCCGCGAGGTGAGCACTGAGCGGCACGACGCCGGTTGCCGGCCGTACCCCCGACGGGGCACGCTCCGGCCGCACCGGCGATCTGCCCGACTTTCCCTGGGACCTGCTCGAACCGGCGAAGGCGCTGGCCGGGCGGCACCCGGACGGGATCGTCGACCTCTCCGTGGGTACCCCGGTCGATCCGGTGCCCGGTGCGATCCGGGCCGCGCTGGCGGCGGCCTCGGACGCGCCCGGCTATCCGCTGACCGCCGGCTCGCAGGCTTTGCGTGCTGCGGTCGCCGAATGGGTGGCCCGGTCCTGCGGGGCCGACCCGGAGACGGTCGGCGTGCTGCCGACCATCGGCTCGAAGGAGCTGGTCGCCTGGCTGCCCACCCTGCTCGGGCTCGGTCCCGGCGACGTGGTGGTGATCCCGCAGGTCTGCTACCCGACGTACGAGGTCGGGGCGTGGCTGGCCGGCGCCGAGGTGGTCCGGGCCGACGCCCTGACCGCGCTCGGCCCGGACCCCCGGGTACGCCTGCTCTGGGTCAACTCGCCGTCCAACCCGACCGGCCGGGTCCTGCCGCCGGAACATCTCCGCAAGGTGGTGGACTGGGCCCGCGAACGCGGCGTCGTGCTGGCCAGCGACGAGTGCTACCTCTCGCTGGGCTGGGAGGAGACGCCGACCTCGATCCTCGACCCGGCGGTCTCCGGCGGCGACCACACCAACCTGCTGGCCGTGCACTCGCTCTCCAAACGTTCCAACCTGGCGGGCTACCGGGCCGGCTTCGTCGCCGGTGACCGGAACATCATCGGCACTCTGCTGGCGGTGCGGAAACATGCCGGGATGATCGTGCCGGCTCCGGTGCAGGCGGCAATGGTCGCGGCGCTCGGCGACGAGACGCACGTGGTCGAGCAGCGCGCCCGATACTCCGCCCGCCGCAAGGTGCTGCGAGACGCGCTGGTCAAGGCCGGTTTCGAGATCACGTACTCCACGGCCGGGCTCTATCTGTGGGCCAGCCGGGGCGAGGACTGCTGGGCCACGGTGGACTGGCTCGCCCGACGGGGCATCCTGGTCGTGCCCGGCGAGCTCTACGGCCCGACCGGCAACCGGCACGTCCGGGTCGCGCTCACCGCGACGGACGAGCGGGTGGCCGCCGCCGCGGACCGGCTGCTCTCCTGATCGACCCCGTCCGGCGAGCGGAGAGCGCTCTCGGAAATGTGCTCGGCACCGCTTGACGGCACGGCAACACGCTCGTAACGATGTATGCACATCTTTCGCGCCTCCGGTGATCGCCGGTGGCGCGAGCCAGAGGGCGTGACACGGCGGACCGCCCGGTCGACGAAGGGACCGGTCCGTGCGTGGGATAACACGATCCTGGCTCGGCGCTGCGCTGAGCCTGCTTCTCGTACTCGTCGGAGTGGCGGTGACACCGCCGGTGGCGAGCGCCGCCCCGGCCTTCACCGTGCTGGTCTTCTCCAAGACCGCCGGCTTCCGGCACGGCTCGATCGGCCCCGGCATCGCGGCCATCCAGCAACTCGGCGCGGCCAACAACTTCGCCGTCGAGGCGACCGAGGACGCCGGGGCGTTCACCGACGCCAACCTGGCCCGGTTCGACGCGGTGGTCTGGCTCTCCACCACCGGGGACGTACTCGACAGCGTGCAGCAGGGCGCCTTCCAGCGCTACATCCAGGCCGGCGGGGGGTACGTCGGGGTGCACGCCGCCTCCGACACCGAGTACGACTGGCCGTGGTACGGCGGGCTGGTCGGGGCGTACTTCGCCTCGCATCCGGCACCGCAGCCGGCCACCCTCAAGGTCGCCGACCGGGTGCACCCGTCCACCCGGACGCTGCCGCTGCGCTGGAACCGCACCGACGAGTGGTACAACTTCCGGGCCAACCCGCGTGGCAAGGTGCACGTGCTGGCCACGCTGGACGAGACGACGTACACCGGCGGGGGCAACGGGCACGACCACCCGATCGCCTGGTGCCACAACTACGACGGCGGGCGGTCCTGGTACACCGGCGGCGGGCACACCGACGAGTCCTTCGCCGAGCCGCTGTTCCGGACCCACCTGCTCGGCGGGCTGCGCAGCGCGGCCGGGGTCGAGCCCGGGGTCTGCGGCGGCACCGTGGAGAGCAGCTTCCAGCAGGTGACCCTGGCCAAGGGGGTGGCCGAGGTCGGCGAGCCGATGAGCCTGACCGTGCTGCCGGACCGGGGCGTGCTGCACACCGCCCGGGACGGCACGATCCGGCACACCGACGCGGTCGGCAACACCAAGGTCGCCGGCCGGCTCGCCGTCTACACCTCGGACGAGGAGGGTTTGCAGGGCATCAAGGCCGACCCCAACTTCGCCACCAACCGCTGGGTGTACCTCTTCTACGCGCCGCCGTTGAACACCCCGGGCGGCGGCGCCCCGGCCACCGGTACGCCGGCCGACTTCGCGCCGTTCAACGGCGTCAACCGGCTCTCCCGGTTCACCGTACGGGCCGACAACACCCTGGACATGGCGAGCGAGACGCTGGTGCTGGACGTGCCGACCAGCCGGGGGATGTGCTGCCACGTCGGCGGGGACATCGACTTCGACGCGGCCGGAAACCTCTATCTCTCCACCGGCGACGACACCAACCCGTTCGACTCGGCCGGGTTCAGCCCGATCGACGAGCGGCCCGGCCGCAACCCGGCGTTCGACGCCCAGCGGACCTCGGCGAACAGCAACGACCTGCGCGGCAAGGTGCTGCGGATCAAGCCGAGCGCGGGCGGTGGCTACACCGTGCCGGCCGGCAACATGTTCGCGCCCGGCACCCCGAACACCCGGCCGGAGATCTACGCGATGGGCTTCCGCAACCCGTTCCGGATGAGCGTCGACAAGGCCACCGGCGCGGTCTACCTCGGTGACTACGGCCCGGACGCGGGCACCGCCGACCCGAACCGGGGACCGGCCGGGCAGGTGGAGTTCGCCCGGATCACCTCGCCCGGCTTCTACGGCTGGCCGTACTGCACCGGCAACAACGACGCGTACAACGAGTTCACCTTCCCGTCCGGGCCGTCGGGGCCGAAGTACAACTGCGCGGGCGGGCCGACCAACGACTCGCCGAACAACACCGGCATCCGCAATCTGCCGGCGGCGGTGCCGGCCTGGCTGCCGTACACCGGGTCGCAGCCGCCGGAGTTCCCGGGTGGTGGGCTCTCCCCGATGGCCGGGCCGGTCTACCGGTACGACCCGAACTCCACCTCCGAGGTGGCCTTCCCGGAGTACTACCACGGCACGTTCTTCGCCGGTGAGTTCGGCCGGCGCTGGATCAGGAACATCGTGCTGGACGAGGCGGGCAAGCCATTCAAGATCAATCCGTTCCCGTGGTCCGGTACCCAGGTGATGGACCTGGAGTTCGGCCCGGACGGTGCGCTCTACGTGCTCGACTACGGCACCGGCTTCTTCAACGGCGACGAGCACTCGGCGGTCTACCGGATCGAGTACGCCCGCAGCGGCCGCGCCCCGAAGCCGGTGGTGGCGGCGACCCCGACCTCCGGGGTGGCGCCGCTGACCGTCAGCTTCTCCTCGGCCGGCACCCTCGACCCGGACGGCGACCCGATCAGCTACGCCTGGGACTTCGACGGCAACGGCAGCACCGACTCCACGGCACCGAACCCGACCTTCACCTACACCACCAACGGCACCCGGAGCGCGACGCTGACCGTCCGGGACTCGACCGGCAAGACCGCCACCGGCAGCGTGGTGATCACGGTTGGCAACACCGCCCCGACGGTCCGGCTGGAGTTGCCGGGCAACGGCCAGACCTTCACCTTCGGCGACACGGTGCCGTTCCGGGTGGTGGTCACCGATCCGCAGGTCGGCACCATCGACTGCTCCCGGGTCAAGGTCAGCTATCTGCTCGGGCACGACGCGCACGCACACCTGCTGACCAGCGCACAGGGCTGCACCGGCACGCTGCGTACCGTCGCCGACGGCGAGCATGACACCGCCGCGAACATCTTCGGGGTGGTGGACGCGGAATACACCGACAACGGTGGGGGCGGGCAGGCGCCGCTGACCACGCACGCGCAGAGCATCCTGCAACCCCGGGTACGCCAGGCCGAGCACTACTCGTCGGCGAACGGCGTACAGACCAGCGCCCCGGGCCAGGCGCACGGCGGCCGGGCGGTCGGCTACATCGACAACGGGGACTGGATCGCGTTCACCCCGTACAACCTGACCGGGGTGCGGTCGTTCTCGGCCCGGGTCGGCGCCAACGTGGGCGGGCACACCCTGGAGTTCCGGATCGGCTCGCCGACCGGGCAGTTGATCGGCGCGGCGACGGTTCCCGCCACCGGCGGCTACGGCGAGTTCCGCGACGTCACCGGCGGCATCACCGCACCGGCCGGCACGCACGAGCTGTACCTCGTGTTCCGGGGCACCGGCGGCGGGCTCTACGACATCGACGAGTTCACCCTGATCGGCGAGGGCGGCGGGCCGGGGCCGGACCCCGAGCCGACCGGCAACCTGGCACTGAACCGGCCGGCGACCGCGTCGAGCGTGCAGGGTGCCGACGTGCCCGCGTCGGCGGCGGTGGACGGCAACCCGGCCACCCGGTGGTCGTCGGCGTTCGCCGACCCGCAGTGGATCACCGTTGACCTCGGAGCGTCGTACCAGCTCAGCCGGGTACGGCTGAACTGGGAGGCGGCGTACGGCAGCGCGTACCAGATCCAGACCTCGACTGACGGCAACGCCTGGACCACCGTGAAGTCGGTGACCGGGGCGGACGGCGGGGTCGACGACCACCCCGGGCTGACCGGCACCGGCCGGTACGTCCGGATCAACGGCACCGCCCGGGGCACCGGCTTCGGCTACTCGCTCTGGGAGGTCGAGGTCTACGGCACCCCGTCCGGCCCGAGCGGTGGCGGCAACCTGCTGCTGAACCGGCCAGCCACCGCGTCCAGCGCGGAGGGTGCCGACGTGCCCGCCTCGGCGGCGGTGGACGGCAACCCGGCCACCCGCTGGTCGTCCGCCTTCACCGATCCACAGTGGATCCGCGTCGACCTCGGCTCGGCGCAGCCGATCGGCCGGGTGAAGCTGGTCTGGGAGGCGGCGTACGGCAGCGCGTACCAGATCCAGACCTCGACCGACGGCAACGCCTGGACCACCGTGAAGTCGGTGACCGGCGGCGACGGCGGCACCGACGAGCACACCGGGCTCGGCGCCACCGGCCGCTACCTGCGGATCAACGGCACCGTCCGGGGCACCGGCTACGGCTACTCGCTCTGGGAACTGGAGGCGTATCCGAGTTGACGGTTCGAGTGTTCGTGTAGCCGCTGACGGGTTCCGGCGGGGCGCCGGATCGCCCGGCCACATCGAGACCTCCCAGGTCTGTGGACCGGCACGGTGCTACCGTCCGGAACCCCTCGGCAGGCATTCACGCACCAACCGCCCGCCGTGCCACTCGACGACCTCGCGCTGTCAGCGGCCGTACGCCTCCAGCAGGCGCAGCCACACCTCGCTGACCGTCGGGAACGCGGGAACGGCGTGCCACAACCGATCCAGCGGCACCTCGCCGACGACCGCGATCGTCGCCGCATGCAGCAGTTCCGCGACGTCCGGGCCGACGAGGGTGAACCCGACGATCACCTGCCGGTCCTCGTCGACGACCATCCGGGCGTTTCCCTGGTATCCCTCGGCGTGCAGGGCGGATCCCGCGACGGCGGCCAGGTCGTAGTCGACGACCCGGATCCGCAGCCCGGCGGCCTCGGCGGCGGCTGCGGTCAGCCCCACCGACGCGATCTCCGGGTCGGTGAAGACGACCTGCGGCACGGCACGCTCGTCGGCGGTGGCGACGTGCCGGCCCCACCGGCCGTCCTCGACCGCCTCGCCCCTGGCCCGCGCCACGATGACGTCGCCCACCGCCCGAGCCTGGTACTTGCCCTGGTGGGTCAGTAGGGTGCGCCGGTTGACGTCACCGGCGGCGTACAGCCATCCGTCGCCGAGCAACGCCCCGTCGTCGTCGACGACCCGCAACGTGTCGTCGACCGTGAGCCAGGCACCGGGCTTCAGACCGATCCTGTCGAGGCCGATGTCCTGCGTGTTCGGCGTACGGCCGGTCGCGACCAGGAGTTCGTCGGCTTCGACCTGCTCGCCGTCGGTGAGCGTGATGTGCACCGCGCCGTCGCCGTCCCGGTTCACCGACCCGGCCTCGGCGCCGAGGCGCACGACCACACCGGCCTCCCGCAACGACTGCGTGACCCGCTCGCCGACGAACGGCTCCGCCAGGGGCAGCACACCGTCACGGGCCAGCACCGTCACCGTGGATCCGAGACCTGCGAACGCGGTCGCCATCTCCGACGCCACCACGCCACCCCCGATGATGGCGAGCCGACCGGGAACTCCGGTCGCGGCGGCTGCCTCCCGACTGGTCCAGGGTGCCGCCTCGCGGAGGCCGGGGACATCCGGAATCAGGGCGCTGCTGCCGGTCGCGACGACGACCGCATGCCGAGCGGTGAGCGAGACGGTCGGGCCGTCCCCGCCGGCCCAGACCTCGACCACCCGGTCGGACCTGATCCGTCCCTGGCCGCGATACAGCGCGATCCCGGCCGAGTCGAGCCAGGACACCTGCCCGCTGTCCGACCAGTTGGAGGCGAAGGAGTCGCGACGGCGCAGCACGGCTGCCGCGTCCAGGTCGCCCGTCACCGCCTCACGCGCGCCGGGCAGCCGACGTGCCGCCCGGAGCGCGGTCGCGCTGCGCAGCAACGCCTTGGTCGGCATGCAGGCCCAGTATGAGCACTCACCACCGACCAGTTCCCGCTCGACGACGGCGGCGGTCAGGCCGCCCTGCACGACCCGGTCGGCGACGTTCTCCCCGACCGGCCCCGCGCCGATGACGACGACGTCATAGGTAGCGTTTTCCATGTCAGTTCGCCTTGGCGGCGCGGCCGAGGCGGATGGCCGAGATGAGGAAGAAAATGGCGCCGGGGATGGCGTAGCCGATCGCGTTGGTCAGCATCGGGTTCTCCGTGGAGGCACCGGCGATGAACGACCCGCCGGCGAGTACGGAGATGCCACCGCTGATGATCATCGGCCACTGGCCACCCATCCCGCGGCGGGTGACCGCCACGATCAGCTGAACCAGCCCGGCCACGACCGCCCAGGCGCCCCACACGCGCAGGACCGCCGGTATGCCGGACGCGCCGGCGATGGCCAGGCCGACCGCGGCGAGCAGGCTGACCGCGACGTTCACGTACAGCAGGGTGGGCGATCCGGTGGCGCGCGACGCGCGGGCGTCGACGACGGCGGCGGCCACGTCGAACAGCGGGTAGAGCACGAGCAGCGTCACGGTGAGCGGGCCGAGGTGCTTGGCGAGCGGGAACATCACGAGGGCCCAGACGATGGCGAACGCGAAGCGGACGAAGTACAGCCGCCGCAGGGTGGACGCCGTCGTCGAGACGGCGGGTGCGGTAACGGTGGTCATGGTGATCCTTTCGGTGGTTACCGAGGGAAACCGCAACTAAGCGGGCACCGCAGTTGAAAACACCACTAGAACGAACGTTCTGTCTCGCTAACCATAGCGACTTCGTGTCGACGTGGCAAGACCGAACGTTCTATCCCTACTATCGGCTCATGGCACCTAGCGAGACCGGCACCCGGCCGTCCGAGGCGCGGCAACGGCTCCTCGACACGGCGACCAGGATCTTCTACGGGGAGGGAATCCACTCGGTTGGCGTCGACCGGATCATCAACGAGGCGAAGGTGACCCGGGCCACTTTCTATCGGCACTTCCCCGGCAAGGAGGACCTTGTCCTTGCCTATCTGCACGCGGCCGATCACGCCATCCGCAGCCAGGTGGAGACGGCCATCGCCGCCGGCCTCCCGGCGCCCGACGCCCTCCGGGCCGTCGCAGAGTCGATTGCCCAGAGCATCCAGTCCGCCGGCTTTCGCGGCTGCGCCTTCCTGAACGCCGTGGCCGAGTACCCCGATCCCGACCACCCGGTGCACCAGGCCGTCCTCGCGCATCGGCGGTGGTTCCTCGACACGGTCAACACCTTGATGGCGAACATCCAGGAAACCGAGGCCGAGCCCGCCGCGCAGCACTTCGTGATGCTCCGCGATGGCGCGATGGCGGCCGGCTGCCTGTTCGACCGGGCACTGATCTGCGAGACCTTCCTCCGCGGCGTCGAGGGACTCATCCGGACCCACTCCGCACGCCAGCCGAGCAGGTAGCGGCTCGCCGCGTACCGAGCCGAACCGACTGTGCCGGACTAGGGTGGATAGATGACGGCGCAACCCTTCGTGCTGGTCCGCGGCGAGGTGGTCCGGGAGGTTCCCCCGGAGATCGCCCGCTTCTCGGTGACGGTCGCCGCCCGGGACAAGAACCGCCCGGCGGCACTGTCCCGGCTGGCCGAGCGGTCCGAGGCGGTCCGGGCGCTGGTCGACGAGTACGGCGACGCCATCGAGCGCCGGGAGACCGGCGACCTGTGGGTACGCCCCGAGCTGAAGCGCTCCGGCGAGAAGGTGACCGGGTACGCCGGCAGCGCCACCACCGTCGTCACGGTGACCGACTTCGGGGTGCTCGGCGAGTTGATGCTCCGGCTGGCCGACCAGGACCAGGCCACCGTCGCCGGCCCGTGGTGGGAGCTGCGCCCGGGCAGCCCGGTGCACCGGGAGGCACGGCGGGCCGCCGTCGCCGAGGCGATCGCCCGGGCCCGGGAGTACGCCGACGCGCTCGGCGCCGAGGTGACCGCCCTGCTGCACCTCTCCGACGCCGGCCTGACCGCGCAGCCGCTGATGATGACCCGGGCCGCGCACACCATGGGCTACCGGGCGGCCGGCGGAGCGCCGCCGGAACTCGAACTCGACCCGCAGGTGCAGACCGTGCACGCCACCGTCGAGGCCCGGTTCGCCATCACCCCGCCCCGACTCGCACCGGAATAATGCCGGTGCGCGACGGCGGCGTGCCGCACTAGCCTGCCGCCATGACCGCCGCGACCCGTACCCGAGTCATGCGCCGGCCCCGGAGGGGCCGGAGCTAGGTCGCGCGCGCCAACCGCCCGCGTCGACGGGCCTCTCGATTCTTCGAGGGGCCCGTTTCGGATGTGGCCGGGCCCCTCCCGAGCACCTCTGGAGGAGCGCCATGACCTACCTGACGACACCGATCTACTACGTCAACGACCTGCCGCACGTCGGGCACGCGTACACGACGGTGCTGGCCGACGCGCTGGCGCGCTGGGAGGGGCTCTGCGGCCGGCCGGTCCGGCTGGTCACCGGCACCGACGAGCACGGCGCCAAGGTGCGCCGGGCGGCGGCGGAGGCCGGAATCGCGCCGGCCACGCTCGCCGACCGCACCGCCGGCCGGTTCCGGGCCACCTGGGACCGGCTCGGCATCGGGTACGACGAGTTCGTCCGGACCACCTCGGCCCGGCACCGGGAGACAGTGACCGCACTGCTGACCCGGGTGCACGACGCCGGTCACCTCCGCCCCGGCCGGTACGACGGGCGGTACTGCGTCGGCTGTGAGGCGTACACGACGGAGCCGGTCTGCCCGGTGCACGGCCGGCCGACCGAACTGGTCGGCGAGGAGAACTGGTTCTTCCGGCTCGCCGAGTTCGCCCGGCCGCTGGCCGAGTGGTTCGAGCGGTGTCCGGACGCGGTCCGGCCGGCCAGCCGCCGCAACGAGGCGCTCGGCTGGCTGCGCCGGGGACTTGCCGACTTCTCGATCAGCCGGGCCAACCTGGACTGGGGCATCCCGCTGCCCTGGGACCCGACCCAGGTGACGTACGTCTGGTTCGACGCCCTCGGCAGCTATCTCACCGCCGCCGGCTGGCCGGCGCCGGAGTTCTCCCGCTGGTGGCCGGCCCGGCACGTCATCGGCAAGGACATCCTGCGATTCCACGCGATCTACTGGCCGGCGATCCTGCTCGCCGCCGACCTGCCACTGCCGGAGCGGATCACCGTGCACGGCTTCCTGCTGCAACGCGGCAGCAAGATCGCGAAATCCGGGCAGCGCACCGTCGCCCTGGACGACCTGCTCGACCGGTTCGGCCCGGAGGGGCTCCGCTACCACCTGCTCCGGGACAACCCGGTCGGCCCGGACGGGGAGTTCTCGCCGGCCTCGGTCGAGGCGCGCTACAACGCCGACCTGGCCAACACGCTCGGCAACCTGCTCTCCCGGGTGACCGCGCTGGTGGTGTCCAGGTGCGCCGGGACCGGCCCGGCGCCGAGCCGGCGCTCCCCGCTCGCCCCGGCCGCCGCCCGTGCCGCCGAGGCCAGCGCCCAGGGCTGGGCGGCCGGGCAGCCGTCCGACGCGCTGGCCGCCGCGTGGCGGCTGGTGGCGGCGACCAATTCGTACCTGGTCTCGGCGCAGCCGTGGCGGTTGCCGGCCGACTCGCCCGAGGCGGCCACGGTACTCGGGGACGCGCTGGAGGCGCTGCGGATCGTCGCCGTACTGGCCGCCCCGGCGGTGCCGGAGACCGCCGCGCGGATCTGGCGGCAGATCGGGCTCGACGGGTACGCCCCGCGGGTCCCCGACGACCTGGCCTGGGGCGGATATCCGGGCGGCCACCGGGTCAACCGCGCCGCGCCGCTCTTCCCCCGGCTCGCGGCAGGGGTGCGGTTGCCGGCTGGCGGGGTGGGATAGTTCCCCGGTGCGCCCCGAACCGTTCCGCCACACCCTGGACCAGTTGGTCGCCCGGGCCCGCACGCTGGCGTCGACCGGGCCGCGCCGGCTGCTCGGCATCACCGGCGCGCCCGCGGCGGGCAAGTCGACCCTGGCCGGACTGCTGGTGACGGCGCTGCACGGCATCGCCGAGCTGGTGCCGATGGACGGCTTCCACCTGGCCGAGGCCGAACTGCACCGGCTCGGCCGGCACGCCCGCAAGGGCGCGCCCGACACCTTCGACGGGGCCGGGTTCGTCGCGCTGCTGCGCCGGCTGCGGGCCGGTACCGAGACGGTGTACGCGCCCGAGTTCCGCCGCGAACTGGAGGAGCCAATCGCCGGGGCGATCCCGGTCCCGCCGTCGGTGCCGCTGGTGGTGGTGGAGGGCAACTACCTGCTGGTGCCCGACCAGCCCTGGGACGAGGTGCGCGAACTCCTCGACGAGGTGTGGTTCCTCGACCTCGACGAGACCGAGCGGCTGCACCGGCTGACCGAGCGGCACATCGCGTTCGGCCGGGAACCGCTGGAGGCGGCGGCTCGGGCCCGGGGTACCGACCAGCGCAACGCCGAACTCATCGCCGGCACGATCGACCGGGCCGACCTCGTCGTCCGGATGGCACCGTCCAATCCGGCCTGACGCCGCAGGTCCGTTCCGACCTGTCGACATAGGTCCCGGATTGCTCACTGCCCATCGGTCGGTACCACTACCCGGCGGGGTGATGGCGAAGCGCATCGAGGACTGGTAGACCGATCGGCGAAACTGTTTCGACCAGGGGTGTGCAGCCGCCGGCGACGATCGGCAGGGGAGCGACGATCGGCAGGAGAGCCGTGTCAGTTCGGAAACTGTTGGCCGGGTACGCCGGGGTGAACGCCGCGCTGGTGGTCGGCTTCTTCGCCCTGCCGGTGCCGCGTCCGGTGGTGACCGCCGCGTTCGGACTGACCAGCATGGCGGCCGTCGCCATCGGAGTCCGCCGCTACCGGCCGGAGCGCGGGTACGCCTGGTGGCTCTTTGTCGCGGCACTCGGGGTCTTCGCGGCCGGCGACACCGTCTACCTGCTCGCCGCGAACCTGCCGCTCGGCGACTCCCCGGCCGACTCCGGGCTCGTCTCCGACCTCTTCTATCTGGTGATGGTGCCGCTGATCGGCGCCGGGCTGCTCGGGCTGACCCGTTCCACCACCGGGGCCCGGAACCGGTCCGGACTGCTCGACTTCCTGATCTTCACCACCGCCGGTGCCTTCCTGCTCTGGGTACTGGTGATCCGGCCCTACCTGGTCGGTCCGGGGCCGAGCACGTTCGAGCGGTCGGTGCTGGCCGCGTACGCGCTGCTCGACGTGCTGCTGCTGGCCACCACCGTGCGGGTGGCGGTCACCTCGCAGGGCAGCGTCGCCGGGCTGCTGCTGGTCGCGGGCGCGGCCGGGATGCTGGTCTCGGACATCGGCTACGGCGCCGCGCTGCTGCACGGCGAGTGGCAGCCGGGCGGCCCGAACGAGCTGGGCTGGCTCGCCTTCTACGTCGCCTGGGGCGCCGCCGCGCTGCATCCGTCGATGGCGCGGCTGACCGAGCCGGCCACGCCGCCGGACAGCGAGATCGACAAGACTCACCTGGTCCTGTTGGGCATCGCCGCGACGCTCGCCCCGGCGGTGCTGCTCTTCGAGGTGGTGAACGGGGACGTCCGGGACGGCGCGGTGATCGCCGTGGTCGGCGGGGTGGTCTTCGCCCTGGTGCTGAGCCGGCTCGGCGACGCGGTGGACGGGCACCGGCAGGCGGTGGCCCGGGAGCGGAGCCTGCGGCAGTCCGGCGCCGAACTGGTGGCCGCGACCGACACCGCCGAGGTGCGCCGGGCGGTACGGACCGCGGTGGCCCGGCTGGTGCCCCGGCAGTCCTCGCACCGGATGGTCTTCACGATCAACCACGCGGACGGGGTGCCGGCGGCCGCGGTGAGCATCTGGGGCCCGGGGATGGCCACGCCGGCACCCTTCTATCCGGCCCCGACCGCCGCCGCTGCCCGGCGCAGCCGGCTGCTCCGGATCCGGACCCTGCAACCGGCGCTGGCCGAGCAGCTCCGCGGCTTCGAGACCGTCGTGCTCTGCCCGCTGGTCGGTGACGGCCGGGTCGACGGCGGGGCCAGCGGTGCGCCCCGGGTCGGTGCGCTGCTGGTGGCCACCGACAGCCGGCTGCTGCCGGCGCTGCGGGACTCGCTGGAGGTGCTGGCCGCGCAGGCGGCGATGGCGCTGGAACGGATCAGCCTGGCCCAGGAGATCAACCGCCGGGACAGCGAGGCGTACTTCCGCAGCCTGGTGCAGAACGCGGCGGACGTGATCCTGATCGTCGACGACGACCACCGGGTCCGGTACGCCAGCCCGTCGCTGCGGACCGTGCTCGGGGTCGAGCCGGCCGACTGCACCGAACTGGGCACCGTGCTCTCCCCCGAGGACCAGCTCTCGGTCCCCGCCCTGCTCGACACGGCGCTCGCCGAATCGGACCGCCGAGGGGTCGGCTGGAGCGTACGGCGGCCCGACGGGCAGCGGGTGCAGCTCGAGGTGACCTGTCGGGACCTGCGCCGGGACCGGACCGTACGCGGCTTCGTGCTGACCCTGCGGGACATCACCGAGCGGGTCCGGCTGGAGCAGGAGCTGACCCACCGGTCGGTGCACGACGCGCTGACCGGGCTGGCCAACCGGGCCTCCTACCAGGACCAGGTGTACGAGGCGGTGGAGAAGGCCCGGGACGCTGACCGTACCGTCGGCACGCTCTCCATCGACCTGGACGAGTTCACCGCGGTCAACGACACCCACGGGCACGCGATCGGGGACGCGCTGCTGATCGCCGCCGGGCAGCGGCTGCGGGAGATCGTCGGGCCGAACGACCTGGTGGCACGGCTCGGCGGCGACGAGTTCGCCGTGCTGATCCCGGACGCGGACGACCCGGAGCAGGTCGAGCAGGTCGCCGATCACCTGGTCCGGGCGCTCGCCGAACCGCTGGGGGTCGGCGACACCGTGGTCAACGGGTCGGTCAGCGTCGGGGTGGCCACCACCGCCGACGCGAGCGATGCGGGGGAGCTGCTGCAACGCGCCGACCTGGCGCTCTATGTCGCCAAGGGGGCCGGCAAGGGGCGCTGGTGCCGCTACCAGTCGGAGCTGCACACCGCGATCGTGGAGCGGCTGGAGCTGCGGGCCGCGCTGACCGAGGCGGTGCAGAAGCTCAGCTTCTCGGTCGACTACCAGCCGATCGTCGACATGCGGACCGGGGCGGCGGTCGGCTTCGAGGCGCTGGCCCGGTGGCACCATCCGGCTCGGGGGCCGGTGCCGCCGGAGCTCTTCATCGGGCTGGCCGAGGAGACCGGGCTGATCGAGCCGATCGGCGACTACGTGCTGCGCCAGGCGGCCGGTGCGGTGGCCCGGTGGCGCGCCGAGCGGGGCGCGACGGATGCGCCGTACGTGAGCATCAATGTCTCGGCCCGGCAACTGCGTACCCCGGGCTTCGTCGGCACCGTACGCGCGGCGCTGGCCGCCGCCGACGTACCGCCGGACCGGGTGATGCTGGAGATCACCGAGAGCCTGCTGCTGCGGGACCAGGAGCCGGTCTGGGCGGAGCTGTCCGAGCTGCGCTCCCTCGGCCTGCGGGTCGCCATCGACGACTTCGGCACCGGCTTCTCGTCGTTGAGCTACCTCCAGCAGATGCCGGCCGACGTACTCAAGATCGACCGGTCGTTCACCGAGACGGTGGCGTCGTCGCGGCGGCAGCGGCTGCTGGTGGAGGGGATCATCCGGCTGGCCGGCACCCTGGGCCTGGACATCATCGCCGAGGGGGTGGAGACGGAGGCGGTCCGGACCATCCTGCTGGACATGGGCTGCGCCTCCGGGCAGGGCTACCTCTTCGCCCGGCCGTTGCAGGACCACGACGTGCTGCGCTGGCTCGGCGAGGCACCCGCACCCGGCACGGTCCCGAAGCCCCGCCCGTCCGCCGAGTGACGCCGGCCTTCTGCGCCGCGGAGGGAGGCGACGGTCAGCCGGCCAGCGGTCGGAGGACCCGGGCCGGGTTGCCGACGGCCAGTACGCCGGCCGGCAGGTCCCGGGTGACCACGCTGCCGGCGCCGACCACGGTGTCCGGGCCGATGGTGACCCCGCCGAGCACGATCACCCCGCCGCCGAGCCAGGCGTTGTCGCCGATGGTGATCGGCCGGGCCGCCTCCCAGCCGGTCCGGCGCTGCTCCGGGTCGAGCGGGTGGTGCGGAGTCAGCAGTTGCACGTTCGGCCCGATCTGCACGTCGGCACCGATCTCGATCGCGGCGACATCCAGCAGTACGGCGTTGACGTTCAGGTACGACCGGTCGCCGAGACGGATCTGGCTGCCGTAGTCGCAGTAGAACGGTGGCCGGACCACCACCTGCTCGCCGACCGCGCCGAGCAGCTCGCGCAGCAGCGCCTCGTGCTGCTCCGGCCGGTCTGCGGCGGTCGAGTTGTAGCGCTGCACGAGCAGGGCGGCGCGCCGGGCCAGTGCGACCAGTTCAGGGTCGTCGGCCCGGTAGAGGTCACCGGCGAGCATCCGCTCCCGCTGCGAGCGTGGATCCGCACCGGTGTCCATTCGGCGGCTCAGTCGTTGGCGTGCAGGGCGGCGTTCAGCTCGATGCCCCGGCCGGTTCGCGGCTTCGCCTCCAGGGCGCCGGTCACCGAGTTGCGCCAGAACAGCAGCCCGTCGACCCCGGACAGCTCGCGGGCCTTGACCACCCGGCCGTCCGGCAGGGTCACCTTCGAGCCGGCCGTGATGTAGCAGCCCGCCTCGACCACGCAGTCGTCGCCGAGCGAGATCCCGATCCCGGCGTTGGCGCCGAGCAGGCTCCGCTCGCCGATCCGGACCTTCTCCTTGCCGCCGCCGGAGAGGGTACCCATGATCGAGGCGCCGGCACCGACGTCGGAGCCGTCCCCGACCACCACCCCGGCGACGATCCGGCCCTCCACCATCGAGGAGCCCAGCGTGCCGGCGTTGAAGTTGCAGAAGCCCTCGTGCATCACCGTGGTGCCGCTGGCCAGGTGCGCGCCGAGGCGTACCCGGTCGGCGTCGGCGATCCGGACCCCGGACGGGACCACGTAGTCGGTCATCCGGGGGAACTTGTCGACCCCGTAGACCGCCAGGTGCCGGCCGGCGGCCCGCTCCAGCACCCGCAGCTCGTCGACCCGCTCCGGCGGGCACGGGCCGGCCGAGGTCCAGGCGACGTTGGCCAGCACCCCGAAGATGCCGTCGAGGTTCAGCTCGTTGGGCCGGACCAGGCGGTGGGAGAGCAGGTGCAACCGGAGGTACGCGTCGGAAGCGTCCTTGATCGGGTCGGCCAGCGAGCCGATCTCGGTGACCACCACGGCGGTACGCAGCCCCGGCAGCGCCCGGTCGCCGATCGCGCCCGGCGGCAGGTCGAGTACGTCGGCGCCCTCGCCCGCGACCAGCGGCGACGAACCGAGGCCGAGCTTGCCGGTCGGATACCACGTGTCGAGCACCTGGTCTCCGGCGAGCGTGGCCACTCCGATCCCCCAGGCGGGCTGTGCGGTCGTCACCCGGTTTACCTCTCCGTCATCCGTCTGGCACCTCGGCTCAGCCGTGAGTGTGGAACGTCATTTCCGAGCCTTGGACGCGTCCCGCCGATACGACCTTGACGGTACCGTCTCCCACCATGGAGAACCCGCTCACCCCCGAGGTGTTGGCCGATCCGGTCGCGTTGACCCGCGCCCTGGTCGACATCGAGTCCGTCTCGCGGAACGAGAAGGAGATCGCGGACTGCGTCGAGGAGGTGCTCAGGAACGTCCCGCACCTGACCGTGGCGCGACACAGCAACACGATCATGGCCCGTACGGACCTGGGCCGGGCCCAGCGGGTGGTGCTGGCCGGGCACCTGGACACCGTGCCGTTGAACAACAACTTCCCGTCCAGCGTGCAGGGCGACCTGATCTACGGCTGCGGCACCTCGGACATGAAGTCCGGGGTGGCGTACGCGCTGCACCTGGCGGTGAGCGTGCCCGAGCCCCGGTACGACGTCACCTACTTCTTCTACGAGGCCGAGGAGATCGAGTCCCGCTACAACGGGCTGACCCTGGTCGCGCAGGCGCATCCGGAGTGGCTGACCGCCGACTTCGCGGTGCTGCTGGAGCCGACGCACGGGGTGGTCGAGGCGGGCTGCCAGGGCACCATGCGGGCGATCGTCAGCGCCACCGGCCGGCGGGCGCACTCGGCCCGCTCCTGGAACGGGGTGAACGCGATCCACGGGATCGGCGGGGCGATCAACCGGCTGGCGGCGTACCAGGCCCGGATGGTCACCATCGACGGCTGCGTGTACCGCGAGGGGATGAACGCGGTCCGGATCAGCGGCGGGGTGGCCGGCAACGTGGTACCGGACCTCTGCGAGATGGAGGTGAACTACCGGTTCGCCCCGGACCGGACGGCCGAGCAGGCGGAGGCGCACGTACGCGAGGTCTTCGACGGCTATCAGGTCCGGGTGACGGATTCGGCGCCCGGTGCGCTGCCCGGGCTGACCGCGGCACCGGCCCGGGAGTTCCTGACGGCGGTCGGGGCGGACCCGATCGGCAAGCTCGGCTGGACGGACGTGTCGCGGTTCGCCGCGCTGGGCATCCCGGCGCTCAACTTCGGGCCGGGCGACCCCAACCTGGCGCACGCCCCGGACGAGCACGTCGAGATCGGCAAGATCCGGGACGGCGCGGCCACCCTGCACCGCTGGCTCGCCTCGCACTGACCTCCGCGTCGCGTCGCACGGAGTTTCGGCGTCGCGTCGAAGGTTTGATCCGGTGCCGGCCGGCGGTGGCCCCTTTGCCGCCGGCCGGCACCGGTTTCCCCGTGATATTCGGTCGGCGGACTACCCGTCGACGTGTTGCTGCGTACGCGATTCCTGGTCCGGCCCCGGATCGTCGATGGCGCCGATCGGCGCGGCGTTGCGCGCCATCCGGCGCTCCGCAACCACCGCCCGGATCCGGCGCTGCATCTGCCGTCGAAGTCGGATGATCTCCCCGCTGGTCATCACCGTTGCCCCCCGAAGGTGCGCGGCCGTGGTGTGGGCGCCGCGCGTTCCCCCTTGTGAATGGTAAGACGCCCGCCAGCCCCGTTCGGTTGCGTCGACGCTGGATGTTTGTCCCGTGACGTACCGGATCACGCCACCCCGTTCGCGGTCCACCGGATTACCGTGGACCCCATGAACCACAACGAGGGGCGAAACGGCGGCCGGGGTCGGGGACCGGAACGGCATCGGGGTGCGGTCACCCTGCGCCGCGAGGCCATCCCGTTGAGTACGGCCGACCAGCGGCTGCTCGACTCGCGCAGCCGGGGCGACTGGAAGACCAAGGACGCCTGGCGGGCACTGCGCATCCTCTCCGAGTTCGTGGAGGGCTTCGACACCCTGGCCGACCTGCCCCCGGCGGTCAGCGTCTTCGGCTCGGCCCGCAGCAAGCCGGACAGCCCGGAGTGCGTACTCGCCGAAGAGCTGGGCGCGGCGCTCGCCGCCGCCGGCTATGCGGTGATCACCGGCGGCGGGCCGGGTGTGATGGAGGCCGCCAACCGGGGCGCCACCGAGGCGGGCGGGCTGTCGGTCGGGCTCGGTATCGAGTTGCCGTTCGAGCAGGGCATCAACGACTGGGTCGACATGGCAATCGACTTCCGGTACTTCTTCGCCCGCAAGACCATGTTCGTCAAGTACGCCCAGGCGTTCGTGGTGCTGCCCGGCGGCTTCGGCACCCTGGACGAGCTGTTCGAGGCGCTCACCCTGGTGCAGACCGGCAAGGTGACCCGGTTCCCGGTGGTCCTGATGGGCACGGCGTACTGGAGCGGCCTGCTCGACTGGCTCCGGGACACGCTCGCCGCCGACGGCAAGATCGGCCTGGCCGACCTCGAACTGATCATCGTTACGGACGACGTGAACGCGGCCGTCCGGCACATCGTGGAGGCGGACGCGGCGCTCGCGGCCGAGCAGGAGGCGCTCCAGGAGACCGCGATCGCCCAGGCCGAGGCGGCCCAGCAGTCGGCCGCCGGAGGACGCAACTCCCGCTGAACGATCGATCTCCCGGACACGTCCGGCGTGCGGCCCGCCCCCCGGTCCCAATGGGGGCGGGCCGCCGGTCTCTCCGGTTACGACAGGACCCGGATGCTCCCCGGGGAGAAAACCGTGGAGTCGCCGGGCGGAAGGGCGAGCGACGGGAAGCCGGTGCAGAACCCTCCGGTGTAGACCACGATCGTGGCGTCGGTCTGGTTCCGCACGATCGTGTCGGGCGGGAGCGCCCCGTTGATGCTGTGGCAGCCGGCGGGCGGGTTGACCAGGATGGTGCTCGGGCCGGTCGGGCTGCTGACGATGACCCGGCCGGTGGCGGCGAGGCTGGGCGAGGCGGCGAGCCCGACCGCCGCGCCCGCCACCGCACCGACCACGGCCACCCGGGCCGCCCGGCGCCAGCCGCCTGAGCGACGGGTCGTCGTACGGGACCGCGTCGGTGCCGCTTCCATGGTTTCCATACGGATCCTCCCCAGGGATCGAAGTGCTGCTCGGTGCCCGGCCTTCGCCTATGTGTCAGCTCCGAAGCCGGAGCATCGGCGGTCTTCGTCGGCCGGTTGGCTGGCACGCTACGGCTCGGCGACTTCATTTCGCTTTCAGGGCGCCATCGCCGAGGTGGCGCGGGGGAGCGCGGCGGGCTCGCCGGCGCAAGGCCGGCGGCTCTCGCTTGACAGGCAAGTGAGCACTTGCCTATAACTGTGCTCATGGACGCGAACTCCGACCTGTTCAAGGCCATCGGTGACGCGACGCGACGCACCATCCTGGATGAGCTGGCTGACAAGGACGGTCAGACGCTGTTCGAGATCTGTAGCCGGCTCACCATGAAGCACGGCCTGGGCTCCTCACGCCAGGCCATCTCGCAGCACCTCGCGGTGCTCGAACAGGCCGGGCTGGTGCGCACCCGGCGGCAGGGCCGGTACAAGTTCCACCACCTCGACACGAGCCCGCTGCGCTCGATCGTTGAGCGGTGGCCCATCGACCGAGAGGAACCAAATCCGTGATACGTATCAACCTCACCAGCGTGCTCGTCGACGACCAGGCCAAGGCGCTTGCCTTCTACACCGAGAAGCTGGGGTTCATCAAGAAGACCGACGAGCCCGCCGGCGAGGCCCGCTGGCTCACCGTGGTGTCCCCGGCCAACCCGGACGGTGTCGAGTTGCTGCTGGAGCCGGACGGCCACCCGGCGGCGGGTCCGTTCAAGAGTGCCCTGGTCGCCGACGGTATCCCGTTCACCCAGTTCGCCGTCGACGACGTGTACGCCGAGGTCGAGCGGCTCAAGGGGCTGGGCGTCGAGTTCACCCAGGAGGCGACCGACCTGGGGCCGGTGGTCACCGCCGTCTTCGACGACACCTGCGGAAATCTGATCCAGATCGCCGCCATGAAGTAGTCGCGCACGCCTGCCGGTCCCTGCTGCCCGCCCGATTCGGTTTGGCGGGGCCGGGCGGGCGGCCGAGGTTCGGAGGTGGCGCTCGCGACTAGGTGGTCAGGAGGTCAGGTCGGCCGCTGCCCGCAGGGCCGCGTGCAGGTCGTCGTGGCGATGCACCAGGGTCACCGCGCGATCGCGTACCCGGAACAGCGTTGCCACCCTGGTCGGCCCGGTACGGCCCGCGTCCGCTCTTGTGGGGTCGAGCCAGGTCGCGTCCTGTTCGACCACGATCGTGTCGGCGTTGACGGGGTGCCAGGAGACCGGGTGCAGGGCGATCCCCGAGTCGACGATCCACTCGACGAATGCGTCGGCCGAGATCGGGCCGGTCCCGCGCGGCCCGGATACGTCGACCGGGTCGGTCACGGTGGCGCGGGCCGCTGACAGGTCCCGCTGGTTGACGGCGGCGTGCCACCGGGAGACGGCTTCCTCTAGCATGATCCTCCTCCGTATGCGTTTCGCATGCGACCGTATGCGAAACGCATACTGCTGGCAAGGGGAGGGGCGGCGAATGGCTTCCGACGGGCGCGTGCTGTTCTCGTTCGTGCGTTACTGGTCACGGCGCTGGACCGGCGCCGGTTTCGGCGTCGACGCCGAGCGGGGCCGGGACGTGATGGTCGTGGAGGCGGTGGCGGCACTGACCGGTCGGGGCGTCGCGGCGTCGGTCAACGACGTGGCGCGGGAACTCGGCGTCGACCAGTCCGGCGCGAGCCGGATGGTCTCCCGGGCCGAACGACTGGGGCTGCTCGCGCGGGCCCGACCATCGGTCGTCGGCGGGGCGACTGCGATCTCCGTCACGGGTGAGGGCCGGGAACTGCTGCGTGCGGCGCACGCCTGGCAGGAGAAGGTCCTGCGGACCCTCACCGCCGACTGGTCGCGCGAGGAGGTCCGTACGCTGGTCGAGCTGATGGGCCGGCTGGTCGAGGCCCAGAACCGCATCGACGCCCGATAGCGCGATGCGAGGTCTTCTGGGCGTGCACGGGGTATATGCGGCTCTAGACGACCTGCTCCGGGGGCAGCCGCCGCTTGCGCATTTCGTCAGGTGCCAACCCGCGTGTCTCGTCGAGCATCTGGCCGAGTCGGGCCTCGAAGGCTTCCGGGCCACCTGCCGTCTCGACAGCACGCTCCAGATGACCGGACTCCCGCCAGCGCCGAACCTCGCGCATCGTCCTCCCAGTTCGCGTTTCCGCCTACGACGCCTTGGCTGCTACCCCCGTGACGAATCTGCGCCAGGCGGCGGAGGTGAAGCTGAGGGTGCCGTTGTCGCGGTGTTTGCTGTCCCGGACGAGTACCCGGCCGGGCAGGTTGTCGGCCACCTCCACGCAGTTCCCGCCGTTGGAACTGCTGCGGGTGCTGGTGCGCCACTGGGCGCCGGTCAGGTCAACCATTCTCGTGCCCTCAGGTGTGCTATCGACAGGTCGCGCGGCAGCGCCACCGACCTCAGAGTGTCCCAGGTGCGCCAGAGCGCGGCAACGTCGCTGGTCATCCGCCCCTCCGCCTGGTCGTCCAGGTAGGCGACGTCCGGTCGGTCGTCCAGGCTGGCGATGACGAACGCCCCGGCCTGGCCAGGATGCAGGCCGGCGTGCAGCGGCAGCACGTGCACCATCACGAACGGGCGTTGGGCCATCTCGACCAGGTGGTCGAGCTGCGGATGCATGATCTCCGGGTCTCCCCGGCGCAACGCCGCTTCGTCCACGACGAAGACGGCCAGCGGTGGCTTGGGCCGGTCGAAGACCGCCGCCTGGCGTTTGAGCCGGGCCGCCACGTGCAGGTCGAGTTCGTCGCCACCAAGCGGCCCGCTGCCGAGCACCGCGCGGGCGTACGCCTCGGTCTGGAGCAGTCCCGGCAGTACTGCCGCCTCGAATGACCGCAGCGAGGTTGCCTCCCGTTCGAGGTCGGCCCACGGGCGGAACCATTCGAGTTCCCGGCGGCGGAGGACGTCCGGCCAGAGTTCGCCGACGTCCCGGCCGAGCAACTCGGCCACCGCCGTCCGGTGGCGCGGCTGTGGGATCCGGCCCGGCGTCAACCACCGCCCGGCGGTCTTCGGGTCGACGCCGACCTTCTCGGCGAGCGACTCGGCGGTCTCGCCGACCTCGGCCATCGCGATCCGCAGGGTCTCGTTCACGTGTCCTCCGCAGTGGACGTCCAGGATTTCCCCGGAACCTACAACTACGTTGTGTGTTTGTCTCGCGACGCCGAGCAGGCTTCAGATAGCGGAACTGTTCGGTGGCGGCAACCGCCCGGACGGAACCGCGCGGGGACCGCTCGGGCTGCCTCCTCCGGAAGTCGAAGCGGTCCCCGCCTCCATCTCATTGGCAAGCACCACGACGGAGAGGAGACGCGGGATGCGCTGGAGAAAGCGGCAACCGGCAGGTCATCGTCGGGACTGGCGGCGGCTGTGGCGCTACTGCCGGTGCGGGCTGCGCTGGCGCTGCCCCGACGACGTACCCGTGATGAACATGCCGTGGCCCCCACCACCCCCAGCGGCGGGGGTGTCGGTGCCGGTCGGACCGGAGCCGGGTCCGCGACCGACCCCGGGCGCGGCCCGGAACACCAACCGGGGGCCGGGCTGGGCGGCGCCCGCCGGCCGGAACGGCCGGCCGACCTCGGCCAGCGCCAGGCACGCGGCCGGACAGCCGAGCCGATAACCCGGCCCGCGCGATGAATCCGCCGCTCGCACGCCGTCGGCCGCACGTGCCGACCCGGCCGAGGTACCTCTGCCGGACCTGCGCCGCCCCCTGGCCGTGCCAACCCGCCCGACTGAACCTGCTGCACGCCTATTGTGGTGCCAGGGCGAAACTCCTGCTCCATCTCGCCGGGCACCTGCACCGGGCGCTGTGCGATCTCCTCGCCACCTCACCCAACCTCGACCAGGTGGCCCTCTGCCTACGCTTCCTCGGCTGGGTCCCGACCGGGCATCCCGCCCCACACTCCCACGATTCTTGTCGATCTGTGGTTGGTGGCGAACCACAAGTCGCCGAGAATCATGACCCGGAGCAGAGGAGGCGCGCGGGGCGTACCTGAGGGGGGCTCGTCGGGGCGGCGTGGTGTGATGGGCGGCGTGCAGGCGTACCGGCTGGTCCGTCGGCCGGCCGAGGCCGGGCCGGCGCGACACGACGACCCCGTGCAGCGGGAGGTGGTCGGACACACCGACGGCCCGCTGCTGGTCCTGGGTGGACCGGGTACCGGTAAGACCAGCACCCTGGTCGAGGCGGTGGTCGCCCGGGTCGCCGAGGGTGTCGACCCGGAACGCATCCTGGTGCTCACGTTCAGTCGCCGCTCGGCCAGCGCGCTGCGGCACCGGATCGAGGCCCGGATCGCCGAGGCCACCAACCGGGTACTGCACGAGCCGCTGGTCCGGACCTTCCCGGCGTACGCGTTCGGGCTGTTGCGCCGGTCGGCGGCGGAACGCGGCGAGCCGTCCCCGCGACTGCTCACCGGTCCCGAGCAGGATCTGATCATCCGGGAACTGCTCGGCGTGGTCGGGGCCGAGGACACCGAGCCCGAGAGCGGGGACGAGATCGAGGACCCGGTCGGCTGGCCGGCGGAGTTGCGGCCGGCGCTGCGTACCCGGGCCTTCGCCGAGCAGCTCCGCGACCTGCTGATGCGGGCCGCCGAGCGGGGCGTCGGGCCGGTCGAGCTGGCCCAACTCGGCGAGAAGCTCGGCCGGGCCGACTGGCCGGCCGCCGCTCGGTTCCTCCGGCAGTACGTCGCCGTGCTCGCCCTGCGCGACGTCACCACTCGGGGCTCGGTCGCCTACGACCCCGCCGAACTCGTCCGGGCCGCCTCCGGCCTGCTCACCGACGACCCCGACCTGCTCGACGCCGAACGGGCCCGGCTCGCGCACGTCTACGTCGACGAGCTGGCCGACACCGACCCGGCCCAGGTGGACCTGCTGCACCTGGTGGCCGGTGGCGGCAAGCCACTGGTGGCGTTCGCCGACCCGGACTCGTCCACGTACGCCTTCCGGGGCGCCGACCCGGAGATCGTGCACAGCTTCCCGCACCGGTTCCGTACCGTCTCCGGGGCAGTGGCCCGGACGCTGGTGCTGCACACGTCGTACCGGGCCGGGCCAGGGCTGCTGGACGCGACCCGGCGGTTGGCGCGGCGGCTGCGCGGGCCGGTGGCCCACCGTGACCTGCACCCGGTGCCGGACGCCGAGCCGGGGGCGGTGGAGATCCGCACCTTCCGCTCCGGCACCAGCGAGGCCGCCTACCTGGCGCACGCGCTGCGCTCCGCGCACCTGCTCGACGGGGTGCCCTGGTCGCGGATGGCGGTGCTGCTCCGCTCCACCACGCTGCAACTGCCGCCGTTGCAGCGCGCCCTGCACACCGTCGGGGTGCCGACCGTGGTGCACGCCGAGGACCTGCCGCTGCACCTGCAACCGGCGGTGGCCCCGTTCCTGCTGCTGCTGCGCTGCGCGCTCGAACCGGACCGGCTGGACGAGGAGGCGGCGGTGACGCTGCTGCACTCGCCGCTGGGCGGCGCCGACCCGCTGGCCGAGCGGCGGCTCCGGCAGGGGCTGCGGGCGCTGGCGCTGGCCGGCGGCGACCGGCGTCCCTCGGGGGACCTGCTGGTGGAGGCGTTGCGGGACCCGCGCGACCTGCTCACCATCGAACGGCGCTGGGCGGCCCCGGCCCAGGCGGTCGCCAACCTGCTGGCCGCGGCCCGGGAGGCCGCAGCCGCGCCCGCCGCCACCGCCGAGGACGTGCTCTGGGCGGTGTGGCGGGCCAGCGGGCTCGCCGAGCGCTGGTCCGGCGCGCTGGCCCGGGCCCGTACCGCCGCCGGGGCGCAGGACAGCGGGCTGCGCTGGCGGGCCGCGGCGGCCGACCGGGACCTGGACGCGATCGTCGTACTCTTCGACGCGGCGGCCCGGTTCGTCGACCGACTGCCGGGGGCGCGTACCGAGGTCTTCCTCGACCACGTGCTCGGGCAGCAGTTGCCGGCCGACACGCTCGCGCCGAGCGCCGACCGGGGTGAGGCGGTACGCCTGCTCACCGCGCACGCGGCCAAGGGGCTGGAGTGGGACCTGGTGGCGGTGGCCGGCGTACAGGAGGGGATCTGGCCGGACCTGCGGCTGCGCGGCAGCCTGCTCGGCTCGGAACGGCTGGTCGACCTGCTCGCCGGCCGGGGCGAGGGAGCCGGGGTCGCTGCCACCCTGGTCGGACAGACCTCGGCGGTGCTGGACGAGGAGCGCCGGCTCTTCTACGTCGCCGCCACCCGGGCCCGGCGCCGGCTGCTGGTCAGCGCGGTCGCCTCGGCGGCGGTCGGGGTCGCCGACCACGAGGAGCAGCCGAGCCGCTTCCTCTACGAACTCGGCCCCACGGTCGAGCGCCCCGACGACGGCGACGGACCGGACGGCAGGGGCGGACCGGACGGCAGGGGCGGACCGGACGGTAAGGGTGGCCCGGACGGCGCTGGCGGAGCGACCAAGGACAAGGAGAACAGGGACAAGGCGAACAGGGACAAGGAGAAGGAGAAGGACGGGGACGGTGCGCAGGCCGAGGAGGTGGACGGGGTGGCCGACGACGTACCGGCGCTGCCCGTCGGCCGGCCGCCGCGGGCGTTGACGCTGTCGGCGCTGGTCGCCGAGTTGCGTACCGCCGTCACCGACCCGGAGGCGTCGCCGGCCCGGCGGCGCGCGGCGGCGGAGGAGTTGGCCCGGCTGGCCGTCGCCGGGGTGCCGGGGGCGCATCCCGACGACTGGTGGGGGCTGCGACCGCTCTCCGACGACCGGCCGCTGGTCGACGAGGGCGAACCGGTCCGGGTCACCCCGTCCGGGATGGAGAGCGCGCTGCGGTGCAGCCTGCGCTGGCTGCTGGAACGGCACGGCGGCAAGGCGCCGGCCAGCTCGGCCCAGGGGGTGGGCAACCTGGTGCACGCCGCCGCGATGCTCGCCGAGGACGCCAGCGCCGACCGGGGCAAACTGCTGGAGTACGTCGCCGCCCGCTTCGACGTGATCGAACTCGCCGCCCGCTGGATGGCCGGCACCGAACGGGCCCGCGCCGAGGTGATGGTGGACAAGCTGCTGCGCTGGCTGGCCGGCAACCCGCGCCGGCTGCTCGCCATCGAACACGAGTTCGCGGTACGCCTCGACGACCCGTCGCGGCCGATCGAGCTGACCGGCCGGGTGGACCGGTTGGAGGTGGACGCCGACGGCCGGCTCGTGGTGATCGACCTCAAGACCGGCAAGTCGACGGCGGTGACCGCGTCGGAACTGGCCGAGCATCCGCAGCTCGGCGCGTACCAGGCGGCGGTGGAGGCGGGCGCCTTCGCCGACCTCGGTGCCGGGTCGGAGTCCGGCGGGGCCGCGCTGGTGCAGCTCGGTACGCCGACCCAGGACGCCAAGGAGCAGGTCCAGCCGCCGGCCGGCGCGGCCGAGGAGGCGGGTAGCTGGGCCCGGGCGATGGTCCGGCGTACCGCCGACACGATGGCCGCGGCCACCTTCTCCGCCGTCGCCAACTCGAAGTGCCGGGTCTGCCCGGTCCGCAGCAGTTGCCCGATCTCGGGGCAGGGCCGCCAGGTCGTCGAGCCGCCCACCCGACGCCGTCCGGACACCGCCGCACCGAAACCGCCGGACGGGCGCGGAGCCGGTCCACACACACCACCCAAACCGCCCGGACAGCGTGGCGGCGGGGAGCGCCGGTGACCCAACCGTCCCTGTTCACCTCGACTCCGACCCAGCGGGTCGCCGACGCCGGACCCCGCTACACCCCGGTCGAGCTGGCCAAGCTGCTCCGGCTGCCGGCACCCACCCTGGAGCAGGCCGCGATCATCTCGGCACCGGTCGAGCCGCTGCTGGTGGTCGCCGGGGCCGGCTCCGGCAAGACCGAGACGATGGCCGCCCGGGTGGTCTGGCTGGTCGCCAACGGGTACGTCGAACCGGGGCACGTCCTCGGCCTCACCTTCACCCGGAAGGCGGCCGGGGAACTCGGCACCCGGATCCGGACGAGGCTCGGCCAACTCGTGCGCCGGCTCGGCCGCAACAGCCGCAACAGCGACGACGACCCGTTCGGCGGCGAGCCGACCGTGGCGACGTACCACTCGTACGCGGCCCGGATCGTCACCGAGCACGGCCTGCGCGGCGGGTACGAACCGTCCACCCGGCTGCTCACCGAGGCGTCCCGCTGGCAGATCGTCGACTCGCTGGTCCGCAACCACGACGGGGACATGTCCGAGGTGGAGCGGCAGCCGAGCACGGTCACCGACGCCGTGCTGGCGCTCGCCGCCGACCTGGCCGAACACCTGGTCACCCCGGACGACCTGGCCGCCTGGACCGGCCGGTTCTTCGCCGAGGTGCAGTCCCGACCCGGCCGGGTCTACGCCGACGTACGCAAGGCGCTGCACGTCCAGCAGCTCCGGCTGCGGCTGCTGCCGCTGGTCCGGGCGTACGCCCAGCGCAAGGACGACTTCGAGGCGATGGACTTCGGCGACCAGCTCGCCCGGGCGGCGCTGGTGGCCCGGGACCACCCGGAGGTCGGCGCGATCGAGCGCGGGCGCTACCGGGTGGTGTTGCTCGACGAATACCAGGACACCAGCCACGCCCAGGTGGTGCTGCTCCGCTCGCTCTACGGCGGCGGTCACCCGGTCACCGCGGTCGGCGACCCGTGCCAGTCGATCTACGGCTGGCGGGGCGCCAGCGCCGGCACCCTGGACCGGTTCCCGACCGAGTTCGCCCAGCCGGACGGCACTCCGGCCCAGGTGCGCACCCTCACCACGAGCTGGCGTAACCGGCCGCAGATCCTGGACGTCGCCAACGGGCTCGCCGCGCCGCTGCGGGCCGCCGGAGCGCAGGTCGCCGAGCTGGCCGCCGCGTTCCGGGTGGACGAGGAGATCCCGGGCCGCACCGGCCGGGGGTACCCGGGCGGCACGGTGCACTGCGCGCTGCTCGACACGTACGCCGACGAGGCCGACTGGATCGCCGACAGCATCCTCGCCGCCTGGCGGGGCGCGGCCCGGATGCCGGACGCGCTGCCGGAGCAGATTCCGGTGGTGGCCCGGCCGACGACGGCTGTCCTGGTCCGGGTGCGCAGCCAGATCCCGGCGATCGAGGCGGCGCTGCGGGACCGGGGACTGCCGGTCGAGGTGGTCGGGCTCGGCGGACTGCTGGACACCCCCGAGGTGCGGGACGTGGTCTGCACCCTGCGGGTGCTCTCCGATCCGACCGACGGTGCCGCGCTGCTCCGGCTGCTGACCGGGGCCCGCTGGCGGATCGGCCCCCGTGACCTGGTCGCCCTGCACCGCCGGGCCACCGCGATCGCCCGCGCTCGCCGGGAACTACCCCGGTCCGACGACGACGCCGAGCCGGAGATCGTCACCGACCGGCTGGACGAGGCGACCCTGGTCGAGGCGCTGGCCGACCTCGGGCCGGCGCAGGCGTACTCGGCGGAGGGCTATGCCCGGCTGCGGGCGTACAGCAGGGAACTCGGCCTGCTCCGGCACCGCCTGGACCAGCCGTTGCCGGACCTGCTCGCGGACGTCGAGCGGACCATCGGCCTCGACGTCGAGGTGGCGGTACGCGCCGGCAGCGACGGCCGGGGCGGTGACGCCGGTCTGGCCCGGGGGCACCTGGACGCGCTCGGCGACGTGGCGGCCCGGTTCGCCGGTGACTCGGCCGGTGCGCCGCTGCACGCCTTCCTGGCCTTCCTCGCCGCCGCCGAGGACGAGGAGCGGGGACTCTCCCCGGGCGAGGTCGAGGTGGTCGAGGGCGCGGTGCAGATCCTCACCGCGCACGCCGCCAAGGGCCTGGAGTGGGACGTGGTCTCGGTGGCCGGGCTGAGCAAGGGCGTCTGGCCGGGTACGGCCCGGGGCTCGGACCACTATCTGCTCGGCCTCGGGGTGCTGCCGTTCCCGCTGCGCGGCGACGCGGACGGGCTGCCCGAGCTGGCCCTGGACGACGCCGACGACCAGAAGGCGGTGGCCCGGGCGCTGGCCACCTTCACCGACGACTGGCGGGCGCACGACGAGCGGGAGGAGCGCCGGCTGGCGTACGTCGCGGTCACCCGGCCGCGCCGGCTGCTGCTCTGCTCCGGCTACTGGTGGGGCGAGGGGACGAAGCGACCACGCGGCCCGTCGACGTTCCTCTCCGAGGTGTACGAGTGGTGCCTGACCACGCCCGAGGCCGGCGAGAGCGGCTTCGTGGTCGACGCCTGGGCAGCCGAGCCGGCGGCCGACGCCACCAACCCGACCACCGAGGTGGTGCTCCGGGCCGAGTGGCCGGCCGACCCGCTGGGCGCCCGACGCCCGGTACTCGCCGAGGCCGCCGCCCTGGTCCGCCGCCTGATGTCCGAGCAACCACCCGAAGCGGAGCCGTCGCAGGAGGCCGCCGCCCCCGGCGACGGTGACCTTCCCGGGGGAGACCGGGCCGGCGACGGCGACCCCGTCCCGGGAGACGACGCGGCCGGCGGGGAGTTGCCGCCGGTCGACCCGGAGGCGGCGGCCGCCGCGGCGGCCTGGCGGCGCGAGGCCGACCTGCTGCTCGCCGAGCGGGACATGCTCGCCCACCGCTCCGGGCCGGTCGAGGTGGCGCTTCCCGGCCACCTGTCGGTCTCGCAGCTCGTGACGCTGCGCCGGGACCCGGCGGCGCTGGCCCGCGCGTTGCGCCGGCCGATGCCCCGGCGCCCCGAGCCGTACGCCCGGCGGGGCACCGCGTTCCACGCCTGGCTGGAGCAGCGGTACGGGATCAGCCGGCTGCTCGACGTCGACGAACTGCCCGGGGCGGCCGACTCGGACGCGGCGCCGGACGAGGCGCTGGCCGAGTTGCAGGAGCGGTTCCTGGCCAGCGAGTGGGCCGAGCGCACTCCGGTCGAGGTGGAGGTGCCGTTCGCCACGTCCATCGGCGGGCTGCTGGTCCGGGGCCGGATGGACGCCGTCTTCACCCTCCCCGGCGGCCGGTACGACGTGGTCGACTGGAAGACCGGCCGGCAACCGACCGGGGTCGAGGCAGACGCCGCCGCGGTGCAGTTGGCGGCGTACCGGCTGGCCTGGGCGGAACTGGCGGGTGTGCCGGTGGACCGGGTCCGGGCGGCCTTCCACTACGTACGGGACAACCTGACCGTACGCCCGGCGGACCTGCTCGACGCCGACGGCCTGGCCGCGCTGCTGGCGCGGGTGCCGGAGGCGGCGGTGGGCGGTTGAGCCTGCCCAGGACAGGGTCATCCAGTTAATCTTCCGGAATCCGGGTCGACGGGGCCGGTGGTGTGCTAACGTTGCAGCGTTGCAGTTTTGGTTCCCAGAGACTCTGTGTGCGCCTGCGGGATTGTGACCGTAGGCGCTCTTTGTTATGTCCGGAGTTCTCCGGGCGGGGCGACCAGAGCGACAGCGGCCCACCGGCCACGGTGGGCAACTATTCGGTCCGCAACAGGTGCGGACCGAACGTTCCGTCAGGAGACGAAACACATGGCAATTGGCACCGTGAAGTGGTTCAACGCCGACAAGGGCTTCGGCTTCATCACCCCGGACGGCGGCGGCGCTGACGTCTTCGCCCACTTCTCCGCGATCCAGAGCTCCGGCTACCGCAGCCTGGACGAGAACCAGCGGGTGGAGTTCGAGGTCACCCAGGGCCAGAAGGGCCCGCAGGCGGAGAACATCCGCCCGATCTGACCCAGCGCCCTCTGCGGCGTCAGCCCAGAGACGAAGTTCGACCACCGCGCCCAGACCGGCGTGGTGACGCGGCCAGCCCGCGCCCGACGGCACGGGCTGGCTCCCGCGTATCTCCCGGTCCGTGGCTGCGGTCGCCGGGCGTACCGCCACCGGTGGCTGAGCCGCCGGTGGCGGTCGCCGGTGACCTTCCTCGACACGTACCGCATCGAGGAAGGCCCGTAATGACCCGCACCATCCATTCTTTCGCCGACGCGCCGCTGGCCGCCGGACTGCACGCCGCGCTGACCGAGAACGGCATCCTCACGCCGTTCCCGATCCAGGCGGCCACACTGCCCGACTCGCTGGCCGGTCGGGACGTACTCGGTCGGGGCCGTACCGGCTCCGGCAAGACGCTCGCGTTCGGCCTGCCCCTGCTGACCCGTACCGCCGGGCGTCGGGCCCGGCCGGGCCGCCCGCTCGGGCTGGTCCTGGTCCCGACCCGCGAACTGGCGCAGCAGGTGACCACCGCCCTCGCCCCGTACGCCCGCACGCTCGGGCTGCGCTGCGCCACGGTGGTCGGCGGGCTCTCGCTGAGCCGGCAGGCGGCGGCGCTGCGGGCCGGCGCGGAGGTGGTGATCGCCACGCCGGGTCGGCTCGCCGACCTGGTCGACCGGGGCGACTGCCGGCTGGACGAGGTCGCCATCACGGTGCTCGACGAGGCCGACCAGATGGCCGACATGGGCTTCCTCCCGCAGGTCACCGACCTGCTGCGTCAGGTGGCGCCGAACGGGCAGCGGATGCTCTTCTCGGCCACCCTGGACCGGGGCGTCGACCGGCTGGTCCGCCGGTTCCTCACCGACCCGGTGTCGCACTCCGTCGACCCGACGACCGCAACCGTCACCGCGATGACCCATCACGTCCTCCAGGTGGACGCCGAGGACAAGACGACGGCGGCGGCGCAGATCGCGGCCCGGGACGGTCGGGTCATCATGTTCGTCGGTACCAAGCACCGCGCCGACCGGCTGGCCCGGCAGTTGCTGACCAGGGGCGTACGGGCGGCAGCCCTGCACGGCGGCAAGTCGCAGCCGCAGCGGACCCGTACCCTGGAGCAGTTCAAGTCCGGTCAGGTGAACGCCCTGGTGGCGACCGACGTGGCGGCCCGGGGCATCCACGTCGACGGGCTCGACCTGGTGGTGAACGTCGACCCGCCCACCGACTCGAAGGACTACCTGCACCGGGGCGGCCGGACGGCCCGGGCGGGCGAGTCCGGCCGGGTGGTCACCCTGGTGCTACCCGAACAGCGCCGCGAGGTGGCGCGACTCCTCAGCGACGCCGGGATCAGGCCCGAAACCCTGGTGGTCCGCCCCGGTGACCAGGCACTGGTGCAGCTCACCGGAGCGCGGGTCCCGTCCGGAATTCCGCTCTCGGCGACGTCGGCCCGGCCGGCACCCGCGACGTCGGCCCCGGCGACGGTGCCGAAGCCCCGCTCCGCGAACGGTGGGACTCGCCGGGCGCCGCGCTCGCGCCGGCTTCGCCGGGCCGCCTGACCGCCCCGGCCTCGCCCGCTCGCCCTCCCGGATCGTCGTGGAAATCCCGCTGTGGTGACACGGCGTGAGGCCGGGTTGACCCTTGTCGGCGTGTTCCGAGCCGGCGGCGCGGTCGGTGCTCCGATCGGTCAGGGCAACTATGCCCGCGAATACACCTGATCGGGTCCGATGGGCGACTGCGGAGTAACCATCGACGGGCCATCCTGTCCTGGGGAACCAGCGACCACGGGGGCGGGTCGCGATGGGGGAGGTTGCGATGACCGTGCGTGTCGGTCAGGGCTCGACGCGGGAGATCCTGGTGGTGCTCGCGCTCGCGGTCAGCGGTCTGCTCCTCGCCACGCTCGTCGCGTTCACCCCGTGGTACGGCTTTGCCGCCGGGGCGCCCGAGGTCGAGGTGGTCGAGATGCACTCGACGGTGGGGACGTCGCCCGGGGACGAGATCGGGATGACGGTCGCCGGGAACGGCTGAGCTTTCAGGATCGCTGACCTGAAGGTTGGACACGGACGCCGACCAGGTCGGGTTGGGGGCCGGATCGCCCGCGTCGGGATCAAGCCTGACCGCCCAGAGCGGGTGATCCGGCCCCCAACCCCCGGTCACGCGAACCCGGCACGGCCCGAACCCCCGCACCCGCCCTCCCGCCGGGTCGGCTGATCGGGCGGCCGGTGGTGTTCACTAGTGGAATGCCGGTTAACGTTCCGCGTGCGACCGACGGTACCGAGGCCCGGCCCGGAGCCGCCTGGGCGGCGGGTGCGGTCACCCGGATCGGCCTGCCCGCACCGGAACCGGAGCGACCCGAACCACCCCGGGGTGCGGGCGGTCGGGACCGTCGGCTGTGGTGGTTCGCCGGGGCGGCCGGCAGCGTACTGGTGGTCGGCCTGGTGGTGGTGCTGGGGCTGACCATGTCCGGCGGAGTCGACCCGCTGTGGAGCCGGCCGGAAGCGCCGACGGACGTGCGGCCACCGCTGGCCCGGAAGTGCCCACTGCCCGGCTCGTCGGGCCAGGCCGCCCCGGGTACACCGTCGCCGGGCGTACCCGGATCGCCCGGGCCGACGGCGCCCGGGTCGACGACACCCGGGCCGGATCCCGTTGTCCCGCCAGCCGGGCCGGGGCAGCCGTTGAGCGGGGAGCGGACCGTCGACCCGGAGGCGGGGATCTCGTACGCCAGCTACGGCGCACCCTGGCAGCCGTGGCTGACGGTGTGGAGTGCCGGGACGCTGGAGGTGCCGTACAAGGTCGGGCAGCACTTCGTCACCGAGCGGGAGTACGACGGGTTCAGCGACTACCACGCCTCGATCCTGTCGGCGGCCGTCCCGGCGGCCGAGAACGACGCCCTGACATTCGACCTGGAGTGCGTGGGTCGGCAGGTGGCGACCGACGTGCGGACCGAGTACTACCCGCAGCCGAACCGGATGGAGTCGATCCGGGACGGCCGGACCACGCTGGGCGGGCGGCCGGCCTGGGTCTCCGTGTTCCGGCTGCACTTCAAGCGGCCGCAGTTGCGGGCCACCGACGAGTTGGCCGCCGTGGCCTGCATCGACGTGGGGCGGTCCACCGCCGCGGTCCTCTACATCTCGATACCCGGCACCCATCGGGAGTTCGATTGGGTGGTCGAGCACGCTCTCGCCTCGGTCCGCCCCGCCTGAGCCGGGTGCGGGTACGCCGAGCCCCGCCACCGGTGGTGACCGGACGCGCTAGGGTCGGTTCGTGGCGGCGGGAAGATCGAGAATTCCAGCGACGAAGCATTCGGTCGAGCGGTTCACCCTCGACAACGGCCTGCGGGTGGTGCTGGCCCCGGATCGCAGCGCCCCGGTGGTCGGCGTGGCGGTCCTCTACGACGTGGGCATCCGGTCGGAACCGGAGGGCCGGACGGGTTTCGCGCACCTCTTCGAGCACCTGATGTTCCAGGGCTCGGAAAACCTGGAGAAGCTTGCGCACTTCCGGCACGTCCAGGGCGCCGGCGGGACCTTCAACGGCTCCACCCACCTCGACTACACCGACTACTGGGCGACGTTGCCGAGCAACGCGCTGGAGCGGGCCCTCTTCCTGGAGGCGGACCGGATGCGCGGGCCGCGGCTGACCGAGGAGAACCTCCGCAACCAGGTCGACGTGGTGAAGGAGGAGATCCGGGTCAACGTGCTGAACCGGCCGTACGGCGGCTTTCCGTGGCTGCGGCTCCCGCCGGTCATGTTCGACACGTTCGCCAACGCGCACGACGGGTACGGCTCCTTCGACGACCTGGAGAGCGCCAGCATCGCCGACGCGACCGACTTCTTCGACCGGTACTACGCCTGCGGCAACGCCGTGCTCGCGGTCGGTGGGGACCTGGACGTGGCGGAGGCGACGGCGCTGATCGAGCGGCACTTCGGGGACGTGCCGGCCCGGCCCGCCCCGGCCCGGCCGGACTTCGCCGAGCCGGACCTGACCGGGGAGCGGCGCCAGGCGTACACCGACAAGCTGGCGCCGCTGCCGGCGGTGGCGGCGGCCTGGCGGGTACCGGACCCGATCGGCGACTCCGCCGGCTACCTGCCGTACGTGGTGCTGGCCGAGGTGCTCACCGACGGCGACGCGTCCCGGCTGGTGGAGCGGCTGGTGCTGCGGGACCGCACGGTGACCAGCGTCGGCGGCTACCTCGGGCTGATGGGCGACCCGTTCGACGTACGGGACCCGACCGCGCTGGTACTCCAGGCACACCTGCCGCCCGGCGGCGCGGTGGAGAAGGTGCTCCAGACCATCGACGAGGAACTCGACCGGCTCGCCACCGACGGACTGGCCGCCGACGAGCTGGCCCGGACCCAGGCCCGGATGGCCACCCACCTGCTCCGGGAGACCGACGCGGTGCTCGGCCGGACGCTCCAGATGGCGGTACTGGAGCAGCAGCGGGGTGATCCGGAGCTGCTGGGCGAGCTGCCCCGGCTGGTCGGCGAGGTCACCGAGGAGCAGGTGCGGGCAGCGGCCGCCACCCTGCGACCGCAGCGCCGGGCCGCCGTCGAGGTCGTTCCCGGTGGAGGTGTCAGGTGACCGTCCGTACGCTGCCCCCGCTCGGGCCGAACCGCAAGCTCAAGCTGCCCCGCGAGGTCGAGCACACCCTGCCCAACGGGCTGACCGTGATCGTGCTGCGCCGGCCGGCGGTGCCGCTGGTGGAGCTGCGGCTCTGGGTGCCGTTCGGCCGGGCCCACCTGGCCCGGGGCCTGATGATGTCCCAGACGCTGCTCTCCGGCACCGAGACGATGACCTCGGTGCAGCTCGCCGCCGAGTTGCAGAAGGTGGGCGGTGGGCTCTCCGCCGGGGTCGACGCAGACCGCCTGATGATCTCCGGCACCGGCCTCTCCACCGGACTGAACCGGATTCTGGAGCTGCTCGCCGAGGTGGCTACCGGGGCGACCTACCCGAACGACGAGGTCGCCACCGAGCGGGCCCGGCTGATCGACGGGATCCGGATGGCGCAGAGCCAGCCGACCCACCTGGTCCGCAAGGCGCTGCTGAAGCGGATGTACGGCAAGCACCCGTACGCGGTGCAGACCCCGGAGCCGGAGCAGGTCGAGGCGGTCCGGCCGGCGGCGTTGCGCAGCCTGCACGCCGCCCGGGTACGGCCGACCGGGGCGATCCTGCTGCTGGTCGGCGACGTGCAGCCGGCGAAGGCGCTGGACGCGGCGGAGCGGGCCCTGGGCGGCTGGACCGGGGACGGCGCCCCGGGTGAGCTGCCGCCGACCCCGCCGCTGGAGCCGGGGCCGCTGCTGCTGATGGACCGGCCCGGCTCGGTGCAGTCGTCGGTCCGGCTGGCGCTGCCGGCGGTGCCGCGGACCCATCCCGACCACGCCGCGCTGCAACTGGCCAACCTGGTCTTCGGCGGCTACTTCTCGTCCCGGTGGGTGGAGAACATCCGCGAGGACAAGGGCTACACGTACGGGCCGCACTCCACGATCGAGCACTCGGTCGCCGGGTCGACGCTGGTGGTCTCGGCCGAGGTCGCCACCGAGGTGACCGGGCCGGCTCTGCTGGAGACGATCTACGAGCTGGGCCGGCTGGCCTCGCTGCCGCCGAAGGAGGACGAGCTGGAGCAGGCCCGCCAGTACGCCCTCGGCACCCTCCAGCTCGGCATCTCGACCCAGGCCGGGCTGGCGGCGGTGGCCAGCGCGTACGCCGGTTCCGGGCTGCGGCTGGAGTTCCTGGCCGAGCACGCGGCCCGGCTGGCGAAGGCGACCCGGGACGACGTCGCCACGGCGGCGGCGAAATATCTGGCTCCGGCCCGGGCGGTCACGGTGGTGCTCGGCGACGCCGGCCAGGTCGAGGCGCCGCTCGGCGTGCTGGGACCGGTCCGGACCGAGGCCGCGGGATCGTGACCTCTGGCCTACCGCCGACGGACCTGCCGGCCGGTCATCCACCGCTGGCCCGGTCCACGCTCGACCGCGCCGCGCACCGGCGTACCGACCCGCGGTGGCTGGCCGACGCCTGGCAGCGGGCCCGGGTGCTGCTGGTGGATGTGGCGAACGGCGGCCGGACCCTGGTCGGCTCGGTCGGCGACAAGCCGGAGCTGATCCTGCTCGGCCCGGACGCGGCCCGGGACAGCGCCCCGGGGGCCCGGCTCTTCCTCGGCGTCGAGCCGGACGGGGTACCGGTCTTCGCGGTCGACGCGCCGCTGCCGGAACTGGCCGGCACCCGGCCGGCGAACCTGCGCGAGGTCGGCCACCTGCTCAGTGACCGGGACGCCGGCCTCTTCACCACCGCCGTGGCGCTGGCGAACTGGCACGCCCGGCACCTGTACTCGTCGCTGACCGGGCTGCCCACGGTGGTCGGGGACGCGGGCTGGTCCCGGCGGGACGAGGCGGGCAATCAGCTCTGGCCGCGTACTGATCCGGCGATGATCGTGCTGGTGCACGACGGGGTCTCCGGCCCCGGCGGGCGGTGCCTGCTCGGCAACAACGCGGCCTGGCGGTCCGAGCGGGACCTGCGCCGGTACTCCTGCCTCGCCGGCTACGTGGAGCCGGGCGAGTCGGCCGAGGACGCGGTGGTCCGGGAGGTCACCGAGGAGGTCGGCCTGGTCCCGCACCACATCGGGTACGTCGCCAGCCAGTCCTGGCCGTTCCCGGGCTCGCTGATGCTGGGCTTTTTCGCCCTCGCCGACCCGGAGCGGCCGATCCGGCTGGATCCGGCGGAGATCGCGCACGCGGGCTGGTTCAGCCGCCGGGACATCGCCGCGGTGCTGGCCGGGCAGGCGGTCGAGGTCGGTGACGGGCTCCGGTTGGCGTTGCCACCGCCGTCGTCGATCGCGCTGTTCCTGATCCGCAGTTGGCTGGAGGACGGCCGGTAGTCGGGCCGGGCCGTGCCCAAAATCTTGGCCCGCGACCGTCGTTGCCGCGACGATCACGGGCCAAGATCATAGGCCGTCGCTGCCGGGCCAGGCATGGTACGTGGCGGGGGACGCCACCCGGACGACGACGGTCGTCTAACCGAACCTCGACTGCGGGCCGAGGTTTCTGGGTTGCGGGTCCCCGTCGGCCGGCGGGCCGAACTCGGCCGGTCTGTGGGGGTCGCCCGGCAGGACCCGGTCACCGGCCTGGTCCCGGAACGGGCTGTTCCGCTGCCGCCGGTCGGGCTCGCCCACCGGTACCACCTTGACCCGCTGGCGTCCGGACCGGACCGCGCCCACACTGGACAGCGCCCGGGCGAGCAGCAGGGCGGCGTCCCGGTCCTCGGCGCGGACGATCTGACGGCGCTGCTCCGGGGAGGTCTGCTCGTCGCGGAGGCGCTCCCCCTGCGCCCAGGCAGCGGCCAACTCGTCGTCAGCGGCAGCACGGATGTCCGTGCGAACGATTAGAAACCGCATGGGTGTCTCCGAAGGCCGGTGACGGACGATGATCCTGCGATTACCTAACGAAGCCATTACGTGGAACTTCCACGTCCCCCTTCGGCTATGTTCACCCATTCTTGGCCGGTGGGCAAGTGAAACGCGCCGATTGGAGTAGTTGCTCGTCCGATCAGGTGACGCTGGGTCAACGCCTTGCCGGTGAAACGCGAGGTCAGCACGTGGTTGACCGGAGCAGTCCGGCGATGCGACGGCGAGCCCGGGTCGGCGCCGTCGCGGGTACGGCGAAGCCGCCGGCTCCCGGAGCGGGAGCCGGCGGCTTGTGACTCGTGTGTGTACGGTTGCTGGCCCGGATCGGCCGGCGCCCGAGGCGAGCTCGGCCGGGACTACTGTTCGGTCAGCCGGCCGGAGCGGCGACTCCGCTGGGTGGGCGGCATCCCCGGGTCGCGGCTGGCCGGCTTCCGGGGGGCCGACGAGCGCTGCCCCGCCATGTCGGTCAACCAGGTGATCGTCTCGTCCGGACTGAGCGCCGCCTCCTGGAGCCACTCGAAGACCATCGAATAGGTGGCGATCTCCTTGGGGTCGGTCACCATCAGGTTGGTGGCCAGCCCCTCGATCGCCAGGGTCTCCGGATCCTGCGGCTCGGCGAAGCGGTAGAGCGAGAACCCGGTGTGCGGCAGGTACCAGTCCGCGATGGTCTGGTCGGTGAGCAGCACCTGGAGCGTCACGTTGGGCAGCCCGGCGAGCTTGCGCAACTGGATCAGTTGGGCGCGCAGCACCTCGCGCGGGCCGGCCCGGCCGCCGAGCGCGGCCTCCTCGATCACCGCCGAATAGCGGGGCGGCTCGGGCTCGCGGGTGAGCAGCGACTGCCGGGCAAGCCGGGCCGCCACCTCGGTCTCGGCGTCCTCGGTGTCGTCGGTGTCGGGGTCGTCCACGAGTTGCCGTGAGGAGAGGATCCGCAGGTTGACGTACGCCTTGGTCTGCAACAGACCCGGCACGATCACCGGGCTGTACTCGCGGATCTCCGCGCAGCCGGCCTCCAGTTCGGCGTAGCCGCGCTGTCGCGGCGTCATCGTCGCGTACGAGCGCAGCCAGCCCCGGATGTCGCCGGCCTCGTTGGTGATCGCGGTCAGCTCGTCCCGCAACGGCCCGGTGACCTTGTAGAGGTCCAGCAGGTCGAGGACGTCGCGCAGGTCGGGCCGGCTGCGGCCGTTCTCCAGCCGGGACAGTTTGGACGCCGACGCCCAGCCCACCGCCTCGATGACCTGGTCGCCGGTGAGCTTGGCGGACTCCCGCAGCTTGCGCAGTTCCGTGCCGAGCCTGCGCCGCCGCAGGATCGGGCTGGGTTGAGCAGGAGGCACTGGATCCTCGCTCTCGATCGCTTCGAGCCCGTCGCCGGGCAGGTGCGGACCGTCCAGGTCGCGCCCCCGGCGGTCCAGTATGCCGCCCGTTCTTCACGGCGTGCCGTCGGACGGTGACGGCGTGTCTAAATGGAGAGGGCTTTCCGGGACGCTTCCGGCCCTGCCGTCGGATAGCCGATCGAGCCCCGCGCGCGACCAGCCACCCCCACCACCATCGACTGCGACGAATGCTCACAACGACGACCGCGCCGTACGCCACCGGAGAGAACGCGCCCCCAAACCAGTACGGCGAACAGCCGCCGCGGGCGACCCGGCGTCCGCGATCCACCCGGCGGCGATCACGTTGACCTCCGGGTGTCCGCGGTCCCCGAGCGGCTCGCCGCCACCTCGAAAGGGACCCCTCGCATGCGAACCATCCTGCGTCGCCCCGACTTCCGGCTGCTCTTCGCCGGGCTCGTGTTCAGCATGACGGCAGAGTCGATCATGCTATTGGCGCTGGCTGTCTGGGTGAAGGACCTGACCGGTTCGGACGGCATGGCCGGCGCCACCATCTTCGCCATGGTCGCGCCGATGGCCCTGGCCCCGATCGTCGGCTGGGTGGTCGACCGGTTCCGGCGACGCCCGTTCTTCCTGGTCGCCAACCTCGCCACCGCGGTGGTACTCACCCCGCTGTTCCTGGTCCGGGACCGCACCGACGTCTGGATCATCTACGTGGTGGGCGCCCTGTACGGGCTCTCCTACGTCGCCCTCGGCGCGACGCTGAACGGGCTGATCAAGCAGATCGTGCCCGAGGAGCTGATGGCCCAGGCGAACGGCGCGCTGCAGACCGTCAAGCAGGGACTCCGGCTGGTCGGCCCGCTGGCCGGGGCGGCTCTCTACACCGGAGCGGGCGGCTGGACGCTGCCGACGGTCGGCATGATCGGTTTTGTCGCCGCCGCCTGCGCGGTCTCCGCGCTGCGGATCGCCGAGCGGAGGCCCGGTCCCGGCCAACTCCGCTGGGTGACCGAGGTCGGTGCGGGACTGCGACACATGCTCGGCGAGCCGGCGTTGCGCCGGGCGGTCGTCGGCGCCGCGCTGGCCGTACTGGTGATGGGGTTCAGCGAGTCGCTGATCTTCGCGTACGTGGACCAGGGGCTGGGCCGGGAACCGGGCTTCGTGGGGGTGCTGGTCACGGTGCAGGGCATCGGCGGGGTGCTCGGCGGACTCTCCTCCCCGGCCGTGGTGCGCCGGTTCGGCGAGCTGGCCGCGCTGGCCGTCGGGGTGGCGCTCTTCGCGCCCGGTGCGCTGCTGCTGGCGTACCCGACGATCTGGCTGGCCTTCGTCGCCCTGGTGCTGCTCGGCTTCGGCCTGCCGATCGCGTTCGTCGGGTTGAACACGCTGATCCAGCGCCGCACCCCGGGTCCGCTGCTCGGCCGGGTCGCCGCCGCCTCGGAGGCGCTGATCAGCGGCCCGCAGGCGATCTCGATCGGCACCGGCGCGCTGCTGGTCGGCTTCGTCGACTACCGGCTGCTCTTCGTGGTGATCGCGGTGGTGATGACGATGGCGGCCGGATACCTCTGGGCGGGTCGGGGGCTCTCCGCGCCGCCCGCCACCGGTACGGCGGCCCGACCCGGCGGGCCAGGGGGCGTGCCGGCTCCCGATGTGATCCTGCCCGACGTTCCACCCGCCTCGGGCGTGCCCGCCGTGGCGCCGATCGGCGACGGCGTGACCGCCGACCCGGTCAGGCCGCCGGTGCTGCCGGCCGACGGCCGGTCCTCGGAGGCGTCGCCGGCCCCGGGACGCCGGCCCCGCTGAGTGACGCGCGGACGGCGGTGGGCCGCGCCGGGCCCACCGCCGACCGGGTCAGCTTCCGGCGAGCGCGGCCAGGTGCTTCTTGACGTCGACGATCGACGGGTTGGTCAGCGCCGAACCGTCGTCGAAGCGCACCGTCGGTACGGTCTGGTTGCCGCCGTTGACGCTCATCACGTACTCCGCGGCGGCCAGATCCTGCTCGATGTCCACCACCGTGTAGCCGATGCCCTCCCGGTCCAGTTGTGACTTGAGCCGGTGGCAGTAGCCGCACCAGGACGTGGAATACATCGTCAACATCGTCGAGACCTCCGCGGTGCTCAATCGTTCCCAGCCAGGCCCGGCCGGTTCGGCCCCGGTCGGACGTCGGATCGGACGGGTTGTCGATCACACAGGCTAAAGGTGCAACGTCGGGAGGGGCTGCCATGATTCCTACCTGTGGCGGCTGACTCTCGCGTGGAACGGATCCTGGCCGGACTCGACCCGGAACAGCGCACCGCGGTGACCGCTCCGGCCGGGCCGGTCTGCATTCTGGCCGGCGCCGGCACCGGCAAGACCCGGGCGATCACGCACCGGATCGCGTACCGGGTGACGGCCGGAGAGGTCGCCGCCCGGCATGTGCTCGCGGTCACCTTCACCGCCCGGGCCGCCGCCGAGCTGCGGGCCCGGCTCGGCGCGCTCGGCGTACCGGGGGTGCAGGCGCGGACGTTCCACGGTGCCGCGCTGCGCCAGGTACGGTACTTCGCGTCCCGGCTGCTCGCCGGCCGGGAGATGCCCGAGCTGCTGGACAGCAAGGTCCGGCTGGTCACCCTGGCCGCCGCCCGGGCCGGGCTGCGCACCGACCGGGCCGCCGCGCGGGACCTGGCCGGCGAGATCGAGTGGGCCAAGTCGTCCCTGGTCGAGCCGGGGGAGTACGTGGTGGCGGCGGCCAAGGCGCTGCGCGAGACGCCGCACGATCCGGCAAAGGTGGCCGAGGTCTACGCCGGCTACGAGAAGGTCAAACGCGCCAACGGTGTGATCGACTTCGAGGACATGCTCCGGGCGGCGGTCTGGGGGATCGAGGAGCACCCGGACGTCGCGGAGCAGATCCGGGCGCAGTACCGGCACTTCGTCGTCGACGAGTACCAGGACGTCAACCCGCTCCAGCAGCGCCTGCTCGACGCCTGGCTGGGCGGCCGGGACGACCTGACCGTGGTCGGCGACGCCAGTCAGACGATCTACTCGTTCACCGGTGCCACCTCGGCGTACCTGATCGACTTTCCCCGGCAGCGCCGGGACGCGGTGGTGGTCCGGCTGGTCCGGGACTACCGCTCCACCCCGCAGGTGGTCGGGCTGGCCAACGCGGTGATCAAGCAGGCCCGGGGTGCCGAGGCGCGGCTGCGGCTGGAACTGGTCGGGCAGCGACCGCCGGGCGCCGAGCCGGACCTGCGGATCTTCCCGGACGAGCCGGCCGAGGCCGCTGCGGTGGCGGTGCGCTGTCGTGACCTGATCGCCGCCGGTACGCCGGCCCGGGAGATCGCCGTGCTGTTCCGGACCAACGCGCAGTCCGAGGCGTACGAGAAGGCGCTGGCCGAGGCGGAGGTGCCGTACCAGGTCCAGGGCGCCGAACGCTTCTTCGAGCGGGCCGAGATCCGGCAGGCGCTGGTCGCGCTCCGCGCCGCGACCCGGTCGACGCCCGGGGACATGCCGCTGGTCCCGGCCGTGGTCGAGGCGCTGTCCGCGGTCGGCTGGGCGCCCGACCAGCCCCCGCCGGGCGGCGCGGCCCGGGAGAGCTGGGAGGCGCTGGCCGCCCTGGTACAGCTCGCCGAGGAGTACGCCGCCACCCCGGTCGTGCTGCCGCTCGGCGAGGCGGCCAGCGTGGAGCGGCCGGTGACGCTGGCGGACTTCTGCGCCGAGCTGTCCCGGCGGGCCGCCGCGCAGCACGTGCCGACGGTCGAGGGCGTGACGCTGGCCTCCCTGCACTCGGCGAAGGGGCTGGAGTGGGACGCGGTCTTCCTGGTCGGGCTCTCCGACGGCACGCTGCCAACCAGCTACGCCAAGACCGTCGAACAGGTGGAGGAGGAGCGCCGGCTGCTCTACGTCGGGGTGACCCGGGCCCGCCAGTGGCTCTGGCTGTCGTACGCCTCGGCGCGCTCGCCCGGGGGCCGGGCCCGGCGGCCGTGCCGGTTTCTGCCCCAGTTCGACCGTTCCGGCGGTGGACGCACCGTCGAGGCGCCCGGCGGCAGTCGGAAACCCGACCGTCGACGTACCCAGGTCCTCTCCTGCCGGGTCTGCGGGGCGACCCTGCTGGCCGGCGCGGACCGCAAACTCGGCCGCTGCGCCACCTGCCCGTCCGATCTGGACTCCGAACTCCTCGACCGGCTGCGCGACTGGCGGGCCCGGGTCGCCGGGGCGCAGAAGGTGCCCGCGTACGTGGTCTTCACCGACGCCACCCTGCTCGCGCTGGCCGAACGCCGCCCCAGCCGCCCGGCGGAACTGCTGGCCATCGCCGGGATCGGCCCCCGCAAGGTCGCCCTGTACGGCGACGCCGTGCTCGCCCTGATCGACGGCGTCCGGGTCGACGACGTGCTGCTGACGGCGGAGCCGACCGAGCCGGCGCCGGGCTGAGCCGAGGGGCCCTCGGCGGGCGTCAGAAGAAAGTTCCGAGATCTCGCCGTAATTCGTTTGCCCTCGTGCCCGGAGGAGGAATAGCCTCATGGCACACCTCGCGAGCGGCGGCTTTCTGGCTGCTCAAGAGGGGGATGAGTCCGATGTTGGCGACGAGCGAGAGTCAGGAGGTGGCCCCAATGGGGACGACCTATGTCACCCAGCGACCGTGGGCGCTGCCTGCTGCCCCAGCTCCGGTGTCAGAGGTCGGCTGCATGCTGATCACTGAACTCCTCCAGCACTCGCAGGCGCACCAGGCCCTGATCCAGGCCGAGCTGGTTCAGGCCCCCGCGTCCGCGCAGCGCCAGGGGACCAATGGATTCACGGGCAATGGCATCCGCGTCGGCGTCAAGCGGATGGATGTCAGCGGGGTTCCACCTCGAGGGAGACCGGTCTAACACAGACCAGCCGGCTCACCTCGAGGCCGCGGACCCCGTACACCGGGATCCGCGGCCTTAGTCATTTCCGCACTGCCGAAGTAAGTCGGAACAGCGATCTACGAGATCGAAACGAGAGAGAGGTGACCGGGCGATGAGTCTGGCGTTGGCCCCCCTCGACGCGAACGTCGAGCTGGAGGCGAACCTGCCCTGCCGGAAGTTCGACCCCGACCTGTGGTTCGCCGACTCGCCTGCCGAGCTGGAGCTGGCCAAGTCGCTCTGCGGGGACTGCCCGCTGCGCGTCGAGTGCCTCGCCGGTGCGGTGGAGCGGGAGGAGCCGTGGGGCGTCTGGGGCGGCGAGATCTTCGAGCGTGGCGCGGTCGTTCCGCGCAAGCGGCCCCGTGGTCGCCCGCGCAAGGAGGACGTCGCCCGTGACGCGGCGCTGCGGGTCGAGGCCCAGGCGCGGCTGGCGGCCAGTGGCCTTGCCGAGTCGCGCAGTGCGGTCCGGTTGGCGGCCTGACATGAACCCGATCCGTACGAACGCCGGTCTGGTATCGGCGCCGGACACCGCGATGGCCGCGGTGTCGAAAACCATCACTGCCATGCCCATCCGAGACGGAGCCACCAAGATGCATCTCATCCACGAAGCGTTGTCACGGGCTCGAATGCGCCTGCCTCAGGCCGGTCGTAGCACCACGAGCACTGAGGCAACCCGATCCGCCCGCACCATCGCGCTGGAGGCCCGTCGCCGGGCCGCCCGCGAGCTGGGCATCCTGTGAGCCGTCGGCCGAGGCCGTCGGTAGGTAACCGAATCTGACATCCACACAGCCGGGCCGGTCCCGGCGGGGGTACGCCCTCCGCCGCGACCGGCTCGGCGTCGTTATGCGACTGCCGGTCAGGCCACCGGGGCGAACCCGGGCAGCCAGCGCTCCACGATGCCCCGGTACGGCGCCTTCGCCTCCAGCTGGCAGAGCACCCCGATCGAACCGAGCGTCACCCGGTGGATCAGCAGGTACGACGGCGGCAGGTTGAGCTGCCGCGAGAGCTGGTACGCCGGGGAGCGCGGATTGGCCAGCCGGGCCGCCTCGACCCGCAGCCACGCCCGGGTGAACCGGAACTCCTCGACCGAGAGCGGTTGCAGGATCGGCATCAGGAAGTCGAGTACCGCCTGGGCGTCGATCGGGGAGTCGAGCCGGATGAAGCCCTCCTCGCGCAGCCCGGCGACCACCGCCTCGGCGTCACCGGCCAGGGCGAGCCGGACCAGCCGGCCGATCGGCTCCGGGTGCCCACCGGGCAGCCGGGCCACCGCACCGAAGTCGATCACGCCGAGCCGCCCGTCGGGCAGCAGCCGGAAGTTGCCGGGGTGCGGGTCGGCGTGCAGCAGCCCGGCGCGCATCGGCGCCGAGAAGTGCAGGGTGGCCATCAGCCGGCCGGCCTGGTCCCGGTCGGTCTCGGATCCCGAGTCGATGATCGCTGACAGCGGGGTGCCCTCGACCCAGTCCGTGACCAGCACCCGGGGCGCGGCCGCGACCACGCCGGGGACGAAGATCTCCGGATCGTCGGCGTACGCGGCGGCGAAGACCCGCTGCGACTCCGCCTCGAGCTCGTAGTCCAACTCCTCGCTGATCCGCTCGCGCAACTCGCTGAGCAGCGGTTTGATGTCCAGGCCGGGCTGGATCGCCCGGAACATGGCACCGAGCCGGGAGAGCTGCTTCAGGTCGGAGAGCAGCGCCGGGCCGGCGCCCGGGTACTGCACCTTGACCGCGACCGGTCGACCGGCCGGGGTCGGCGTACCCGTCTTGGCCGCCGCCTTCGCGCCGCGCCGCCGGACGGCCGGCGTGCCGCCGCCCTCGACCTTCCAGATCGCCCGGTGCACCTGGCCGATGCTGGCGGCGGCGGCCGGCTTGTCGTCGAACTCCACGAACAACGACCGCCAGTCCGGCCCGAGCTGCTCGGCGAGCACCTTGTGCACGCTGGCCGCCGGCAGTGGCGGGGCCGCCTCCTGGAGTTTGGTCAACGCCTGCCGGTACGGCGCCGCGACCTCCTCGGGCAGGGCCGCCTCGAACACGGACAGCGCCTGTCCGAACTTCATCGCCCCGCCCTTGAGCTGGCCCAGCACGCTGAAGAGCTGCTCGGCGGTGCGTTGCTGGATCTCGTTGGAGATCACCTCGGAGGCGAGGCCGGTGACCCGCTTGCCCACGCCGAGGACGGTCCGGCCAGCGAAGCCGAGCGGCAGAGCGGCGAGCTTGGCGGTCCGGGAGACGGCGCGGCGCGGGATGTCGGTCACCAGATCATTGTTACCGACTCGACGAGATCCGGTCCGCCGTCAGCGGGTGGCTCAGGCCACGTCCTGGTCGCCGTCGACCGGCCACCGCCCGATCCGGGCGGCGGAATCCGCCCCACCGTCCCCCGGCGTACCCGGCTGGGCGCGGCCGTCGCGCTGGTCCGGTGTTCGTGCGACCCGGTGCAGTTCCGCCCGGCTGGGCGGTTCCGCCGCTCCGGGAGCACCGCCGGTCTCCGCGGGCGGCGGACAACGTCGGGCGGTTCAGCCGGAGAGGGATTCAGTCGGGACCCGGGTCCGGGGATCCGGGTGGGGTTTCCGGAGCACGTGGGGCGCGACGGGGCGGCGTTCCGCGCCGACGCGCGGTGCAGCCACATGCCGGGTGCGGCGGCCAGGTGCGGCGGCGCAGCCGACCGGCACCGGTCACCTCGACCGCCCCGCCGACCGTCTCCGGGGTACCGCCGTCGAGGAAGGTGAGGACCTCGCCGACCGCGTAGCCGACCGCCGTGACCAGGGTCGCGGTGAGGCAGGGCTCCTGGCCGTCACCGCCGGCCAACTGGGCGGCGAGGCCGGGCCAGCCCGGGTCGCGGTCCTGCCGGTGCAGGTCGACGCAGTTCAGGCAGGGTGATCCGGCGGCCCGGACCAGCGGGCCGACGACCGGGACGCCGTCGCGCATGGTCAGCAGCAGGTGCGCCTGCCGGTGCTGGGCGTAGCCGGCGGCGAGCAGTCCGGCGGGGCGGTCCGCCCCGACCTGGACCACCAGGTCGGCACGACCGCGCCGGACGGGTCGGGTCGCGGTGCCGGGGGCGGCCCGGGCGATCGCGTCCGCGACGGCGGCGGCGCTCGGCCGGCGTACGTCGGTGGCCAGCAGCCCGCTGCCGGTGGTGTCCGCCGGCCGGACCCGGCCCCGCAGGTCCGGGTGCACCTGTCCGACGCCGGCCTGGGCCAGGGTCACCGCCACCGGGGCGGCGAGCCGGCCCAGACCGGTCACCACGATCCGGGCCGCGGCTCGCCGCCGGAGCAGTTGGGCGGGGGTGCCGGGCGAGTCCCGGCCGTGCAGGGCGAGCGCCGCCGCCTCGGCGGAGAGTCGCTGCCGGGCCGGCTCGGGCAGGTCGGTGGGGAGCAGGGTGTGCGCGGCGACCACCAGGCCGGCGGCGCGCAGGGTGTCGATCAGGGTACGGGCGTCGTCGCGGGACACGTTGATCGTGACGGCGTGGTCCAGGACGGCACGCTCGCTGCGGCTGCCGTCGAGCAGGTCGAGCAGCCGGGCGGCGGCCGGATTGGCGACCTCGAGCAGGACCGCGCGACGGGGGTCGAGGCCGAGTTGCAGGGTGTGCCGGTCACGCCAGAGTCGGGCGAGGCCGGGCAGCAGGGTGGGGCGGGGCAGCACGGTTCTGGTCATGGGGCAACACGCTGTCACCGCCCGGGTGCGGGCAGGCGGCGGTTGTCCACAGCGGGTGGACGCTGTGCACTGCCCTATCCACAGGATCTGGGGTGTTATCCACAACCCACGGGTAACTTTTGTCGCCGCGCGGACATCACAGCGGGTGTCCGCAGCGCGACAGTGAAAGCGGGAAGGGGTGGCGTCAGGCCACCCCTTCCCGCAGTTCCGCGTACTTCTCGATGATCAGACCTTGGCCTTGCCGAGGATCCGGTTGACGGTCGTGCCACAGACCGGGCACTTGCCCTTGGCCATGTTCATGCCCGTCTTGGAAACCTCGACGTTGCCCTCGAAGTCACGCTTTTCCTTGCACTTCACGCAGTACCCGTTGTAGGTCTGGGCCTTCTCGGCCACGGTGCCCTCCTCGTCTCATCCGCCGGCTCTCGCGAGCCTGACGTGCGCCCGGCGGCGGGCGGCCACGTAGGCGCCAGCGCTGGGGTTTCTCCGCGGTCACCGATGTGACCGCCGGTCCGCGGACCCTACCCAGTTCTGGGCAGTTCCATGTCAGCGATCTGTCGACACTGTGAGGAAGCCGACGCCCAGAGTGTGCATGCCGGAATAGGTCGGATAAGTCAGTTTCGCAGGGACACGCCGGATGAACCGCGTCAGATCGCTGATCGGGGGTGCCTGGCGGGACCGGGGGATGATCGTTTACCGTTGCCTCCGGCGCTCGGCCGTACGCCTCCGCGGAGCCCGGAACCGGCTGATCATGGGTACGCAGACGATCACCGCAATGAATTTTTTCCGGACGGTTCACCGCCAACTGGTATTTTTCCGGCGGCTATCTGCGGGTTGACTCTTGCGGTGACCTGGTCAGTACGCATTAGTTTTCCATCGTGAACGAAACCCGGGGCTGCGCGGGCCGCTAATGGCGGGGTTGCGGAAGCCGGTCGTCGAGGTACGGCGCAGTCAGCGTCGGCGCCGGACGGTGTCCGCGTACCGGGACGGCGAGCGGGTCGTGGTGCTGATCCCCGACCAGTTCTCCCGCGCCGAGGAGACCGAGTGGGTGGACCGGATGCTCGCCCGGCTCGCGGCCCGGGAGGAGCGGCTCGGACGTTCCGACGAGGAGTTGCTGCTCCGGTCCCGCCGGCTGATCGACCGCTACCTGAGCGAGCACGGCCGGATGGCGGTACCGGCCAGCGTCCGGTGGGTGACGAACCAGAACGGCCGGTGGGGCTCCTGCACCCCGGCCGACCGGACGATCCGGATCTCGCACCGGATCCAGGAGATGCCGGACTGGGTGATCGACTACGTGCTGCTGCACGAGCTGACCCACCTCGTCGTGCCCAGTCACAACGCGCGGTTCTGGGAACTGGTCGGGCGCTATCCGAAGACGGAACGGGCCCGGGGCTACCTGGAGGGCGTCGCGGCGACCGCCGGGATCGTCCTGCCGGACTGAGCCCGTACCGGTGCGGCTGAACCGGCCGGTGCGGCCGCGCGGGGTGCCGGGTCCGGCAGGTCGGTAAGGTCGGCGGGTGACCCGCCGTCTGATCGTGGTGATGCTCGGCCCCGTCGCCTGGTCGCCGCCCGGGACCGATCCGGCCCGCTGGCGGGCCGCGCTCGCCGAGGACGTGGTCGACCTGGTCGCCACCCTGGCCGAGGTGGAGCCGGCGATCGCCGCCACCGCGCCCGACCGCCCGCTGGCCGAGGCGGTCGCCTGGCCCGGCATGCCGGTGTACGACCTGCCGGCCAACCGGGTCGGTGCCGCGCTGGACGCGGCGGCCCGGGACGGCTACGACCAGGCCGCCGTGCTGGTCGCCGACGCGCCCGACGTGCCCGGCCTGATCCTCGGCAAGCTGCTCCGCCCGCTGACCAGCCGTCGGATCGCGGTCGCCCCGGCGACGAATCCCGGTCCCGGGCTGCTCGGCCTGGCGGCCCGGCTACCCGTGCCGGACTGGCTGCCGGAACTCGACCTGGACACCGCCGAGGTCGACCAGGTGCGTGCCGCCGCGCCGCGACCGGCCGAGGTGGCGGTGGCCCCGGGCTGGCGCCGGCTCCGTACCCCGGCCGACCTCGCGACCCTCGATCCTGCGGTCGAGGGCTGGGACACCACCCGGGTGCTGCTCGGCGGCTGACCTCGCCCCCGAAGGCGTGGGCCAGCCACGTCTCACGCCCCGAGGGCCGCGTGGGTCAGTCACTCCTCGCGCCCTGGAGCGTCGGTCACTCCGGGTCGCGCCGCTCCGAGCCTGGATCGGGTTCACCGGAGTCGCCCTCGGATTCCGGTGTGCCGAAGTCGAAGTCGTCCAGGTCGCCGAGGTCGAGTTGGGACCGGGCGAAGGTGTCCGGGTCGGCGAAGTCCTCCTCGGCGGGGAGCAGGTCCGGGTGTCCCCAGAGCGCGTCCCGGCCGGCGATGCCCCGGTGCTCGCTGAGCGCCGCCCAGAGCGCGGCGGCCTCCCGCAGCCGGCGGGGTCGCAGCTCCAGTCCGACCAGCGCGGCGAAGGTCTGCTCGGCCGGACCACCGGCGGCCCGGCGCCGGCGGAACGCCTCGGCGAGCCGGTTCACGTTCGGCAGCCGCTCGGCGGCGGCGGTGTCGACGACGTGGCACACCCAGCCCTCGACCAGGGCGAGCGTGGTCTCCAGCCGAGCCAGCGAGGCCTTCTGCGCCGGAGTGTCCTCCGGGGTGAAGATGCCCTCCACGGAGAGCGCCTGCACCGACTCCGGATTCATCGGGTCGAGCCGGCCCATCGCCTCCTCGATCGCCTCCCGGTTCACCGTGATGCCGGTGGCGTACATCTCGACGGTGGTCAGGACGTGGCCGCGCAGCCACGGTACGTGCTGGAAGAGTCGCTGGTGGGCGGCCTCGCGCAGGGCGACGTAGAGGCGTACCTCGTCCTCGGGTAGCTCGAGGCCCTCGCCGTACGCCCGGATGTTTGCCGGCAGCAGCGCGGCCGTGCCGGCCGGGCCGAGCGGCAGGCCGATGTCGCCGGCCGAGAGCACCTCGGCGGCGAGCGAGCCGAGCGCCTGCCCGAGCTGGCCGCCGAAGAGCGCCCCGCCCAGCGTGGTCAGCATCGACTGCATCGGGCCGAGCTGCGACCGGGCCTCCGGCGGCACCAGGTCGCCCATCGCGGCCACCATCCGCCCGGCCACCGGGTCGCAGAGCTTCTTCCAGACGTCCAGCGTCTTGTAGATCCACTCGTTCCGGTTCCACGCGACCGAGCTGCGGATCCCGGAGGGGTGTGCCGAGGTCGGATCGAGCCACAGGTCGGCCAGCCGGAGCGCCTCCTCCACGGCGTTGCGCTCGTACGGAGTCACGGCCGGATCGCCGGCCGAGGAGAGCTGGCTGGCCGCGACCTGGCGGGCCAGGTCCCAGTTGACCGGGCCGCTGCCCGGCGCGGCGAGCAGCTGCTGCAGCTGCGCCATGAACTGCTGCATCTGCTGCGGGTCGTTGGGGTCGGGCGGCTGGCCACCCGGCAGGGCGAAGCCGAACGGAATATCAGGCACCCGTCCACGGTACGCGCGCCAGGGGGTGCGCCGCCCGCCCAGGTGTCACGCCGAGGGCGAACCTGGGGTTCACTGACCGGCCCGGAGGTGCCTTCTGGGTACGCTTGGCGGCCATGAGACGTCGCGGTGTCACGGTTCTGCTCGGCGCGGTGATCACCGCCCTGCTCAGTGTCGGCGTGCTCGCCGCCCCGATCCCGTACGTCGTGCTCGGTCCAGGGCCGACGGTGGACACGCTGGGCCGGCAGGACGACAAAGAGGTGATCCAGGTTTCCGGCCGGGAGACCTCGACGTCGGCCGGACAACTCCGGCTGACCACGGTCGGCGTGCAGCCCGACGTCAAGCTGCTCTCCGCGATCGCCGGCTGGTTCTCCTCGGACGAGGCCGTGGTGCCGTACGAGTTGATCTACCCGCCGGGGCAGACCCAGCAGCAGGTGGAGGAGCGCAACGCGGAGGACTTCGCCGCCTCGCAGACCAGCGCCGAGACCGCGGCGCTGCGCGAGCTCGGCTATCCGGTGCAGGTCGTGGTCAAGGCCGTCACCGCGGGTGCCCCGTCGGAGGGGATCCTCAAGGTGGGTGACGTGATCACCTCGGTCGACGACAAGCCGGTGGTGGTGGCGAGCAGCCTCACCGACCTGATCCGGGCCCGCCCGGCCGGCTCGGCGCTGAAGATCGGCTATACCCGGGACGGCAAGCAGGCCACCGCGACCATCGTCAGCGCCGCCACCGACAACAACCCGCCGCGGATCGGCGTGGAGATCGAGCAGCGGCAGCCGCACCCGTTCGAGCTGAAGATCGACCTGGGGGACATCGGCGGGCCGAGTGCCGGGCTGATGTTCGCACTCGGCATCATCGACAAGATCCGGACCGAGGACCTGACCGGCGGAAAGATCATCGCTGGCACCGGCACCATCAACGACCTGGGTGAGGTCGGCCCGATCGGTGGTATTCCGCAGAAGCTGGTTGGCGCGAAGAAGGCGGGCGCGAAGTATTTCCTCGTACCGGCCGGCAACTGCGAGGAGGCCGTCCGCAACGCCCAGTCGGGGCTGCCGATGGCCCGGGTCGGGACCCTCGACGAGGCGCTGAGCGCACTGGAGACGATCAGCGCCGGGGGCGAGCCGCCGAAGTGCTGAATCGTCGCGCAGTGTCAGGGTCGGGCTACTGTCCGGCGCCGATGTGACCGCTCCGGCGACCGCGAGTCCCGCCCGGTTGACCGGTCGTTTCCGGCTGCCCCGACGGGGGACCGATCGGACTCAGGAATACCCCGTAGTCTAGGTGCTCTGATCAGAGCCGGTCATTGCCGAAGGTGCGGAGCCAACAGTGGTCATGCGTAGCAGCCCCCTACCAAGAATGAGTCGACGCGGTCGCGTCACGGTCGGCGTACTCCTCGGGGTGTTCCTGCTCCTCACCCTGCTCGGCTGGGGCGTGCAGGCGTGGACCGACTGGCTCTGGTTCGACGAGGTGCAGTACACCCGGGTCTTCAGCGGAGTGCTGGTCACCCGGATCCTGCTCTTCGTCGGGATCGGTCTGGCCATGGCGCTGCTGGTCGGCGGCAACATGTGGCTGGCCTACCGACTGCGGCCGGTGCTCCGGCCGAATTCGCCGGAGCAGGTGACCCTGGAACGTTACCGTTCGGTGCTGGCGCCCCGGATCGGCACCTGGCTGGTCGCGATCGGGGTGATCGTCGGACTCTTCGCCGGTCTCTCCGCACAGACCCGTTGGGGTCAGTGGATGCTATTCCGCAACTCGCAGAGCTTCGGCATCGAGGACCCGGAATTCAAGATCGATATCGGGTTCTACGTCTTCCAGTTCCCGTTCCTGCGCTATCTGCTCGGCGTCGGCTTCACCGCCGTGGTGCTGGCCGTGATCGGCTCGCTGGCGATGCACTACATCTTCGGCGGGGTCCGGCTACAGGGCGTCGGCGACCGGATGACCAGCGCCGCCCGGGCCCACCTGACCACGCTGGTCGCGGTCTTCGTGCTGCTCAAGGCGCTGGCGTACGTGCTCGACCGGCGGGCGATGCTGCTGGAGTTCAACGAGGGCGTCAACCTGTACGGCGCCGGCTACGCCGACATCAACGCGCTGCTGCCGGCCAAGGAGATCCTGGCGTACATCTCGGTGGTGGTCGCGCTGGCGATCATCCTCTTCTCCAACGCCTTCATCCGGAACCTGGTCTGGCCCGGCATCTCGCTCGCCCTGCTCGGCATCTCGGCCGTGGCGATCGGCGGCATCTACCCGTGGGCGGTGCAGACCTTCGAGGTCAAGCCGAGCGTCAAGGACAAGGAAGCCGCGTACATCGAGCGGAGCATCACGGCCACCCGGGACTCGTTCGGGCTCGCCAACACCGTGATGGCGCCGTACAACGCGGCGAACCTGAAGCCGCCGGAGTCGCTGGCCACCGACACCTCGGTGGTGCCGAACATCCGGCTGCTGGACCCGCAACTGGTCTCCGAGACCTACACCCAGCTCCAGCAGGTGCGCGGCTTCTACGACTTCGGCCCGAAGCTCGACATCGACCGTTACCAGGTCAACGGCGAGACCCAGGACTACGTCGTCGGGATGCGGGAGATCAACTACCTGGAGCTGACCGACCAGCAGAGCAACTGGATCAACCGGCACACCGTCTTCACCCACGGGTACGGCCTGGTTGGCGCGCCCGCCAACCAGGTGGTCTGCGGCGGGCAGCCGTACTTCGTCTCCGGCTTCCTCGGTGAGCGCGCCGAGGAGGCGTGCTCCTCGTCGACCGAGACGATCCCGGCCACCCAGCCGCGGATCTACTACGGCGAGCAGATGGACGGCAGCGACTACGCGATCGTCGGGCAGACCGAGGGGAACAACCCGGTCGAGTTCGACCGGCCGACCGGCCGGGACGGTGGCGAGCAGTACTACACCTACACCGGCTCGGGCGGGGTCGAGATCGGCTCCTTCGGGCGCCGGCTGCTCTACGCGATCAAGGAGCAGGAGCCGAACTTCGTGCTCTCCGGCGCGATCAACGACAACTCCAAGCTGCTCTACGTGCGTAACCCCCGGGAGCGGGTGGAGAAGGTCGCGCCGTTCCTCACCCTGGACGGCGACCCCTACCCGGCGGTGGTCGGCGGGCGGATCCAGTGGATCATCGACGGCTACACCACGGCGGCCACCTACCCGTACGCGGAGCAGGTGAATCTCCAGGAGCAGACCGCCGACGAGCTGACCGGGCTGGGCACCTTCGAACTCGCCCGGGAGGACGTCAACTACATCCGGAACTCGGTGAAGGCGACCGTCGACGCGTACGACGGCACGGTGAACCTCTACGAGTACGACGAGACCGACCCGGTGCTGAAGGCCTGGAACAAGGCGTTCGGCGGCGACCTGGTGAAGCCGAAGTCGGAGATCCCGGCCGACCTGGCGGCACACTTCCGCTACCCGGCCGACCTGTTCAAGGTGCAGCGCAACCTGCTGGCGAAGTTCCACGTCACGGACCCGTCCGAGTTCTTCTCCGGGCAGGACTTCTGGGAGGTGCCGAACGCGCCGGACGCGCCGGACTCCGGTGAGAAGCAGCCGCCGTACTACCTCTACACCCAGTTGCCGGGGCAGGAGGCGCCACGCTTCCAGCTCACCTCGGCGGTCACCCCGGCCGGCCGGCAGAATCTCGCCGCGCTGATCAGCGGGTCGTACCTGAACGGCCAGCCCCGGTTGGAGGTGCTGGAACTGCCCGACCAGACGGCGGTCTCCGGGCCGGTCCAGGTGCACCAGAAGATGACCAACAACGCCAACATCCGGCAGGAACTCAACCTGCTCTCCTCGAACCAGGCCCAGGTGCAGTACGGCAACCTGCTCTCGCTGCCCTTCGGTGACGGCATGCTCTATGTCGAGCCGGTCTACGTGAAGAGCAACCAGACGAACGCCTATCCGCTGCTGCAACGGGTGCTGATCTCGTACGGCGACGGCGGCCAGTACGTCGTGCTGGCGAACAGCATCGAAGAGGGCATCAAACAGCTCGTCGAGCAGGGCAAGAAGGCCGCCCCGACGACGCCGACACCACCACCGCCACCGACCGACGGCGGCACGAACCCGACGCCCAGCCCGACGGCACCACCGGCGGACACCAATCCGCAGCTCACTCCGGAACTGGCCGCCGCGGCGAGCAAGGTGCAGGCCGCGATCGTCGAGGTGAAGGCCGCCCAGACCGCCGGTGACTTCGAGCGGTACGGGCGCGCGCTGAAGGCGCTCGACGACGCGATGACCGAGTTCCAGAACGCCCAGCGGGCGGCGACCGGCAACCGGGCACCGGGCGGGTCTCCGGCCCCGGCCGGCTCACCGGGGGCGAGCGGCGGCACACCCAGCCCGCCACCGGCGTCTCCGAGCGGCTGACCAGGTCGTACGCGGCTTTCCGGCGGCGACGGTATGGTCGCCGCCGGGTAGTTCGCCCCCTGTTTTGCGGGGCGTGGGCGGTGTGCGCTAGTGTTAACGAGCCGACGCGGGGTGGAGCAGCTCGGTAGCTCGCTGGGCTCATAACCCAGAGGTCGCAGGTTCAAATCCTGTCCCCGCTACAGAAGAACACCAGGTCAAGGGCCGGTTTTCGAGCAATCGAAAACCGGCCCTTGATCATTTGTCCGCCGTTCGTCCGTCGGACGCCGCGTCAGCCCGCGGCAGAGGGCGACAGCGAGGTGGTCTCAGGCGGGATGTGGGCCGTGTCACGGGGTCGGCGGACCCGGCACCTGTCGTTTGGACCAGGGTTCGGTGCTGGCTGAGGTTGGGGGCGGCTCGGGGGTGCGGTGGCCGTGCGGCCGTCGCACCAGTGGCCGAGGCGGCGCCCGTACGGGCTTCCCGGCGTTCTGGACGGCGCTTGTGCGGTCCACGCCTCAGGGCCGTCCTGGCGGGATGCGCGGGGATGGGCCGATGGCAGATGGCTGACGAGATGATCAGCCCGGTTGGCCTCCTACGCGTCCAGATGCTCACAAGTGTCGGGTGTTTGCCGACACCGACGTCCGGGTCCGGTGCTACACCTGACCGTGCAACTCGTACGGTTACCCTCACGTCGACGTGGGAGATCAGGTGCTTCGATGCGCATCGGCCCGGCACGGCGTCAGCTCTGACGGTCGACGGCGGCCGGGCGGCCGAGGGCTCGCAACCCGGAGTGGTCGACGCGGTAGAGGCAGTCTTCTCCGACTCGCCCGCCGTCGCCTGGTACGGGGTGGCCGGGCGCAGCGTACCGGGCGCCGGACAGGCGGACGTGGTCTACGGCGTCCGGCTCTC
>NZ_JBDJAV010000042.1:0-84291 GCF_039649625.1 Plantactinospora sp. ZYX-F-223 | reverse complement strand
CTAAAGTGCACTGAAAGGTAACGGTTGCTGTACCGTGCTGCCCGACAAGAGCCGGTGACCGGCGGGGAGCACGCCAAGGATAGAGACGGGGTCGATCTGTGGGCATGGTGTTAGTCGGGCGCCGGTTGTCGGCCGAGGAGTTGGCAGCGGTGCTCGCCGACCCGGAGACGGTCGACACGCTGCTGTACGGCGACCTCGACGACGAGGCGGCCGAGATGCCCGAGCCCGAACTGGACCTGGACAAGTCGTGGCACGGCATCCACTACCTGCTCACCGGCACTGCCTGGCACATCGGCGAGGGTGCCGGCGCGGCAATCCTCGGCGGCGACGTGATCGGTCAGGATGGTGGCTACGGGCCTGCCCGGCTGCTCGACCCGGCGACGGTACACGCGATCGCCACCGCGCTCGACGCCCTGAATGTGGAGACCCTGCGCGCCCGCTTCGACCCGAACGCCATGGCCACCGCCGGTATCTACCCAGATATCTGGGCCAACGGGACCGAGGAGTTCGACAATTACCTTGCGCCGAACTTCACCAAACTGCGCCGGTTTTACCAAACCGCAGCCGTACACCGGCAGGCCGTGCTGTTGGCCATCACCTGACGCCACCGTGCCGCCGTCTTCGGGCGCCGACGTCCAAGACGCCCAGGTGCCCGCTTCTAGGACACCCTTCAGAAGACGTTGCTCTGGATCGAGACGTCCTCGGTGTGGTGACGCTCGGATCGGCAGCAAGCCGCGCGAGGTTCGGTACTGTGTGGCCGCGGTGTGGTCGGATGCTGTCTACTGCTCGTCATGGGTGGAACGGCGTTGAGCGTCCTGAGTCCCTGCACGGCTGAGGACGTCGAACCAGTACTGCCAGAGGAGATGGCAGCCGAGGGCCTGGTCCGGTACGAGCCCAACCCCAACTACTGGCTGTCCGCCGATGGCCTGCCTTACGAATACGACGTTCAGGCGCCGGACTTCGAGGTCGGTGTCGACGAGCTGCAGCTCGTCGCACGGGCAGCCGGTGCGATCATGCGCTGCGACATCGTGCTGCACATCCTCGTCAGCGATCGCGCCGGCCGACCTGCCCTGGCCCGGATTGCCGAGCGAGTGGCGTGGCGTACCAACGGCTGGGTGTTCGTTGAGTGCGGCACTCCGCCCTCGGCAGACCTGGTCGGGTATCTGGAGAACGCGGGTCGCTGCGTTCGCGTCGACGACGCCGTCTACCTGGACGCGGCGGCGATGACCGCCTGGATCGCCCATCCTGGCTTTCACGTCGTCAAGTGAGCGTCATGCGCGTCCGCCGCCGGGCGGCTCCTTCTGCTCCTGCGGGCGCGTGCGGGCGCCGGCGGCGTGCTGATGCGCGCGGGTGATCGTGGAGTCGACGCTGACGTCCCAGTCGATCAGACCGGCGGCGTCGGCGTGGGCTTGCAGATCCCGGCGCGCTGCCAGCGGCGGAACAGCCCGTACACGGTCTGCCAGGGTCCGTACAGGTCGGGTACGTCCCGCCACGGGCAGCCGACCCGCACCCGCCAACGGATCCCGTCGATGAGCTGGCGTTTGTCCCACTTCGGCGGACGGCCGGCTTCGTGCCCTTGGGCAGCAGCGGTGCAAGGGCCGCCCACTGCGCGTCGGTCAGGTCGTGCCGCCTCGCCGCCGGTAGTCTCCGGTTTCGTCCTTCTTGGTCGTTGAACGGTCTACCGGAGACCTCGCTGTTCATCGATCAGCGACACACCGCCTGATCAGCCGTACCCACGACCGACCTCATGCGTCACCGCCACTTCTGAAACGCGCCCTGGTAGGACTTTGTTAGGTCGGTACGGGGTGGTGGCAGTGAGGGCAGAAGCCGAGCCAGGTGGCGAGCTGGTATGGGCCTGGTCCCGATGGCGCCGACGACGCCAGTACCAGGCCAGACTCTGCCACTACCGACGACACGGCTACTCCTGACACTGCCGTTGCAGTACTAGCCGCGATCCGCGCCGACCCTAGTCGAGCCCTGCCGAGAAGGCAGGCGCATCGGTGGGGCACGCCGCTCGGCGAGGTGACTTTGGGCGGCCGGGCCGACCAGGACCGCAGTCGGGCCCGAGGCGACACTGCCCGCACCGCCGCCGGGATTCATGCGGGCGGCGGACCGACCGTCCGGTCGAGAGTGTGGCTGCACGGCAGCAGGACCTGCCGCTCGTATTCCCCGGCCGGATCGGTGAGCAATGCGGTGAGCATGCGTACCGCCCAGGCGCCCATCGCGTTCCGGGGGATGTGCATGGCGGCCCACGGCTGGCCGCCCACCTCGCCGTTCGGATCGTCGACCAGCAGGACGACCGAGACGTCCTCGGGGATGCGCAGGCCACGGAGGCTGATGATGGCGTGCAGCACCCGTAGCAGGCTGACCGATTCGACGAGGATGGCGGTGGTGGCGGCGGCGAGGGAGTCGTCGAGCCACTGCGCGGTCAGCTCGTCCGGGTTGACGTACGCCGGGGTGGGCACCGGCAGCCCGAACCGGTCCAGGGCGGCGGCGAAGCCGTCCCACCGGTCGGCCTGCGGTTCGTACCGGGAGCTTTCGCCGAGGTACCCGAACGACCGGTGACCGAGGGCGACCAGGTCGTCGACGATCCGGCCGGTCGCGGCGCGGTAGTCGCCACCGACGTAACAGATCTCGACGCCAGGGACCTCGCGGTGTCCGATGTAGACGAAGTGGTGGCCGTCGGCGGCGAGCCGGGCGAGGTCGTCGAGGTGTGCCCGGTGGCCGAGGATCAGGCTGCCGGCCGCCTGGCCGAGTCCGTTCACTCCGTTGCGGTAGATCCGGCGGATCCCGCCCTCGTCCCGGGCCGCGGTGAAGAGCACCAGGTTGCAGCCCTCGATGCCGGCCTGCTCCTCGATGCCCTGGAGGAACTCGAAGTAGTAGTCGCCGATGCTGGTGGGGAAGATCGGTTCGAAGGTGTGTACGCCCAGCAGGAGCGGGGCGCTCCGGCTCTGCGTGGCGGCGCGCTGTTGCGGGCTGGTGGTGTAGCGCAGCCGGCGGGCGGCGGTCAGCACGCGGCGCTGCGTTTCCGGGGAGATGCGACTCAGGTCACCCGCGCCGCGCAGCACCTGGGAGACGGTGGACTGGGAGACACCGGCCTCGCGGGCGATGTCGGCCTGCCGCGAGCCCTGGCCACGCCTCATGCCCGTACCTCCTGCTCGGGCGGCCAGGTGAGCACCGAGCCGGTCCGCACGAGTTCCTTGCGCAGTGTCTCGTAGTCGACGTCCCGTACGCCGCCCCGCACGCCGACCGCCTGGGCGGCGGCACAGCCGGCGGCCTCGCCGATCATCATGAAGACTGGCTCCATCCGGACCGAGGCGAAGGCCACGTGCGACGCGGAGACCGCCGAGGCGACGAGGAGATTCTCGCACTCGCCGGCTCTCGGCACGATTGACCGGTACGGGATGCCGAACGGCACTGTGAGTGGATGCTGGACATTGCCCTCGTTGCGCGGCTGCCCGTCGACGACGACCCGCTTGGCGTTGTGCGAGTCCATCACGTACGAGGCGAGCGCGATCGGATCGGCGGGCCGGGACCGTCCGGCGGCGTCGTGCTGGGTGACGACGTAGTCGGCGACCATCCGGCGGGCCTCGCGGATGTAGAGCTGGTGCGGCCAGTGTCCGGTGCTGGTGAATTCGGCCGGGGAAAGCCCGTACGCCCGGGTGGCCGCCCGGATCGGCGCCGGCAGTCGCGGGTCGTTGGCCAGGAAGTACAGCAGGCCGGCCTGGTAGCGGACGTGGTCCTGGAAGATCTCCTCCCGGCGGGGGTAGTCCGCTGTCGGCCAGTCGGTGTTGGCCCCGATGTGGTCCGAGGAGACCGCACCGTGGTTGTTCATGTCGTAGACGTCGCCGCGCACCGGGGTGGTGCGCCCGTAGAGCTCGAAGACGCCGGCCTCGATGTACCGGCGCAGCAGTTCGTACCGCTCCGGCTGGTAGCCGTCGGGGCGGGGGTAGCGGACCCGGCCGGCGCTGGTCGTCACGTGCAGCCGGAAGTTGTACGCCTGGAGGCGCCGGTCGCCGGCGCCGATCTCGCCGTGGTCGTCCGGGCTGATGCCGGGCAGCAGGCCGCTGTCCGGGTGCCCCGGCCGCAGGTAGGGGTCGACGGGGCGGCTGAACTGGTGGTTGGTGCTGGGCTGCACGCCGGCGAGGGGTTCGCGGTAGGTGGTCGATGCCTCGCGGCCGACGGTGTGGGTGACCCCGGCGGCCGCCATCAGGTCGCCCTCGTAGGAGGCGTCGACGTAGATCCGGGCGCGGTGCCGCCCACCGTCGTCGGTACGCAGCTCGACGATCCGACCGGATCGCACGACGACGTCACGCAGGTGCTGGCGGCGGCGGATCCGCACGCCGGTGTCGGCGAGCCAGCGTTCGAAGATCTCCTCGGCCACCCGGGCCTCGACCCGCCAGTGCGGGTCGGGCGCGTGGTAGGCGGCGGCGACGTCCGCGTAGAAGGCCCTGGCCAGCCCGCCGACGGTTTCCGGCCGGCCGACGTCGGTCTCGCCGAGGCCACCGGCGGACATGCCGCCCACATGGTCGTCGAAGGCGAGTAGGAGCACCGTCATGCCGTCCCGGGCGGCACGCACCGCCGCCGTGACGCCGCCGGAGGTCGCACCGTAGACGACCACGTCGGCCTCGGTCGGTGCCCCCTGGGCGGGTGGCGCGGGCAGGTGGTAGCGCAGGCCGGGCAGCGCTGGTGCTGCTGTCATGACTGGGTTTCTAACAGCTCGGCCGGAGATCGCAAATAGCTAATATTTGCTAATTCCAAGATGCCGAACCGTCACCGAAACAGCAGCTCAGCAACGATTGACATCCACCTGACCGAGGGATGTAACGTAGCCGCAATCTTCACGGCGGTGATCGTTGCCGATATATTAGCAGCGCCGCCGCAGACGCGTACCCCATCGGAAGGGAAGCGGGCGAGCATGAGCAAGACGACCGGGCTGGAGACCGATCTCCTGGTGGTCGGCGGCGGCCTCGGCGGCGTCGCGGCGGCACTGACCGCCGCCCGGCTGGGCCGCCGGGTCATCCTCACCGAGGAGACGGACTGGCTGGGCGGACAGCTCACGGCGCAGGCCGTGCCGTCCGACGAGCATCCGTGGATCGAGACCGAGCACATCTCGCCCGGCTACCGACAACTACGCGACGGCATCCGCGCCTACTACAAGCGGAACTACCCGCTACGCCCGGAAGCGCTCGCCGACCCGACCCTCAACCCGGGGCTGGGTAACGTGAGCCGGCTCTGCCACGAGCCCCGGGTCGGCGTCGCCGTCATCGACGAGTTGCTCGCCGGCTACCGATCCGCCGGCCGGATCACCGTGCTCTACGAGCACGAGCCGGTCTCGGCAGCCACCGACGGCGACCGGATCACCGCGGTGACCCTGCGCGACCGGCGCAGCGGCGACCTGCGCACCGTCACCGCCGCCCTGGTCGCCGACGCCACCGAACTCGGCGACCTGCTGGAACTGGCCGGCGTCGAGCACGTGCTGGGCGCCGAGGCACAGGACGAGACCGGCGAGCCGTTCGCCGCGCCCGAGGCGGACTGGACCGACCAGCAGGCGATCACCTGGTGCTTCCCGCTCGAATACCGGCCCGGCGAGGAGCACGTCGTCGACCGTCCGGCCTCGTACGACCACTGGAAGACCCACGTCGACCCGTTCTGGCCGGGCCCACAGCTGTCCTGGATGAAAATCGACATCCACACGAACGCGGGCAAGGAAAACCGCATCTTCGAGGGCGACCTGGACGCCGTACGCGTGCCCGACCTGTGGCACTTCCGCCGCATCCGGGCCCGCAGCCAGTTCCGGCCCGACCTCGTCGACACCGACATCAGCCTGGTGAACTGGCCCAATATCGACTACTGGGAGGCGCCGCTGGTCGGCCCGGGCATCGACGGGCACGCCCGCGAGCGGGCACTGCAACGCTGCCGGGAGCTTTCCCTGTCCTACCTGCACTGGATGCAGACCGAGGCGCCCCGCCCCGACGGCGGGCAGGGCTACCCCGGCCTCAAGCTGCGGCCCGACCTCACCGGCACCGCCGACGGGCTGGCCAAGACGGTCTACATCCGCGAGTCCCGCCGCATCCGGGCCCGGTTCACCGTGCTCGAACAACACGTCGCCGTCGTGGACCGGCCGGAGGACGCTGGAGCCGTCCAGTTCGCCGACGCGGTCGGCGTCGGGCACTACAACATCGACCTGCACCCCAGCACCGCCGGCGTCAACTACGTCAACCTGGAGTGCTACCCGTTCCAGATCCCGCTCGGCGCGCTCATCCCGGTCCGGATGCGCAACCTCCTGCCCGCCTGCAAGAACATCGGCACCACGCACATCACCAACGGCTGCTACCGGCTGCACCCGGTCGAGTGGAGCATCGGCGAGGCGGTCGGGGCGCTGGCGGCGTACTGCCTGTCCCGCGACACCGAGCCGCACGCCGTACACGACTCCGCGAAGCTGACCGAGGACTACCAGGCACTGCTCACCCAGACCCTGGGCATCCCGATCGCCTGGCCGGACGACATCCGGCGGACCCGCCCGTCGCGGGCCGCCCGGAGCGCTACACCGCTGCTCGCGTTGCCCGAACGCCGGGTGAAGAAGGCGGCGAACCAGGCGGCGGGGGCAGCGGATCCGGCGGCGGCGCAGCGGCCGGGTTCGCCGGGCCAGGCGGCGGAGCCGGCCACCCCGGCGGGACGGTGACGGCCATGCGGGTACCCGACGCCGCCACCGCTGCCCCTACCGCTCCGCTGCCGGTGGACGTCGTGATCTACGGCGCCACCCTGGCCGGCATCATGGCCGCCCTGCGGCTGCGCCTGCGGGGCCTGTCCAGCGTGATCCTCGAACCGACCGGGCACGTCGGCGGCATCATCGCCGGCGGCCTGGTCAAGACCGACACCCCCAACGTGACCGAGGCGCTCGGCGGGCTGACGTCGAGCCGGTTCTTCGCCGGGATCGGCGCCGCCTACGGCGACGACGGGTCCCGGTACCGGTTCGAGCCGAAGGTGGCCGAACGGGTCGCCCGGGACCTGCTGGCCGAGGCGCGGGCCACGGTCCTGGTGCACCACCGGCTGCACGGGCCGGCCGACGTCGAGGTCTCCGGCCGGCGGCTGCGGGCGGTACGTACCGCGCAGGGCTGGCAGCGCGCCCGCTTCTTCATCGACGCCTCCTACGAGGGTGACCTGATGGCGGCCGCCGGTGTGCCCTACACCGTAGGGCGGGAGCCGAAGACCCGGTACGACGAGCCGCTGGCCGGGTTCCAGCCGGTGCAGGCGTACCGGCGGCGCAGCTTCCGGCCGAACGACCGCTACCCGGTCGGCCCGGCGCCGAAGCTGCACGCCGGTGAGGGCGACGAGAAGACCCAGGCGTACAACTTCCGCGGCGTGCTGTCGACCAACGCCGACCGGCTGCCGTTCCCGAAGCCCGCCGGCTACGATCCCGAGCACTACCGCTACCTGGCGCAACTGCTGCGGCAGCGCGGCATCCCCGGGCTGTCGTCGATCGTCACCGAGACCGCGCTGCTGCCCGGCGGCAAGTACCAGACCAACCAGGCGCTCTTCATCGGCTTCGACCTGCCCGGCGCGTCCTGGGACTATCCGGACGGTAGCTGGCGGCGGCGCGACGAGATCATCGCCGAGCAGGTGCGCTGGCACCAGGGGATGCTCTACTGGCTCGCCAACGACCCGTCGCTGCCGGAGAGTTTCCGCGCCGACGCCCGCCGCTTCGGCCTGCCGCCGGACGAGTTCACCGACAGCCCGCACGGTACCGGCTTCCCGCACGCCCTCTACGTCCGCGAGGCGCGCCGGATGGTCGGCGCACACGTGCTGACCCAGCACGACCTGCTCAGCCCGAACAACACCAAGGCGACCCCGGTGTGCTGCTGGAAGTACGGCATGGACAGCCACATCGTGCAGTACTACGCCGAGGGCGACGACACCATCGTCGGCGAGGGCACCCTGAGCGGCACCGAGTTCAACCCGCCGGTGGACCTGTACCAGATGCCGGCGGAGGTGCTGTTCCCGGCGCGCGGCGGGCTGGAGAACATCGCCGTACCGCTCTGCTTCTCCGCCAGCCATGTGGGCTACACCTCGCCCCGGATGGAACCGAACTACGGCATGCTCGGCGAGGCGAGCGGCGAACTGGCGGCGCAGTCGCTGCGCACCGGCCGGCCGGTGCAGGACTACGACCACACCGACCTCGCCACCGCCCTCCGGGAGCACGGCAGCGTGCTGACCCTGCCCGGGCTGGAGCCGGAAACATGCTCCCGCTGACCATCGCCGCCCCCGGCGTCGAGCTGCCGGCGTTCCAGCCCGGCCCGCTCAACGCGTCGACCGGCTGGCGGGCGCACCGGGTCGAGCTGCCGCTGCGGATCGAGCCCGGCGACGTTCCGGCGTACGGCGCCGTGCTGCGCCTGGCGTTCACCGCCGGCCACGGGCCCTGCCCCGACCTCCTGCTGGAGCTCGACGGTACGCACCGTGGCCTGTTCCACCCCCTGGTACGCCGCGACGACCGGTCGGAGGTCTACCGGCACGGCCCGATCGCCGGCGACGTCCTGCTCGAGGTGCCACTGCCGGCGGCCTGGCTCACACCCGGCGACCACCTCCTGGCGGTCACCACCACCCTCGACGAGCCGGCCGCCACCGGACCCGTCCCGGCCGACCCCGACCGGCCCCGCCATCGCGAGCAGTTCGGCAACCACTTCGGCAGCGGCATCACCTGGCAGGAGCTGGCCCTCGTCCCGGCCACGGCGCCCGCCCCCGAGGCGCTCGGCGTGGCGCTCGACGCGACGCCGCTCTACGTCGAGCACGACGGCGCCCTGCACGAGCTGCTCGAACTCACCGTCACCGTCCCGCCGGGCGCGACCTGGCCGGCCCGGGCCGAGGTACGTCTCGCCGGGCGGACCCACGAGCTGGACCTGACCCGCGCCGGGCGGACCTTCGGGCAGGTGCGGGTGCGATTCCCGGTACCGGAGTTCACCGGTCCCGCACCGGCCACGGTCGCCGTCGACGGCGGGCCGGAGACCCGAGCCGTGCTGCACCCGGCCCGCAGGTGGACCCTGCACCTCATCCCGCACGTCCACCTGGACGTCGGCTACACCGACGTCCAGGGCAAGGTCCTGGAACTGCACAGCCGCAACCTGGACCGGGCGGTCGAGGCGCTGGACCGGGACCCGGACTTCGCCTTCTCCGTCGACGGCTCCCTGATCGTGACGCAGTACCTGGCCACCCGCTCACCGCAGCGGGCGCAGCGGGTGCTGGCGGCGCTGCGCTCGGAACGGCTCGCCGTGAACGCCTTCCACAGCCTGTTCCTGTCCGGAGTGGCCAGCCTGGAGGAGATCTACCGGGCCGCGTACGCCGCCGGACGGCTGCGCGACGAGCACGGCGTCCCGGTCCGGTACGCCAACCTCACCGACGTCCCCTCGTACAGCGCGGCGCTGCCGTCGATCCTGACGGCGCTGCGCATCGACGCGTTCGTCGGCATCGAGAACCACCACCGGGGTGGCAACGCCGAAAGCGACGAGCAGCACCTGGCCAGTCCGGTGATGTGGGAGGGCGTCGACGGATCCCGGGTGCTCACCCACTTCTCCGACACGTACTCCCAACTGCGGTTCATGGCCGGCGATCCGCAGACGGTCCCCGGCGCCGCGCACGCCTTCTGCCGGCTGCTGGCCCGCTACGAGCGGACCGACTACCTGCCACACGACCTGGCGGTGATCGGCACCCACGCGGACAACGAGGACCTGGCCGACGGCGACGCCGGCTTCGCCGCCCGCTGGAACGAGCGGTACGCGTACCCCCGGATGCGGGTCTCCACGATGGCCGGCTACCTCGCGGCGGTCCGCCCGCTCGCCGACCGGCTCCCGGTGTGGCGCGGGGACGGGGGCAGCTACTGGGAGGACGGCGTCGGTACCGGAGCCACGGTCAGTGCCGAGCACCGCCGGGCGCAGACGGCGCTGCCCGCGGCCGAGGGGCTGGCCGCGCTGGTCGCACTCGCCGACCCCGGCTACCGGCCGCACCGGGCGGCCCTGGACGCCGCCTGGGAAGGCGCGCTGATCGGCTGCGAACACACCTGGACCTGGGCCCACGCCAACGCCCACCCGCACGGCCACCAGGTCGGCGACCAGCTCGACTGGAAGCGGCACCAGGTGCACACCGCCCACCGCACCGCCGTCGACGAGGCCAACCGGGCGCTCAGCCAGCTCGGCGAGCTGGTCGGCACGCGCGGACCCACCCTGCTCGTGCACAACCCGCTGGGCTGGCGGCGCGACGTGGAGGTCGAGGTGGAAACCCTGCACGGGCCGCCGACGCTGCCCGGCGGCGAGCCCCTCGGGGCGGAACCGCTCGCCGACTGCAACGGGCTGCGACGGCTGCGGGTCACCGTGCCGGAGGTACCCGGATTCGGCTACCGGGTGGTGCCGCTCGGCGGCGCGCGGACGCTCGCCCCGGGCGAAGAGGACGGTGCGGCGGCCGGTGGTACCGCCGGGACCGGCGAGTCACCGGACTGGGGGCCGGTGCCGGCCACGCTGGTGGCCGACCGGTGGCTGGTCTCCCTCGATCCGGCCACCGGCGCGGTCCTCGGCCTGGTCCACCGGTCCAGCGGGCGCGAGCTGCTGGACCGGGCCGGGCCGTGGCGGTTGGGTCAGGTGCTCTACGCGCTCGACGGTCCGGTCGAGCTGACCCGCGGCGACGTCGACCGGCCGGGCGAGCAGTCGTGGACATCGCCGCTGCCGCGGTTGCAGAACGGCACCCCGGACAGCCCGTGGCACAGCGGCAGCCCGCACCGGCACGAGCCACAACCGCGCAGCTCGCTGCTCGGTCGGCGGCCGAAGGCGGATCCGCCGGCGCTGGTCGTGCACGCCGCCGAGATGCGGCCGGTCGGACTGCGTCGGACCTACGACGGGTGGCGGTTGCGGACCGTCGGCCGGGCGCCGAGCCTGCCGCGCATCGAGGTCGACGTGCTGCTGCGCGACGGCGACGACCGCGTCGACGTCACCGTCTCGTTCGACAAGGAGCCGGTGCTGGCCAAGGAGGCGGTCTACGTCGCCTTCCCGTTCGTGGCCGCCGACCCGGTCTTCCGGTACGACCGGCAGCAGGGCTGGATCAACCCGGCGGTCGACCATGCGCCGGGCGCCTGCCACGACTGGTTCACCAGCCAGTACGGCGTCGTGGTGGCGGACGGCGCCGGGCCGGCCATTGCCTGGTCCTCGGCCGACGCGCCGCTCTGGACCGCCGGGGACATCGTCCGGGGCGCCTGGTTCGAGCGCTTCGCACCCGCCTCGGCCGCGATCTTCTCCTGGGTGCTGAACAACTACTGGCCCACCAACACGCCACCGCAGCAGGAGGGAACCCTGACCCTGCGGTACGCCTTCACGCCGCTGCCGGAGTTCGACCCGGTCACCGCCGGCCGGTTCGGCCGGGAGGTCCGGGCGGCGGCGATCGCCACCGAGATCACCTGGCTGGACAAGTTCGACCTCGACCCGAGGCCGCTGGCCGAACCGGCCGGTGCGCTGCTCGACCTGGACCTGCCGGAGACCGTACACGCCACCGTGGCCCAGCCCCGGTCCGGCGGCGGGCTGCTGGTACGCCTCCAGGACCTCAGCGGTCGGGCGCACACCGTACGTCTCCGGCACCCGGCGGGTGGGCGCGGCGAGGCCACGCTCTGCCACGCCGACGAGCGGCCGGTGGCCACCCTGCCCCCGGACGCCGACGGTCGCTTCGCGGTACGCCTCGACGCGTGGCAGGTCGCCACGCTGACCCTCACCGGCGGTGCGTCCCCGGCCGACGGACCCCATGACGCCGCCGCACCCCCGAAGGAGTAACCATGCGCAACGTCCAGATGAGCCGACGCCGATTCCTGGCGATGACCGGCGGCGCGGCCGCCGTGGCGGCCGGCTCCGGCCTGCTCGCGGCCTGCGGCAGCTCGACCACGCCAACCACCGGCGGTGCCGGCAGTGTCACCTTCCCGGACTATCTCCCCTATACCGGCGTCCAGGCGGATCTGCCCGCCACCGCCGAAGGGGTGATGGCCGGCTTCTACCGGTACCCGACCGACCTCGTCACCGCGTTCCCCGGCAAGCCGGGGGACGGCGCGGGCACCGTGTCAGTGCTGACCAACATCCTGACGCCGGTGCCGCCAGCGGCCGGGTCCAACGCCTACTGGCAGGAGCTCGACAACCGGCTCGGCGCCACCCTCGACATCACGATGACCCGGCAGGTCGACTACCTCAGCAAGCTCTCCACCGTCATCGCGGGCGGGGACCTGCCGGACATGACCCTGATCTCCGCCCGGCTGGCGAACCGGGCCGACGTGCTCACCCGGCTCTGCGCCGACATCTCGGAGTTCGTCTCCGGCCCGGCGATCAAGCAGTACCCGTTCCTGGCCAACATCCCGACCGACGCGTGGCGGGCCACCGCCTATGGCGGCGGGATCTACGCGGTGCCGATCCCGCGCGCCGTCGTCGGGACCATCATGTTCGCCCGGGCCGACCTGATCCGCGCCAGGGGTCTCCAGCCGAATCCGGCGAACTACCAAGAGTTCCTGGCGCTGGCCCGGGGGCTGACCGACGCCCGCGCCAACCGCTGGGCGTTCGGCACCGCGAAGCAGGTCGTCACCTTCGTCGGCACCATGCTCGGCGTACCGAACGTGTGGCGCGAGGAGGGCGGCAAGTTCACCTCGGAGTACGAGACCGAGGAGCGCAAGGAGGCCCTCGCCCGGACCGCCGAGATGGCCAAGGGCGGGTTGTTCCACCCCGACGCGATGGGCGGGAAGCTGCAACTGCGGGACCTGTTCGGCAACGGCACTCTCGCCTTCAACCCCGACGGGTACGCCGCCTGGGACACGCTCGCCGACACCTACCGGGTCGAGGTCGGCGCGGTGCCGGCGCCCAGGTACGACGGCGGCGGCGTGGCCCGGCACCGGGCGGGTACCACGGCGTTCGCGATCACCGCCTTCAAGCGGGCCGACAAGGGCCGCATCCAGCAACTGCTGCGCATCTGCGACTGGCTGGCCGCGCCGCTTGGCACCACGGAGTACATGTTCCGCAAGTTCGGCGTCGAGGGCAGCCACTACACGGTGCAGGACGGCAGGCCGGTCCTCACCGACAAGGGAAAGGTCGAGGTCAAGCTGCCCCTGGAGTACGTCGCGGACGCTCCGCACGTGCTCGGCCCCGGCGACCGGACGCGGATCGACGCCCAGCGGGCGTACCAGGAGAAGGTGGTCCCGAGCATCCTGCGCAACCCCGCCGAGGGCCACTATTCGGCCACCGCCGTCGACAAGGCCGGCGCGATGAGCAAGATCATCGACGACGCCGAGCTGGACATCGTCGCCGGCCGCAAGCCGGTCAGCTCCTGGGACGAGGCGGTTGCCCAGTGGCGAAGGGCCGGCGGCGACGCCGCCCGCGCCGAGTACGAGAAGGCGCTGGCCGAGCAGGGCTGACCAGCCGATCGCGGCAGGAGGAGGAGAGGCGATGGCATCGACCGAGCTTGCCCGGGGTGCGGCGGCTCCCGCCGCCCCCGGCCCGGCGGGTCCACCCGAGGCGCCGCCGCCGGACCGGCCGCGCCGGCGGCCGTCGGCGCGGCAGCGGTTGCGCCGCGACGGCTTCCTGTTCCTGCTCGGCCTGCCCGGGTTGGCGCTGATCCTGCTGTTCCACTACGTCCCGCTCGCCGGCAACGTCATCGCCTTCAAGGACTACCGGCCGTACCTGACGATCTGGGAGGCGCCCTGGGTCGGCCTGGCCAACTTCCAGGTCATCTACACCGCCGATCCGGCGTTCCTCAACGCGCTGACCAACACGCTGATCATCTCGCTGCTCCAGATCATCGTGGTCTTCCCGATCCCGATCGCCGTCGCGTTGCTGCTCAACAGCCTGCTCTCGGAACGGCTCAAGCGCGTCGTGCAGTCGGTGCTGTACCTGCCGCACTTCATGTCCTGGGTCGTGGTCGTCGCCCTGTTCCAGCAGCTACTCGGCAACGCCGGGCTCTACAACACCTGGGCCCGCGCCCACGACCTGCCGCTGCTACACCTGATCGGCAACCCCGACCTGTTCCTCACCCTGATCACGTCGCAGGCGATCTGGAAGGACGCCGGTTGGGGCACCATCATCTTCCTGGCCGCGATCTCCCGGGTGGACCTGGAACTGTACGAGTCGGTCGCGGTCGACGGCGGTGGGCGGCTACGCCAGCTCTGGCACGTCACCCTGCCGGCGATCCGGTCCGTCATCGTCCTGCTGCTCATCCTGAGGCTCGGTGACGTGTTGACCGTCGGCTTCGAGCAGATCATCCTCCAGCAGGCCGCCGTCGGCCAGGACGCCTCCGAGGTGCTCGACACGTACGTCTACAACCGCGGCATCATCGACGGTGACTTCGGCATGGCGGCGGCGGTCGGCCTGGTCAAGGGCGTGGTCGGGCTCGCGCTGGTACTCGCCGCCAACAAGATCGCGCACCTGTTCGGGGAGAGGGGGATCTACTCCCGATGGTGACCACAACCGCCGCCCGCGGCCGCCGCCGGATGGTCAACGGCATGGCACCCCCGCATCCCGCCGTACGCGGCCTCAAGGGCATCGTGCTGGCTCTGTGCTGCGCCGTGGTGGCCATCCCGTTCCTCGGTGTCGTCGCCACCTCTCTCGCCGACCAGGAACAGATCACCCGGGCCGGCGGCTACGTCCTGTGGCCGCAGGACCCGACGCTCGACGCCTACGCCGCGATCTTCCGGGGCGGGGTGGTCACCCGCGCCACCCTCGTCTCGATCGGTGTCACGCTGGTCGGGTCGCTGCTGTCGGTGGCCGTGGTGGCGCTGCTGGCGTACTCGCTGTCCCGGCCGGGCAGCTTCGGCAGCCGTCCGGTGCTGATACTCGTACTGGTCACCCTGCTCTTCAACGCGGGCATGATCCCCAACTACCTGCTGATCAAGCAGCTCGGCCTGATCGACTCGTGGTGGGCGCTGATCCTGCCGCCACTCGTCTCGGCGTTCCAGGTGATCATCGTGCGCGCGTTCTTCCTGGAGGTCCCGAAGGAGATCGTCGACGCCGCGCGCATCGACGGCGCGGGCGAGCTGCAGATCCTCACCCGGATCATGCTGCCGCTGTCCAAGGCGGTGCTCGCGGTGGTGGCGCTGTTCCAGGCCGTGGCCTACTGGAGCGCCTTCTTCAACGCGTTGCTGTACCTCAACTCCACCGAGAAGTGGCCGCTGCAACTGGTGCTGCGCACCTACGTGGTGGACAACGCCGCGATCGGCACCGACCTGCCGGGCGAGGTGGTCCCACCGCAGCAGTCCCTGCAGATGGCCATCCTGGTCGTCTCGCTCGTCCCGATCCTGCTCGTCTACCCGTTCCTACAGAAGCATTTCGCCAAGGGAGTGGTCATCGGAGCCGTCAAGGGCTGACCCCTCCCGCACGTCCCCCACCCGTACCCCGGCCGTGGCCGGCGTTGGCGCCGGTCGCGCGGTGGTGCGCGTCCGCCGCGCCGGGGGCTACGCCGACAACAGGAGGCCCGAGATGCCCGACCGTCCCGACCCGACCGGCACGCCGTTCGCCGGTACCCGCCGCCGCGCCCTGGCCACCCTCGGTTTCGCCGGTCTCACCCTGACCGGCAGCCAGGCCGTCGCCACCGCCGCACACGCCGCGCCGCCGAAGCCGTCCCGTGCCGCCGGCGACGGCATCGCCAGCGTCGACCAGCTGCGCGGCACGCCCGGCCAGACCGACGGCCAGCAGGTGCACCTGCTCGGCTACCACGCCGACACGCCCGGCGTCGGCGGCGGCCCGCTGCACTGGGATGCGGACAGCACCGAGCCCGACAACGGGGGCACCGTCTTCGCCGTCGCCGGGACCGCCACCGGCCGGTGGAAGCGGCCGCAAACCACCCGCCTCGACCTGGCCTGGTTCGGCTGCACCGGAGCAGGGGTGGACGACGACTCGGCGCGGGTGCAGGCCGCCGTCGACACGCTGCGCACGGGCGGCGTCATCGAGGCCGGTCCCGGCAAGATCCGCCTGGAGCGCACCATCCGGGTACGCGACGTGCCGGTCACCTTCTCCGGCGCCGGCCCCACCGACAACGACGAGTACGCCACCCAGTACGTCGTCGCCACCGGCGGCGGGCACGGGTTCCTGCTCACCAACGTGTCCGGCGGCGGGCTGCGCGACCTCGTGGTACGCGGCGACGGCCTGACCGGCGGCAGCCTGGTCGCCACCGAGGCGGTCGACGGCGGCCGCAACTACATGGTGTCGTTCGTCAACGTCCGGTTCAAGAATGGCTACACCGGTACGACCCTGCGCTCCTGCAACACCATCCGGTTCCGCAACTGCGTCTGGAACGGCTTCACCGGCCCGTACGTGATCCTGCTCAACGGGGTGGGCAACACGTCCCGGGCCGACCCGGTGGAGTTCGTGCAGTGCGGCATCGCCGCCGGCTCCGGCAACACCACCACGGACAACCTGGTCATCGACGGCCTCGGCGGGTCGATCAAGTTCTTCGCGACCGCGGTGCTGTTCGGCCGGCACGGGCTGTGGCTGAAGAACACCACCGGCGGGTCCTACCCGAAGTTCGTCTACTTCGAGGGCGGCGGTTTCGAGAACGGTCACGGCACACCGGTGCTGCTCGACGCCGGCGCGCACGCCCAGTTCACCAACGTCTACATCTCGGCCGACAACGAACACGACAACGTCCGGATCAATCCTGGCTTCACCGGCATGGCCACCTTCACCGGGTGCGTCATCCGGGGCTCCGGGCGCAACGGCCTCGACATCGCCGCCACCCGGGTCACCGTCACCGGCTGCATCATCGGCAACAACGGCCGTACCGCACATCCCAGCTTCGCCCGCGCGATCAGCGGCATCACGGCGGGCCCGGGAGGCCGGGCCCGGGTCACCACCGCCGTCGAACACGGCTGGGAGACCGGCGACCGGATCACCATCTCCGGCGCGACCGGCAGCACCGAGGCCAACGGCACCTGGCGGATCGAGGTGGTCAGCCCCACCCAGTTCGACCTGCCGGTCACCGTCGCGCACGGGTACGCCGGCGGCGGCAGCGGCTACCGGCACGGCGCCGGCATCAACATCCGCTCCGGCGCCAGCCGGGTCGTCATCGTCGGCAACGCCGTCGGCTCGCTCGCCGACGGCATCAACCGGCAGGACTACGGCGTGGTCGACGGGGCCGGTGACGTACTGGTCGCCGACAACGACCTCAGCGGCAACCTGGTCGGCCCGTATCTGCTCGCCGGGACCTCCACCGGCCAGGCCCGGTTCACCGGCAACAAGGGTGTCGAGCAGATCGACGGTTGGCTGGCGGCCCGGGTGACCGGTCCGGTGGCCGACGGGCTGTACGACTTCGGCAACCTGCTCTATCTCGCCGGGCAGCGCATCCGGGTGGTCACGGTGACGCGCCGACTCGCCGCCGGTGCCTGCGCCGTGCGGCTGGACGCGGACGGGGAGTCCGCGGGCGGTAACGCCGTCGGCGTGACCACCGCCGTGCAGACCACCGCACTCGTCGCGCCGTTCACCGTCGACGGCAGCGGCGAGGCGCCGCGACTGCAGGTCCGGGTCCTCGACGCGGCCGCCGCCAGTGGCCTGGAGGTGCAGTTCGGGTACCAGTTGATCAGTTGATCCGCGGTGCGCTGCCTCCCCGGCCGGGAGGCAGCGCACCGCCAGTGCCATCCGGTAAGTGGACCGCGGTCTCGGCTCCACCGAGCCGATCTGGCGGCCCCTGCTATCAATCAATGGTTCGGCGCTGAGCAGCGCGAACCTGGTAGACGCAAGCCTTTACGGCGCGAACCTATTCGGCACGCTCTTGGACGACGCGAACCTGGCTGGCGCGAAGCTGGTCGGTACGGACCTAAGCGATACGAACCTGGGGAATGAACCTTTCGACCTCCCCTTGCGGTCCGACGGACCGCAAGGTCGGACGCGGTGCGTAAGCGCCGTGGGCCGTCGCCCGACAGGAGGTACTGGCGGAACAAGTCGGATCTTGAGCACACCATGGGACGGCGGAATTCCGCTAGCTAGCTTTGCCGGCTATGGGGGACAACAGAACAGTACCGGTGATCATCGTCGGATGTGGACCGACCGGAGCGACCGCCGCGCTTGAACTGGCGCACTATTCCATTCCGTCCATTGTGCTCGACTCGGGCGCCGAGAGGCCGCAGGGATCACGCGCAATCGCCATTCATCGCACCGCGCTGGCAGTCTGGGAGAAACTCGGCTGCGTCGAGCCGATGTTGGCGCGCGGCATCGCCTGGCGTACCCGGAAGACCTATTTCCGGCAGCACGAGATGCAGACCCAGACCGCAGCCGCACCGGCGCCCGGAGAACTACCGCCCTTCCTCAACCTGCCGCAACACGAGACCGAACGCCAACTGCTGGCGGCGATGGCCCGTTCACCCCTGGTCGACCTGCGCTGGCAGCACACCGTGGTCGGGCTGCACCAGGACGCCGACGGGGTCACCGTCACCGCGCGGACACCGTCCGGCCCGGTGTCGATCCGGGGCCGATACCTGCTGGCCTGCGACGGCGCCCGCAGCACCACCCGCAAACTGCTCGGACTCGACTTCCCGGGCCGGACCTATCCGGACCGGTTCCTGATCGCCGACATCCGCGCGAAGTTGCCCTTTCCGGCCGAGCCGCGGTTCTTCTTCGATCATCCTGCCAACCCCGGGCACAACATCCTCATCCACCCGCAGCCGGACGACGTGTGGCGCGTCGATTGGCAACTCAGCGGCGACGCGGCCGTCGAGGACGAGCGCTCCCCCGAGGCGATGGGCCGCCGGATTCGGGCGCTGATCGGGGATCTGCCATATGAGCTGGTGTGGTTGACCGACTACCGCTTCCACCAGCGTCTGCTGCGCCGGCTCCGGCACGGCCGGGTCTTCCTGCTCGGGGATGCCGCGCACCTGGTCGCGCCGTTCGGGGCACGGGGCATGAACGGCGCCATCCACGACGTGGAGAACCTGTGCTGGAAGCTCGCCTACGTGCTGACCGGCCGTGCCGGGTCAGACCTGCTCGAGACGTACCAGACCGAACGCTGGGCGGCGCAGCGGCACAACCAGGAGGTCACCGAGGCCACCATGCGGTTCATGGCGCCCCGGACCCGCTGGCAGCGCCTGCGCCGGAACGTGATCCTGCGACTGCGACTGCGGCGGCTCGTCGACAGCGGCAGGATGAGCACGCCGTACACGTACACCACGTCGCCGCTGTCCCTGGCCGACGACGTAGGGAACTGGGGCGGGGCGCCCGCGCTCGGGTCCAAGCTGGTACCCGCGGATCCGGACGTACGCCGACGACTGGGGCACGGCTTCACCGCCCTGTACTCTTCGCCCGACCCGGTCGACCTCGTCGGTGTCGTGACGATGCCGCCCGACAAGGTGTCGCCACCGGGTACCTGCTACCTGCTGCGGCCGGACGGACACGTCGCGGCACGGCGGCGGGATATCGCGCCCGCCGACCTGCCCGCCCTGGTACGGACGGTGCTAGGCAAGCCGGTCCCGCACACCCTGGCTCAGCACGGCCACGTCGGTGGCGACGTTGACCATGACGAAGCCCTGCTCGAGCCGCTCGGCGGCCGCCTCGGGTGACGAGCAATATATTCCTGCCGGCAGCCCGGCCGCCCTGGCCGCACGCAGGATCTCGTCCAGCGCCTGGCGGAAGGCCGGATCGCGGCTATCCGAATCCGGCCCCAGACCCAGCGAGATCGCAAGGTCGACGGGGCCCACAAACACGCCGTCGAGTCCCGGCACACCGCAGATCGCGTCGAGGTGATCCAGAGCCGCACGGTTCTCGATCTGCACCATCGCGATGGTCTGCTCGTTGGCGATACGCAGGTAGTCCGGCGCGGCCACATCGAAGGCGAGCCCTGCCCAGGCGCTGCCGAAGCTGCGCTGCCCGACCGGCGGGAACTTCGCCGCCGCCACAAACGCCTCCGCCTCGGCGCGAGTGTTGACCATCGGGCCGATCACGCCCCACGCACCCGCGTCCAGGGCCCGTTTGACGTTCTCCACACCCGGGCTCGCCAGCCGTACCAGCGGTGCCGGGCCGCGGGCGTCGGCGATCGTCGCCACCATCCGGGTCATCGTCTCCGCACCCACCGGGGCGTGCTCGACGTCGACAACCAGCCAGTCCGCCGGCATCCGTGCCATCAGCCGGGCGGATTCCACGCTGGGCAACGCCAACCACACTCCGCGCACCGGCTCGCCGCGCCGCATCCGGTCCTTCAACGTGTTCCCCCGCATCCGGCCGAGCCTATACCCGGGTCGGCGGTCACCGGCGAGTCGATCTGCCTGCCGCAACGGGGGTAGATCCGGGGGCAGCAGGATTCGGCAGGTCCGGGCCGCAGGCCGGCGCGCGGGGTGGCCTCGAAGTGTGGCCGGCGCGGGGCGTCGGAAACCACTCCCACAGCCACCCCGGGCCGGGCCGGACCGGACCGGCGGTACGTCACCGACCCTGCCCCCGACACCGTTCCCGCACCCGACCCCTACGACAGCGGAACACTCCGGACCGATGGCACCTCGGCCGGCGGCCCCCACAGCCGCCGGCACGCAGATGACGGCCGCCCACCCGGTCACGCCGACGGACCGGGCCAGGGCCGGCACCCTACATCTGCCGCGGCTGCTCCGGACGCGGCGACAGCGCCGGCCGGGCGACACCCGGCGGCGTCGCACTGCCGATCCCCGCACCCGCCTCCCGGACGATCCGGTCCATGGTGCGGGCCAGATGCTCACTGCCGTCGTCGAGATGCCGGGCCGCCGCCTGCATGTGCGAGATCATCATCTCGCCGAAGATACGCAGCGCCTCCCGGGTCGCCACCGTGTCGTCGAAACTCGACCCGGCCGACGCCCGGTAGTCCTGCACCGCCCGCTCCGCCTCGTTGCGGGCATCCTCGGCCGCCGCCCGCAGATAGTTCTCGTACTGCACCCGGGCGTACTCGGCGACCCGGCGGGCGTAGTCGTGCGCCTGGGCGATGATCTGCTCGGCCTCCCGCTGCGCCGCCGAGAGCAGGTTGACCTCCTTCGCCCCCGGCAACTGCGGCCGGTTGCTGGCACTCGGCAGCACCCCGTGCCGGTGCAGCTCCACATGGTCGTGCAGCCGCTGGTTCTCCGCCCGCAGATCTGCCAACTGGGTCGCCAACAGGTCCAACTCGTCGGCCACCTGGTGCCGGAACCGGTCGACATCCCGGTCGTCGTAGCCGCGCCTGGTGAACGACGACGTGTTGAACTCCCACCGCCGGACCCGATCCGCGGTCATCCGCACCCGAGGACTCGGACCCGACAGCGCCGTCGCGCGGTCGTACTCGCTGATCGGGCTGGCGCTCACTGCGTACCTCCGTCTGCCGGCCTATGCTCCTGCACCTCGCCGATCCGCCGCCCGGGCGAATACCACTGCCCACCCAGCGCCTCGTAGTGCAGCTGCCCGGCGTGGTAACCCGCCTGCGCCAGTCCGGTGACCGCGCCCGACACCATCGGATCGGACCCGCAGACGAAGACGTGCCGGTTGCGCCAGTCGCCGTCGGCGAGGGCGCGGTCCACCACCTGGACGAACTCTCCGGGCCGTGACGGGTCGGCGTTGACCACATACGTCACCCGCAACCATGGGTACGACGCCACCAGCTTCTCGGTCGCGTCGACGTCGTAGAACTCGGTACGGGACCGGGCCCCGACGTACGCGTCGACCCGCCGACCGCCGCCCTCGGCCGCCACCTGCTCCACCAGCGCCTTCAACGGCGCCCAGCCGGTGCCGTTGGCCAGCAGCAGCAGGTCCCCACCGCCGGACGCCTGGCGCAACGTCAGCCGCTCCCCCACCGGGGACGCCAGATGCACCTGGTCACCGACGCTGGTCCCGTACACCAGCCGGGAACTCACCGCCCCACCCGGCGCCGCCCGCACGTGCAGCTCGATCGTGCCGTCGGTGCGGGGCGTGTTCCCGGGCGAGTAGTACCGCCACGCCCGGGTCGCCGGGCTGGACACCCCGATCGACTGGCCCGCCTCGAACGGCAGCAGATATTGCGGGCGCAGCGTCAGCACCGCGATGTCGAACGTCCGCGGCTCGTGCGCGACGACCTCGCCGACCCACCACGGCGGGCTGACGTTCTCCGCCGCCGTCGCGCCGTCGGTCATCACCTTCGCGACCAGCCCGTACGCCGCCGTCCAGTCCTTCGCCAGATCCTCGGTCCAGTGCTCGCCGAGGAAGTGCGCCAGGGTCGCCAGCAGCGCCTCCCCGACCGCCGGATAGTGCTCCGGCCGGACCGCGAACTTGCGGTGGTCGGCGCCGAGAGACTGCAGGAAACCGACGAGCTGGTCCACCTGGTCCACGTTGGAGACAATGTGACCCAGCGCGGTGACCAGCCGGTCCCGCTGGCCGGCCATGTTCGTCGGGAACATCTGCCGGACGTCGGGATGGGCCAGGAACAGGGTCGAGTAGAAGTAGAGCGGCACCTGGTCGCCATGTCCGGCGACCAGGTGCCAACTCTGCTTGAGACGAGCGACGTCCACGGTCAGACGCCCGCGGAGGTGCCGCTCGCCACCACCTGGTCGCGTACCGAACCCAGCGTCGCCCGCACGTCGTCCAGGATGTCGTCCGGCACGCCGAGCCCGGTCAGGGTGTCGATCAGGTGCACACCGACCCGTGCGTAGTGCTCGTCCGGGATGTTCAGCGGCTGGTGCGCCTCGGCCAGTCCCCGGCCGGCGTAGTTGTTCGGCCCGCCGAGCACCACGGTCAGCATCAGCACCATGTGCCGCCGCTGCTCCTCCATGTTCACCGAGGTGAAATAGCCGGCCAGCTCCGGGTCGGCGAGCACCCGGTCGTAGAACAGCCGCACGGCCGCCTTGACCGACTCCGCCCCGCCGATCCGCTCGTAGTGCGTCACGCGGGCTGCTGCACCGTTACCGGTGGTCGCGGCGCCGTCCGCGGGGGACGACACGGCGCTGTCATGTGGATCCGTCACGGTCTTCCTTCCGGCGCGAGGGGGATCGCGCGGCGTGTGGGGTCGAAACACCAACAGTGCCGGCCGCCGGGCGGACGGCCGACGGGTGACACTGGGTGGGGACACTACCGCGCCCACCCGTTCTGTGTCATCCAACCCGAATCGGTGTCATCCATACCCAACCGGCTCGGCAATCATCGAGCTCGATCCGATCCGGACCATCATCCCCATCGGACGCCGCGCCGGCCACCCCGGTCACGGTACGCGACGACACACTCCACCGCCCGCACCGTCAGCCGGCCAAGGCGTCGCGGACCCCCGACTCAGCCGGGCCCAGGAACACCGGATCCCGTCCGCTGAGCACGTCGTAGACCGCCTTCACCGCCGCGAAGTGCTCCCGGAACCCGCCCCACCGCCAGGCCCGCTCGAACCGGCGTACCGACTCGTCGCCGACACCGACCGCGTCCAGACCGACCCGCCGGCACACCGTGACCGCCCGCTCGATGTGGAAGCTCTGGGTGACCACAATGGTCCGATCGACACCGAAGACCCGACGAGCCCGCGAACACGAGTCGTAGGTGTCGAACCCGGCATGGTCCTGCACCACCAACCGGGCCGGCACGCCCCGCTCCACCAACCAGCGACTCATCGCCCCCGGCTCGTCGTACGCCCAGCTCCGGTGGTCGCCGGAAACCAGGATCGCCCGGACCTTCCCCGCCGCCAGCAGCTCCTTCGCCAGCCCCAGCCGGGCGGCCAGGAACGGCGCCGGGGTGCCGTCCGGATACACCCGGGCACCCAGCACCAGGGCGACCGGCGCCGCCGGAACGTCGGCCAGCGCATACACGTGCTCCCGCGCCGACTGCCGCACCCAGACCACGCTGCCGACCACCGACACCGGCAACAGCAGCAGGCCCACCAGAGCCCCGAGCATGATCCGGCGACGCCAGCGGCGCCGGGCGACCCGACGCGGACGGTCGGAGCCGGACGACTCCGGCGACAAAGTAGACGACATACGCCAAGTATGCGATAACGATCAAGGGGGCGGGTGGCGGCGACCCGAGCCACGCAGCCTCCCGGCGCTGGGCCGGTATACCTCGACAACCCCGGCCCGGACGGGCCGGGTCAGCCCGCGCGCCGCCGGGCCCGGCGGGCCGCCAACTCGTCGCCGGCCTCCACCGCGACCGGCTCCGGCGTCTCCCCCGCCAACGGCGGCTCCCCGGCCGGCTCCGCCGGCAGATGCGACAGCGAGCCCTGGACCTCCTTGAACGCCCCACCAATGGCGATCCCGAACACCCCCTGCCCACCCTGCAACAGGTCGACGACCTCCTCCGGAGATCGGCACTCGTAGACCGTCGTGCCATCCGAGATCAGCGTGATACCGGCCAAGTCCGCCACCCCGCGCGAGCGCAGCGCGTCGATCGCCCGCCGGATGTTCTGCAACGAGACCCCCGCGTCCAGCAGCCGCTTCACCACCTTCAGCACCACCAGATCGCGGAACGAGTAGAGCCGCTGGGTTCCCGACCCCGAGGCGTCCCGCACGCTCGGCACCACCAGCGCCGTACGCGCCCAGTAGTCCAACTGCCGGTAGCTGATCCCGACGGCGTGGCACGCCGTCACACCCCGATAGCCGACCGACCCGTCCTCCACCGACGCCCCGCCAGCCGAGTGATCCTCCGCCACCTCACGAGGCCCGTCGACGTGCCGCTGATCCATACCCTGGGGATTCGACCTACCCGGATCAGGGTCCTGTGGCTCATGCATCGGACAACCTCCCCGCCCGTGCGGTGACACGTCGTTTCCGCCGACGTGCACCCCTCGACAGGCCCAACCCTATAGCCCGGCTGGAGGGTTACCCCGCAGGAAATGCCGCGACACGCCGCACACGGGGATCACCGCAGGGTTACCCCAGGACGAATCAATCGTTACCCGACCGGCAGCACCACAACCACCGGCCAGGCCGCCGCCACGGAGCCGCGGTCAACCGGCGAAGTCCTCCGGGCGGACCTGCTCCAGGAACTCCCGGAACTTCTCCACCTCGTCCTCCTGCTCGTCCGGGATGATGATCCCGGCCTCGGTGAGCACCTGCTCCGCACAGCGGATCGGCGCACCCACCCGCAACGCCAACGCGATCGAGTCCGACGGCCGGGCCGACACCCGCAGACCGTCCCCGATCAGCAGATCGGCGTAGAAGACGTTCTCCTTCAACTCCACGATCTCCACCGCCCGCAGCGGCGCCTGCAACGCGGAGAGGATGTCCCGCAGCAGATCGTGGGTCAGCGGCCGGGCCGGCTTGACCCCCTGCTGCTCGTAGGCGATCGCGGTAGCCTCCACCGCACCGATCCAGATCGGCAGATAACGGTCGCCCTCGACCTCTCTGAGCAGGACGATCGGCTGGTTGGTGGGTAGCTCCACCCGAACCCCGACCACGCTCAGCTCGCGCACCGCCGCCTCCGTGTCGCCGTCGTCTCTTCCCCACCACCGTCCTGCGGCGGCCGATGCTACCCGCCGCAGGGGCCGGTATGCCCCTTCCCTGCACGGTACACGGGCTCGGATAACACCGCCCCACCCGCGCCGCCCGCAACCGCCGCACCGCACGGGTTACCCCGGGAAGCGTACGCCACGCCCACCGCCGCAGATCTTTCCTGCCGGCCGAGTGCGCCAGGCCACACCCAGCAACCCGCCGGACAACCGCCCCAGGGCGGCACATCCGCCGCCCTGGGAGGTCACCGGCCCAACGTCCCGCGCAGCCCCACCCGGACCAGCGCCGCGTGCAGCCGCTGCGACAGGCCAACCAGCTCCCGCGCCGCCTCCGCCGCCCGCGCCCGGGCCGCCGGATCGTTCTGCCGGGCCAACGGCGCCACCAACTGGGCGAACAACCCCACCTCGCGATCCGCCGCCGTCCGGTAGCCGCGCAGATGCCGCGGCTCCAACCCGTACGCCGCCAACCCCGCCACCGCCTGCGCGATCACCAGCGCATCCGCGTCGTACCAGCCGGGCGGCTGCGACACCACCAGACCCATCCGCTCCAACTCGGCCAGCAACGCCTCACCGAGCCCACTGCGGGACAGCAATTCAGTCCGGTCCAGCCGGGTCTCCGACGACTCGCCGACCGGGGCGGCCGGCTCCCGACCCGGCACCTCGCCATCCGGCCCCACCGCCACCAGCGACGGCCGATGCCGCTCCGGCCCCGACAACCCGTCCCGAGCCGCCTCCGCGAGCTGCTCCCGAATCACCCGCAACGGCAGGTACTGGTCACGCTGCGCGGTCAACACGAACCGCAACCGCGCCACGTCGTCCCAGCTGTACTTGCGGTAACCCGCCGGCGTGCGTTGCGGCTCGACCAGACCCTCGGACTCAAGAAAGCGCAGCTTGGAGATCGTCGTGTCGGGAAACTCCACCCGAAGCTGCGCCAGCACCTCACCGATACTCATCAGTGAACCCTTGTCGGCCTCCCCCTGCGGTCCGTCGTGGCCGCGGGTGGAAGTCGAGGGGTGCGCGCCGCGCAGTTCAGGTGGAAAAAGGTTCGGTGGCTGGCCCCGAGCGGCCGTCCCCGGCCCGGGAACAGCCGCCGCCGCACTCTCGCTCACCCCCGGACGGCCCCCTCCTCCGGACGCGGACCAGCGATGAAGACCAGCCGGAACTTCCCGACCTGGACCTCGTCACCGTTACTCAGCGTCGCTGCCTCGACCCGCTCCCGGTTCACGTACGTCCCGTTCAGGCTGCCCACGTCCCGGACGGTGAACGTGCCACCGTCCCGGTGGAACTCGGCGTGCCGCCGGGACACCGTGACGTCGTCCAGGAAGATGTCACTGTCCGGATGCCGGCCACTCGTCGTCACATCGTGATCCAGCAGGAACCGGGCGCCGGCATTCGGACCACGCCGAACCACCAGCAACGCCATACCCGGAGGCAGCGAACCTGACATCCGGCTCGGCACAACGTCGGTCTCGGGCCCCTCCAACATCTCGTCGAGAGAACCAAGGTTCAGCGTCGATGTGACGTCGAGTGGGGGGAACTCGTCGTCTGGGCGCGTCATTGGGACCACCTCACGGATCTGTTCGGTCGGCGTCGGGTGTTACGGGTCTGGCCGCCGGGCGCCCTCGGGGCCCAGCGGCTGGCTCCCCCGTGCCCGGGAAGGCATTTCCGCAACGCGCAACTATTGGTTCTCGGTCGACTGGGCGAGCCTAGCCAGCGCCGAAATACAGGGCAACCAGACGCGCGGACACAACCACGCGACGGCGTCACCACGATCAGCTCTCGGTCAGCTCCCGATAAGCCTCGGCGGTCAACAAACCAGCCACCGCCGACGCGTCACTGGGCGCGATCTCGACCAGCCAACCCGAGCCGTACGGGTCGGTGTTGATCACCTCAGGAGTATCCGTGAGCTGCTCGTTCCGCGCCACCACCGTACCGGTCAACGGGGCGTAGATCTCCGAGACGCTCTTGGTCGACTCGACCTCACCGAACGATTCGCCGGCCTGCACCGTCGCACCCTCGTCGGGAAGCTGGACATAAACGATGTCGCCCAGCGCGTCCTGCGCGAAGTGGGTGATGCCCACCCGCACCGGTCCGCTGCCGTCGCCAGCCACCCACTCGTGCTCGGCGGTGTACCGCAGGTCCTCAGGAATCACCAGACGCGTCCTTCTTCATCGCACCAGCCAATACCGGGACGCCGAGTCGCCGTCCCGACCGCGCCCGGTCAGGAGACCGGACGCGCATGTTGCAGATCCTTCGGCGGGCTGAGGGCCGTCACGTCGACCACCTCCCGCTCCTGGATCGCCACGTTACCGCCGTCCCCGCTGACCGATGCCACCACCCCGCCCGGGATGTTCAGTGCGGTTTGCATCGTCTTCGGATCGCCGATCACCGAGATCATGTACGGTCCGGTCAACCGCCGTCCACTCACCGAGATACCGCCGTCCGCGTCGAGGAAGTACGTCGACGCGATGATCCGCACCGTGGCACCGTCACCGCCGGAGATCTGCATCGCCTCCGCCCCCGCGCCCCGCAGCTCCTGCACCGCGTCCAACACCCGCGACGCCGCGATCGGCTTGCTCACCGGCATGAAACTGACCGTCAACCCCGGCCCCCGGGCCGGCAACGTCCCCGCCAGGATGCCCAACTCGTCGGCCCGCCGGGTCGCCTCGTCCAACGCCGCCTGCCGCCCCTCGGCACCGGAGTTCAACTGCCGCTGGCTCTCCTCCAGCGCCGCGATGTCCTGCCGGACCCGCTCCTCCTGCGCGTCCAGGTCCGACAGGATCCGCACCAGGTCCTCCTGGCGGGTCGTCTCCAGCGACGCGTCCGTGGAGTTGGTCCGCAACTGCACCGCCAGGGTGAACCCCAGCAGCGCCAGCAGCACCCCGATCATCGCGTTCGCCGCGGTCAGCCGGGGCAGCAGCCGGCGAACCGCCGACGCCGGCCCGACCGGCTCCGGCGGCTCCGGCGGCGGGATCGGCACCGTCTCGTCGTCCCCCGGCAACGGCACGGTCGGCCCGTCGTCGGTCGACAGCCGCACCGTGGGCCCGTCGTCCGCCGAGACCGTACTCCGGTCGGCACCCGGGTCCCCGTCACCGGCCGGCCCCGGCGTGGCCGGCCGCTCCGCGGCGGCGCCGTCCGGCGACTCCGGCGTACCCGGCGTCCGGTCCGCCGGCGAACCACCCGGTACCGGGCCCCTGGCCGCCTCGTCCGGACTGTTCTGCTCGCTCGCTCCCGCCATCGCCGTCGAACCTACGCCCGGAACAGGTGCCGGCGAATAGCCGCCACGTTGCCGAAGATCCGGACACCGAGCACCACCACGACACCGGTGGACAACTGCCCACCGACGCCGAGCTGGTCACCCAGGTAGACGATGAGCCCGGCGACCAGCACGTTCGAGATGAACGAGATCACAAACTGCTTGTCGTCGAAGATGCCGTCGAGCTTGGCCCGCACCCCGCCGAACACCGCGTCCAAGGCCGCCACCACGGCGATCGGCAGGTACGGCTGGAGCGCCGACGGAACCGTCGGATCCAGCCAGACGCCGAGCAACACCCCGGCGAGCAACGCGAGCACAGCGATCATCGGCCGCCTCCATGCGGACTCGGGGACCCCCCGCCACCCGCCGACGACCCGGACGGCGTCGGGGTGGGCTCGGGCGAGGGTGTGGCATAGCGCAGCCGCGGCTCCGTCGCGGCCGGCAGAGTCAGATCGTCGACCCTACGGAACTCGAACGACATCCCGTGCTCCTCGGAGACGCTGTCCAGCAACCGCGCCGCCGCGCTGTCCCGGAACCGGCGCTCCAGCTGACCGGGACCGATCGCGGACACCTCGTACGGGCCGATCACCGGCTTGAAGTCGACCAGAATGGCGCCACCCGCCGCCCGGATCGTCGAGGTGGCGGTCAGCCGCTGCCCGTTGATCGAGACCGCCTCCGCCCCGCCACTCCATAGCGCGTTCGCGATGTCCTGGAGGTCACGGTCGAGTACCCGGCCGAGATTCGTCGCACCGGCACCCGTGACCGCGTCCGGCTCCTCGGGCGCGTCCGCGACCCGCACCACCAGACCGTCACCGCGCACCCGGCCCAGCCCGGTGGCCGCCTCCAGATTCCGCAGGTTCGCCGCCGCGCTGCCGGACAGCGCCGCGTCCCGCTGCCGGAGCACCTCGGCACGCAGCCGGTCGGCCCGCTCGGTCAGCGCGGCATTCTCAGCCTCCCGCTGCTTGATCTGGGTCACCAGGCCGGCCCGCGCCTTGCTGCGACTCGGCTCCGCCGCCACCGTCTGGCGGTAGGCCATCGCGAGCAGCAGCCCCAGCACGACCAGGGTCACCAGGGTCACCGCCCGGGGCATCGACCGCCGCCATCCGGTGGCCGGCACCGCACGCCGGCGCCGCGCGGCCGCATCGGCGTAACCGGGGTCGAGCGGGTTCTGGAAGAGCTCGGTGAGGAAATCGGCCGCGTACGTCCGCTTGCCCTGCCCGGTCATCCCACCTCCGCCCGTGCCGCCCGGATCAGCCGGACGGCCTGGATCAGGTAGAGCCCGCCGGCCAGCCAATACAGGACCAGTCCCCACAGTGCCAGCCCCCAGCCGATCGCCCCGGCAGCGGTAGCCGCCCCGGGCACCGTAGCCGCGAGCAGCAGTACCGGAAAAGCGGCCAGTAGTACGAACGTCGCCGTCTTGCCCAGATAGTGCACCGGCGGCGGGCGGAAGCCGAAGTGGCGCAGCATGCCCAGATTGGCGGTCATCACGACGTCCCGGGCCAGCAGCGCGACAGTGAACTGCCACGGCACCACCTCGCGGACGGTCAGCGCGACCAGGGTGGCCAGGATGTAGAGCCGGTCGGCGACCGGGTCGAGCAGCTCGCCGAGCCGGCTGACCTGGCGCAGTCGCCGGGCGACGAAGCCGTCCACCCAGTCGCTCAGGCCACCGACGGCGAGGACGACCACGGCGGCCGCGTCCGCCTCGGTGACCAGGAAGAGGTAGAGGAAGAGCGGTACGCCGAGCAGCCGGACGAAACTGATCAGGTTGGGGACGGTGAGGATCCGCCCCGTCGAGCCAGCAGGCCCGGCGGTGGCGTCACCGGTTGGCTGGGCGTCATCCGCCCGCGCCGGCCGACGCGACACCGAACCTCCCTCTGCGCCACGGCCCGGCGTCCGCACGATGGCGGAGGACGGTCCAGAAACCGGTGCGCGCTCCGACCGACCTCTCGCCCGGGAACGGTTGACGCATTCCGGACGAGTGACGGCACCTGACGCAGCCCCGGTTACGGCGCATTCGGCTCCCGTGGCTGCTCAATTGCCGTGCCACTATATCCGGCCCGATTTTGGCGCGGCCGTCCGTGTCCGGTGTCTTCCGTTTCTGTCGTGCGGTGTGAGCAGGGGCACGCCGCGTAGGGCATCCTAGGATGCTAGTTCGGGTGCTGGGGCCGCCCGAACGGGCCGGACGGCGACGATCAGGCGTGGCCAGGCGGGATCAAGGACGGTGCGAAGGTGGATCGGCTGCTCAGCCGCTCAGGCCGGCCCGGCCGAACAGTACGGCGTACCCGGACGGCAGCTGGGTCAGCACGTCGTTGAGCTCACCGCCGGAGATGGCCTCGGCCACGGTGCACAGCACCGCGCTGGCGTCCCACTCGGCGGTCCGCGCGGTCGCTCCCGCCCCGGTGGCGACCCGGCCCAGGAACTCCCGTGCACCGAACGCACCCGCGGTACCCTGCCCGGCCGAGATCAGGGTCGCGGCCAGCGGGCCGGGCAACTGGGCGGCCAGATCCTCCGCCTCGTCCGGGTGCAGCCGCTGGGCGAGGATGCCGAGCACCAGGTGGGTCACCCGTTCCGCCTCCGCCGAATCGGCGTACTCGCCACGGTCGCGCACCTTGGCGACGAACTCGTCGTACCGCACTCCCCCACCCCCTTAGCCGCCTCCGGTACGCCGATACCCGTCGGCACGCCGTTGATGCGTTCCGGCGGGTATCGGCGACGGAGTCGGTACGGGTCAGACCCGGGTGACCCGTACGGCGTCGGCGATCACGTATCCCGTGGCGCCGCTCCACCGGCTCACCCCGACCACGTTCTTGTCGCCGGCGGTCAGCGTGAAGGTGCCCAGCGAACGCCACGTCCCGCCGCCGGTGCTCTGGTCCACCACCACCGTCTGGTTGCCGCTCTTGGCCAGCACGATGTACGGGGTGGCGGTGTTGTAGCCGGCGATGCCCGGGTACCAGGCGTCGATCCGGTACGTCCCCTCGGCCGGGATGTTCACCTTGTAGTACGCCACGTCGCTGATCGCGGCCGGGTCGGCGTACCGGTAGTCCGCGCCGTACCGCTCGGTGGAGTACGACGAGGTGAGCCAGTTGGCGCTGGCGGTGAACCGGCCGCTGGTGGTGTTGTCGACGATCGCGCTGAAGGCCGGCGGTGGGGTGGTGCCCCCGTCGAGCGCGTCGGCGACGTCGGCGCGCAGTTGCGGGAGCATGCCGTAGAGCACGTTGCCGGGGCAGGCGGTGGCCACGTAGTCCCGGTGGCCGTAGATCCGGGACGCGGCGATGCCGTACTGGTCGCAGACGTACGCGCAGAACTGCACCAGGCTGTCGTAGAGCGCGGCGGTCGGGGTGGCGCTGGTGTAGGTGCCCTCGTTCTCGATCCCGATGCCCTTGTCGTTCTGGCCCGGGCAGTGCGCGCCGACCACCATGCCGCTGCCGGCGCGCAGCCGGGACAGGCTGTTGTGCCGGCCCTCCATGATGTAGCCGCCACGGCTGATGGTGAAGTGCTGTCCCGAGTCGGACCAGCCGTTGCCGTCCATGTGGAAGTTCTGGATGCTGCGGGCCATCGCGTACGCGTGCGCCTGGGTGTAGTTGGTGGTGTTCGAGCCGGCGGTGTGGTGGATCACGATCTTGTCCGGCGAAGACGAGATCACGCTGAGCGAGCCCGGCGACCGGGCCCCCCAGGTGGCGCAGCTGGCGATGGTGGGGACGGGCACCGCGAGCGCGTCGACCTCGTCGGGCGCGGCCAGCGCCGGTGGCGCGCCGGCGATCGACACACCGCCGGTCGCGGCGCCGACACCGAGGAAGACCGCGCCGCGTACGACGTCGCGGCGGGACAGGGGGTTGCCGGTCACGTGGACCTCCAGGTGAACGGGGGTTGAAGGTTTCTTTGATGACGGCGGGAGAGATTGAAGGAATTCTTACCAGAGGATCGACGTTTACCGCTAGACCTGTCCCTTCGCGGATATCCGCGATCCGTCGACCGGCGCGCGGACGGGGTCGCCGCGCCGTCCCTCCCCCGCTGCGCCTGGCCCGGCCGGAATCAGCCGACCGGGGCGGCCTCGTCGGCTGCGGGCGCCTCGTGGTGGATCCGGCCGGACAGCGCCGACAGCGGGCTGCCGGTACCACCCCAGCGGCCGGCGACCACCTCGGCGGCGATGCTCACCGCGGTCTCCTCCGGGGTACGCGCGCCCAGGTCCAGCCCGAGCGGAGAGGAGAGCCGCCCCAGTTCCTCGGGGGAGAGACCGGCCGCCCGCAGCCGGGCCACCCGGTCGCCGTGGGTCCGCCGGGAGCCCATCGCGCCGACGTAGCCGAGCGGCAGCCGCAGCGCCACCTCCAGCACCGGCACGTCGAACTTCGGATCGTGGGTCAGTACGCAGACCACGGTCCGCCCGTCCAGCCGGCCGGCCTCCGCCTCGGCCCGCAGGTAGCGGTGCGGCCAGTCGACCACCACCTCGTGCGCGTCCGGCAGCCGGCGGGAGGTGGCGAAGACCGGCCGGGCGTCACAGACCGTGACTCGGTAGCCGAGGAACGCACCGATCCGGGCCAGCGCGGCGGCGAAGTCGATCGCGCCGAACACGATCATGCGGGGCGGGGCGGCGTACGCCGCGACGAAGAGCAGCAGGTCGTCGCCACGCCGTTGGCCGTGGTAGCCGTACCCGAGCGTGCCGGTCCGCCCGGTGGCGAGCAGGCCCCGACTGTCGTCGGTGGCCGCCGCGTCCAGCCGGTCGGTGCCGAGCGAGCCGGCGGTGCGGTCCGGCCAGACCACCAGCCGCCGGCCGAGCCGCCCGGCCGGATCGGACTCGCCGGCCGACACGCAGGTCACCACCGCGACCGGCGCACCGGCCCGGATCGAGGCCGCCACCTCGGCGAACTCGGCGAAACCGGCCGGGTCGACCCGTTCGATGTAGACGTCCAGGAGGCCGCCGCAGGTCAGGCCCACCGCGAACGCGTCGTCGTCGGTCACGCCGTAGCGTTGCAGCGCCGGCCGGCCGGTGGCGGTCACCTGCCGGGTCAGCTCGTAGACCGCGCCCTCGACGCAGCCGCCGGAGACGCTGCCGACCGCCGCCCCGTCCGGGCCGACCAGCATGGTGGCGCCGGCCTGCCTGGGCGCGGAACGCCAGGTCGCGACGACCGTCGCCATTCCGACCGGCTCGCCCGCCCGCCACCACCGGTCCAGTTCGTCCAGCACGTCACGCATGACCCGCTCACCCGTACCCGTTCCGCCTGCTCCGTTGGCCGGCAACGACTCCCCTGCGGTGCTCCCGCGCGGTTACCGGGCAACCTGGCACCATCCGTCGATCGTCCCATATGTCCGATCACCCGCGCCGGCCCATCCCGGACCGCGACTTGCGAGGTTACGCGCGCCAGACGGCCTCCCGGTGCGTCACGCTCCGTGAATGGGCCGGACCCGGGCGGGTAGACCAGCCGGGACGGCGCCGACACGACGGGAGGCACCCCATGCCAGGACCACGACCGGGCAGCAACGCGTACGACGTGGAGCGTGCGCGGCTGCGCAAGCGGATCGACGACTCCGGCCGCCGGACCAACGACGGCAAGGCCGACGACACCGCGAACCGGTACCTCCAGGAGGATCGCGGGCGGCGGGGTTTCGTCCGGGGCGAGCGAGGGCTCGGCCCGAAGGGTGAGCGCGGCCCGGGCGAGCCGAAGTGACCGGGAAACGCGTCGTCGCCGGCCTGCTGGATCGGCCGGCGACGGGTGGCCCGGTCACCGACGCGGTGGACGGGATGATCGCCGGTGCGGTCGGCAGTGTGGCGTTGAACGTGGTCACCTACCTCGACATGACCCTGCGGGCCCGACCGGCCAGCATCGTTCCGGAGGAGAGCGCCCAGCGGCTGGCCGAGATGCTGCACATCGGTCTGGGGCCCGAGGACCGGGCGGCGAACCGCCGCTCGGGCCTCGGGCCCCTGCTCGGCTACGCGACCGGCGTACTCTCCGGGGCCGCGCTCACCGTTATCGGGCTGCGCCGTCTTCCCGGACCGGTGGCGGCCGGGCTCTTCGGCGCCGGCGTGATGCTGGCGTCGGACGGCGCGTTGACGGTCCTGGGCAGCACCGATCCACGCCGGTGGAGCCGGACGGACTGGCTCTCCGAGATCGTGCCGCACCTGGTGTACGGGGTGGCCGCCGTCGCGACGCTCGGGCGGCTACGGCACACCCGGTGCCGCCGGTGACGGCCGCGGACCGGGTGATGCCGACGCGCGGGATCCCGCACCCGGTGCCCCGCCGTCCGGGTCACTCGATCCGGCGCGCCTCGCTGCGGCCCGCGGCCTTCCGGTCGGGATCCTCGGCAACGGGCCGGACAGACGGGCCGTACGGAGAGACCTGCTCGGGCGGGATCCGCCGGCCGTCGCCGCCCCGGACCCGGGTCGGGTCACCCGGCCGCGGACCCTTGCTGTCCTGCACCGTCGGGTTCAGTTCGTTGCGGCGCATCTCCGGCTGCTGCACGTTCGTCATCGCCGTCCCCTTCCGCCGTCGTACTCCCTCGATGGTGGGCGCCGGCCGGCGGTGGTCGCCGACCGGCGGGGTGCCCCGGGGGTTCGCAACGGCCCGTGCGCCGAGCTCGGCACGGACACCCGGGTACCCGACGTGGGGTTACCCGGTGCGGGTGGCACCATTCGGTCGGCCGCGCGGGTGCGTGGACCCGCTGCGCGGGTAACCGGACGGAATGAACCGTGACCGCGCAATGGTGCGGGTGCTGCTGGACCGGCAGGGCCGCACGTACGCCGAGGAGGCGGGCATCCGGCTGGCCGACCGGCCCGGCCCGCTCTACCAGTTGTTGGTGCTGACCACGCTGCTCAGCACCCGGATCCGGGCGGGTGTGGCGGTCGCCGCCGCCCGCGAACTCTTCGCCGCCGGCTGCCGTACCCCGCAGGGCACGGACGCGCTGAGCTGGCAGGACCGGGTGGACGCGCTGGGCCGGGGGCACTACCGCCGCTACGACGAGCGGACCGCGACGATGCTGGGCAACGCGGCACGGCTGTGCCTGGAGCGCTGGAACGGCGACCTGCGCCGGTTGCACCGGGAGGCCGGTAGTGACCCGAACGCGCTGCGCCGCGAACTGACCCGGTTTCCCGGAATCGGGCCGACCGGGGCGGACATCTTCCTCCGGGAGGCGCAGGCGGTCTGGCCGGACGTCCGCCCGTACGCCGACCGCCGGGCGGTGAACGCGGCCGGCCGGCTGGGTCTGCCGTCCACACCGGACAAGCTGGCCAGACTGGTCGGCGGCACCGACTTCCCGCGGCTGGCCTCCGCGCTGGTCCGGGTTTCGCTCGGTCAGCAGTCGATCGGCGAGCTGACCAGGGCGGCCGCCGCCCGCTGACCGGCCCACCCCGCAGGCGATGTTCTGGCGGTCAGCTCACCGGCTTGCCGGAGGTGGGTCTGGTCAGATACCACACGGTCAGTCCGGCCGCGACCGCCAGCAGCAGGACGGTGTTGGTGACCCTGCCTTCCTCCTCCCCGGTGCGGCCGAAGTAGATGACGGCGAGCGCGGCGCCGACCGACAACAGGGTCCGCAGTCCCTTGTTTTTCACGCAAATCATACTAATTATGGCAGAGGGTTCTCTTCCGGGAATCGGCCAACCACCCCGATCCGGTGACCCCGGCCGGGGTCGTCCGGGGCGGCGGTCGGTACCGGCTCCGACGTCGGTCGGCCGGGGCCGGGACATCCGCGCATACCGATGGACGTACAGTCTCGCCGTGACCGAAATCCGGACCACCGTCGAGCTGCGCCATCCCCCGGAGCGGGTCTGGCGGGCCCTCACCGACCGCGAGCTGCTGCCGAAGTGGTTCGCCTCGATCGAACCACGACCCACCTCGATCAGCCGGTTCGAGCTGCGCCCCGTGGACCTGCCCGAACTCGACGAGCTGATCATCGAGCTGATCGAGGTCGACCGGCCACACCGGATGGTGCTGCGCTGGCCGGAGGAGGGCCAGCCGACCCGGTTGGAGTGCGAGCTGACACCCACTGCGGAGGGCTGCCGGCTGACCGTCGTGCAGAGCGGCGAGGAGGAGCCCTGGCTGCCCGCCGACCCGGCCGGGCGCGAGGAGTGCTACCAGGGGCTACTCGACACCCGGCTGCCCGCCGTACTCGACTGGTTGGCCTTCCGCGAGGTGGACCTCCCCGGGCCGACCCAGATCATCAGTGCCGTGCCGGCCGGGCGGGCCGGGCCGGCACGGCGGTCACGGCGCCGGCTCGGCGCCGGGCTGGCGGTGCTGGCCCTGGCGGTGGGCGCGGTGGTCGTGGTCGCCGGCCTGGCCCGCGGCCGCGGCGACGACTCGCCGCCCGGAGCGGCGGCCACCGTCGCCAGCGCCGCGCCGAGCACGCCACCGGGTACGACCCCTCCGGTCGCCCGGACCCCGGCCAGCGGTGTCACCCCGGTCCAGCCCAGCCGGACGGCCCAGCCCGGCGCGACGCCTCGCCGGACGTCCCCGGCCGCCACCGCCAACCCGACCAGGCCGGGCCAGCCGAGGTTGACCGCCCAGTACAGCACGCTGTCGAGCCGGCTCCTCGGCTATCAGGGCGAGGTGGTGGTGGCCAACGACGGCGCGGCGACCGCGACCCGGTGGACAGTGGTGATCACCCTGGCCGGCGGTGCCCAGGTGGCGAGCGTCACCGGAGCGGAGAGCTACCGGCAGGAGGAGCAGCAGGTCACCTTCACCGGCGCCCCGCTCGCCGCCAACAGCTCGGCGACGATCCGGTTCGACGTGGAGCGCGCCGGCGCGCTGGCCCAGAAGCGGCCGACGAGCTGCGCCGTGGGCGACCAGCCGTGCGCGGGGCTGTGAGGACGACGGGTCAGTAGAGCAGGTACGGCCGGCGCCGGCGGTCGAACTCCGCCAACTCGGCCGACCAGGCTCCGACCACGTCCGGCACGTCGGCACCGGCGTCGATCATCGTACGCAGCCGGGTGGAGCCGGTCAGCTTGTCGATCCAGTACGGCCGGGCGGTGTCCCAGGTGTCCGCCCGCCAGGCGAACGCCGGGTATTTACGGGACTCGACCAGCAGCGCCACCCCGGTGCGCACCGGGTCGAACCGGGCCGGGTCGGTGACCTTCACCTCCACCCCCGCGCAGAGCTTGTTGAGCAGGGCCGGCTTCTGCCCGGCGGCGGTCGGCGAGAAGTACGCCTCCCGGAACTCGACTCCGGGCAGGTCCCGGGCGACGAGCCGGTCCACCAGGTGGTAGTCGAACTCGGTGGCCAGGCCGCCGATCAGCTCGAAGGGCCGGGTGGTGCCCCGCCCTTCGGTCATCGACGCGACCCCCTCGAACATGCAGGTGCCGGGATAGACCAGCGCGGTGTCCGGGGTCGGCATGTTCGGGCTGGGCAGCACCCACGGCACGCCGGTGTCGGCGGCGAAGTCGCCCCGCCGCCAGCCCCGGCACCTGACCACCGTCAGGTCGACCGGCCGGCCCGCCTCGGCCGGCAGGAACTCGCCGTTGTAGAACCGGGCCAGCTCGCCGACCGTCATGCCGTGCTGCTGCACGATCTCCTTCTTGCCGACGCCCGAGGTGAACGGCGTGGTCATCATCGGCCCGTACGCCCGCCCGCCGATCGGGTTCGGCCGGTCGAGTACGACGTACCGGCGGCCGAGGCGGGCGGCGGCGACCATGGAGTCGTAGAGGGTCCAGATGTAGGTGTAGAAGCGGGCGCCCACGTCCTGGATGTCGAAGACCACGGTGTCGACCCCGGCCTGGGTGATCAGTTCGCCCCACTTCGCCTGCGAGGCGCCGTACGCGTCGTAGACGGTGATGCCGGTCCGGGCGTCGATGCCGGTCCCCTCGCTGCCGCCGGCCTGGGCGGAGCCCCGGAACCCGTGCTCCGGCCCGAACGCGGCGGTGAGCCGCACCCGGCCGGAGGCGTGCATCAGGTCGACCAGGTGGCGGTAGCGGGCGTCCACTCCGGTCGGGTTGGACAGCACCCCGACCCGCTGGCCGGCGAGGACCGCGAACCTGGAGTCGACCAGCACGTCCAGGCCGGTGCTGACCCGCCGACCGTGCCGGCCCGAACCGGAGCGGTCCGCTGCGGTGTCCGGAGCGGCGGACGCGGCGGCGCCACCGAGGGCGCCGGCCGTCGCGCCCATGGCGCTCACGGCGGCGGTGCTGGCGAGGAACCTTCTGCGTTGCACGGCGGCCTCCCGGGGGCGGGGCTGCGGGCAGGGGACGTGTCGGAAGTTACCTACATCATAATGGTTGGTCAAGAAGGAAAATTACGAGAGCGGACTCAGAGCTCCTCCGCCTCCAGGTCACCGAGTTCGATGTTCTGGATCATCAGCCACCGGGCCAGCGCCGGCATGCCGTACAGCCACAGGGGTGCGGACTCGGTGGTGCCGTTGGTGGCGTAGATGGCGAACCGCAGGTCGGGAGCGTGGATCGCCTCGATCCGCCAGCGATGGTTCTTGTCCCGCCAGATGGCGGATGGGTCCATGCCCCTCACCGTAGTGCCGTCTCCGGTAGCGTTCGCCGGGTTTTGTCGTACGCCGGGTGTTGGCTCTGACGATCGGGGCGCGCCGCCGAGCCACCCGGTGGCAGGTGCCCGGCGGATCGGAAGGGGGCGGCATGGCCGACTACGACTGGCTCGACGACCACGGCCTCCGCGAGGCGTTCTGCCTGACGTTCGTCCGGGACCCGGACGAGCAGGCGGTGTTGCGCCGGTTCGGCGTCGAGCCGGCCAGCCTTCGATCGTTGACCGGCCTCGCCGAGGCCACCGAGCTGCCCTTCGACCACCTCGTGCTGGCCGGCCGGCTCGACGGCTGGGTCTTCGTGCTGGAGGAGAACGGGTTCCAGGGGATGCGGACCGAGGTGCTGCGGGCCGTCTCCGGCGGTACCGAGGCGGTGTCGCTCTATACCAACATCAACGGCAACCGGCGGTTCACGCACACCGTGGACGGCGTACTGCGCACCGGCTTCGACCCGAGTTCGCCGGTACGCCGCTGGGGCACGGCGCCGGACGCCCTGGTGCCGCTGATGCGCCGGGTCGGCCTGCCGGACAGTGGCGACGCCGGCTGGTCCAGTGCCGGGCTCGACGCGGGGCTACGCCTCGCCGACCTGCTCACCGGCGTGCACCTCGATGCCGACCGGCTGGCCGGACCGCTGAGCACCGGCCGGCTGGTGCCCCTGCTCCCGGATCCGCCCGCGCTGCCGACCTGGATGCTGCGCGAGGACCACGAGTTGTTGACCGCGATCACCTCCGCCCGGCCCGACCTGCTGCGCCGGGTGGTGGCGGCCGAGGCGCGGCGGCGCGCCGACGAGGCGGGGATCGACACCGAGCCGGTGGTGGCCGACGCGCTGGCCGAGGTGGACCGGGGCGGGACGCGGATCGTGCCGGACGACTCGGCGCTCGGTCTGCTGCTGCGCGAACTGGCCTGCCAGTCCGACGTCGCCGGCACCTCGCTGGCGCTGCCGACCCAGCGGGGCCGGATGACCGACGCGCAGCGCCAGCAGGCGTTCCTGCGGCACTCCGCCGGGCTGGCGGTGCAGGCGGCGCTCTTCCCCGACCCGGTGCGGGCCGCGTACGAGGTGCTCGGCTGGGTGGCACCGGCCCGTGATCCCGCCCGGGTCGCCCACCGCGCGCGGTTCCTCGCCGAGTTGCGGGGCTGACCACGCGCCCCCGACCGCTGCCCCGAGCCAGCGTCGGCCCCACCCCGTATGCTGTACGGTGACTCGTTGTCGTACACCATACGGGAAATAGGGGGAACGCGTGGCGGCCGACGACATCGTCATCACCGGGGCCCGGGAGAACAACCTGCGGAACGTCTCGCTGCGGGTGCCGAAACACCAGCTGGTCGTCTTCACCGGCGTCTCCGGCTCCGGCAAGTCCTCCATCGTCTTCGACACCATCGCCGCGGAGGCGCAGCGCCAGCTCAACGAAACCTTCACCGCCTTCGCCCGGACCTTCCTGCCCCGCTACGGCCAGCCGGACGTGGACACCATCGAAAACCTCTCCGCCGCCATCGTGGTCGACCAGAAGCGGCTCGGCGGTGGCTCCCGGTCGACGGTCGGCACCATCACCGACATCTACTCGCTGCTGCGGCTCCTCTACTCCCGGGTCGGCAAGCCGCACGTCGGCTACTCCAACGCCTTCTCCTTCAACGACCCGCAGGGGATGTGCCCGGAGTGCGAGGGCCTGGGCAAGTCGGTCCAGCTCGACCTCGACGCCTTCCTGGACCGGTCGAGGTCGCTGAACGAGGGCGCCCTGCTGCATCCCGACTTCGCCAGGACCGGCTGGTTCTGGAAGATGTACGCCGCCTCCGGCTTCTTCGACCTGGACAAGCCGCTGGCCGACTACTCCGAGCAGGAGTGGCAGACCCTGCTGTACGGCGACGGCAAGGTCCCGCTGGAGTGGCAGGGCACCACCATCAACTCCAGCTACGAGGGCGTGGTCACCAAGTTCACCCGGCTCTACATCCGCAAGGACGCGGCGGAGATGTCCGAACGCAACCGGGCGATCTTCCTGCGGTTCGTCACCGAGCAGACCTGCCCGCTCTGCCGGGGCGCCCGGCTCAGCCAGGCGGCGCTGAGCAGCGAGATCGACGGCTACAACATCGCCCAGTTGGCCGCGATGGAGGCCACCGAACTCGTCGCGGTGCTGCGGACCTTCACCGACCCGGTCGGCGCGACCGTGCTGGAGAGCCTGCTCGACCGGGTCGGCAACCTGGTGGATATCGGTCTCGGCTATCTGAGCCTGAACCGGCCGACCGACACCCTCTCCGGCGGTGAGTCCCAGCGGATCAAGATGGTGCGGCACCTGAGCAGCAGCCTCGTCGACATGATGTACATCTTCGACGAGCCGAGCGTCGGCCTGCACGCCCGGGACGTCGAGCGGCTCAACCGGCTGCTGGTGAAGCTGCGCGACAAGGGCAACACCGTGTTGGTGGTCGAGCACGACCGGGACGTCATCGAGATCGCCGACCATGTGATCGACATCGGCCCGTCCGGTGGCGCGGGCGGCGGTGAGGTGCTGTTCGGCGGCACCGTCGACGAGCTGCGCAGCGCGGACACCCCGACCGGGCGCTACCTGGAGCACCGGCTGCCGCTCAAGACCGACTACCGGCGGCCGACCGGGCACCTCACCGTGACCGCGGCCGACGTGCACAACCTGCGGAACGTCACGGTGGACATCCCGACCGGGGTGCTGGTGGTGGTCACCGGGGTCGCCGGGTCGGGCAAGAGCACCTTGATCAACAAGGTCTTCGTCGGGCAGCACCCCGAGGCGATCGTGATCGACCAGTCCGCCGTCGGCGCCTCGATCCGGTCCAGCCCGGCGACGTACACCGGGCTGCTCGACCCGATCCGGCAGCTCTTCTCCAAGGCCAACGGCGTACCGGCCGGGCTGTTCAGCTTCAACTCCAAGGGTGCCTGCCCGAACTGCCAGGGGCTCGGTGTGATCTACACCGACCTGGCCTTCATGGACGGGCTCAAGTCGGTCTGCGAGGCCTGTGAGGGGCGCCGGTTCAGCGAGGACGTACTCGAGCACAAGCTGCGCGGCAAGTCGATCAGCGACGTGCTGCGGATGCCGGCCTCGGAGGCCCTGGAGTTCTTCCCCGAGAAGAAGTTGCGGACGATCCTCCAGGCGGTCAACGACGTCGGGCTCGGCTACCTCCAGCTCGGCCAGCCGCTGAGCACCCTCTCCGGTGGCGAGTGCCAGCGGATCAAGCTCGCCACCGAACTACACAAGGGCGGCACCATCTATGTGATGGACGAGCCGACGACCGGGCTGCACATGTCCGACATCCAGCACCTGCTCGACATCGTCGAGCGACTGGTCGGCGGCGGAAACTCGGTCGTCGTCATCGAGCACAACCTCGACGTGATCAAGAATGCCGACTGGATCATCGACCTCGGACCGGAGGGCGGCAGCCAGGGCGGCACGGTGCTGTTCGAGGGCACCCCGGCGCAACTGCTCGACGCCCGCAACTCCTACACCGCCGAGTACCTCCGGCGCGACGTCGGGGCACCCGCACCGGCCTGAGCGCTCGGGCCGGGCCGGGCCGGCGGTGGCCGCGAGCCGCCGCAGCTCGCGCCGACGTCTCCTGGCACGGTTCCCCGCCGTACCGGGTGTTGCCGCGCGCCGGCCGCTCATCGCGGTGAAGCCGGGAACCGGACAGCCCCACCGTGGTACGACTGCTTCGACGGTGGGGTGTGACGGGTCCGCGCAGGTCAGGGCGCTGGGCGGCGGCCCGCGTGCGGCGGGTTGGGGGGAACAGGCGGTCGATGGCGACGGGCAGACACTCCACGCTGATCCGGGATCCGAGTCAGCCGCAGCGGGCCACTCCGGTGGAGCTTTTCTACGATCTCGTCTTCGTCTTCATGCTGGCCCGGCTGGCCGAAACGTTGCTCATGAGTCTGCACCCGCTCGGGGCCTACCAGACGCTTCTGCTGCTGCTGGCGATCTGGTGGGTGTGGTCGTACACCAACCTGACCACCGACACCCTGGACTCGCGGCGGCCCGCCGTGCAACTGGTGGTCATCACGATCATGCTCGGCAGCCTGCTGATCTCGACCGCGCTGCCCGACGCGTTCGACGGTCGAGCCCTGCTCTTCGCCTCCGCTTACGTCGGGATCCACCTGTTCCGCAGCACGATCCTCGCGGTGATCCTGCGGGGCCACCGGCTACGGAACCGGCCGCTGCGCGGGATCTTCTGGTTCAGTCTCTCCGGCACGCTCTGGTTCGTCGGGGTCTTCGTCTCCGGCACGCCACGGCTGCTGCTCTGGACGGCGGCCCTGGTGATGGAGTACCTGGGGCCGGTGGTGCGCTGGCCCACCCCGTGGATCGGACGCTCGCCGGCCTGGGAGTGGAACACCGCCGGTGAGCACCTCGCCGAGCGGTACCGCCAGTTCATCATCATCGCTCTCGGCGAAACCGTGGTGATCATCGCCCGGACCGTGCGGAGCACCGACTACTCGCCGAAACAGGCCGTCGCCGTGCTGATCTCGTTCACCACCACGGTGCTGCTCTGGTGGATCTACTTCTACCGGGCCAGGGAGAAGCTCGGCAGCGCGATCATCGGCTCGGCCGACCCGGCCCGGGAGAGCAAGTGGGCCGGGTACGCCCACCTGATCATGGTGGCCGGCGTCGTCCTGACCACGGTCGGCGACGAGCTGATCATCCGGCACCCGATGGAGGACACCCCCGGAGGCTGGATCGCGGTGATCGTCGGTGGTCCGGTGCTCTTCCTCGCCGGCCGGATCCTGCTCGGGCACGAGGTGTTCGCCCGGGTGTCCCGACCGTGGCTGGTCGGGATCGGTGTGCTGATCCTGATCGCGCCGATGATGGTCCTGCTGCCGCCGCTGCTCGTCTCCGTGGCCGTCATGGTCGTCCTGCTCGGAGTCGTCGTCGCCGACGCGGTGATCGTCCGGGAACCGCGCGGCACGCCCGGCATCACCTAGGACCGGGTGCCGCGGGCGCCCCGGCGCCCGGGCAGCAACCACCCACTGCCAGCGGGGTCTCCGACAACCCCGACCGCACCCGGTTCGACCGGCCCGGTTCCCCGTCCGACCGGCCCGGCGGCTACGGCGGCCCGGCGGTCACGGCTGGACGGCCACCGCCACCGGTCGCCGGCTTGCCTGGCGGCTCACGGGTCCGGACTGCTCCGCGCCGGCAGCCGGACGGCGAACTGGGCACCCTGGCCGGGGTGGCTGCGGGCCTCGATCGTGCCGCCGTGGCCGGTGACGACCTCGCGCAGCAGCGCCAACCCGAGGCCGGTGTGCCGTTTCTCGGCGCCCACGCCGCTGTGGAACCGGTCGAAGATGCGGTCGGCCGGATCAAAGCCCTCACCGGTGTCGACCACTATCAGTTCGGCGACGTCGTCCCGGCGGCGCACCGTCACGTCGATCCGCCCGTCCGCGGGCGTGTGCCGCAGGGCGTTCGTCAGAAGTTCACTGATCACCCGGCGCAGTGCCGACTCCACCCCGGGCACCGGAACCGGCACGTCGGGACGGCTGAGGGTGAGCGTCACGCCCTGTTCGGTGGCGCGGTCGGCCTCGGCGACGACCGCCGCCTCGGCGAGCGCGGCCAGATCCACCGGGGTGGTGGCCGGCCGGTCGTCCGGCATGGCCGCCAGCCGGGCGGAGAGCAGCAGGTCGTTGACGACCTCGCCGAGCCGCCTGCTGGTGCCGACCAACCGGTCCAGTTCCGACCGGTAGTTGGCCGGAACGCCGGTGGAGCCGGCCCGCCGGGCCAGCACCTGTGCCCGGGTGTGCAGTTGCGCGATGGGCGTACGCAGCTCGTGGCTGACGTCGGCGATGAACCGGCGCTGCCGGGCGAGTGCCTCGGCGAGCGGCGCGACGGTGAGCCGGCCCACGACCAACCCGCTGACGACCGCGGCGAGCAGTCCGACCAGCTCCGCGACCGCGAGGGCGAGGAGCAGATGGCGGCGGTCGGCGAGCTGGTACCGGGCATCGAAGATCGCCTGCACCACATCCTCACCCCGGGGCTCGGTGAGGACGAAGTAGACGGTGCCGTTGCGCTCGATCCTGTCGGTGGCCGGGGTCCGGGTGGCGGCGGTCGCGGTCATCGAGGCCGTGAGGGGGAAGCCGGCCGGCGCGGGTACGGCGCCGGAGATGAGTTGGCCGTCGTGCAGCAGGAAGAGCCAGGTGCATCCCGGCGGCCCGGACGGGTCGCCGCGGACGGCGGTGTAGGCGAGCTCCCGCTGGATCTGGCGCTCCTGGCCGCGTACCAGCATGCCGTAGGAGACGGCGCCGACCAGCGAGACCAGGACGGTCACCGCGAGTCCGACCAGCAGGCCGACCCGCCGGCGGGCCCGGGCGACCACCGCCCGCTCGGCCGCCATCCAGGAGAGCCCCGCCGGCGCCGCCGGCCGCCGGACCCTCACAGCTCGCCGAGCCGGTAGCCGAGGCCGTGCACGGTACGGATCGCCGCCCGGCCGAGCTTGCGGCGCAGGTAGTACACGTAGGTGTCTACGATGGACGAGGCGGCGGCCTCGTCGAACACCCGGCGGCGCAGCTCGGCCCGGGAGTGCACCGCCCGGGGGCGCACGGCGAGGACCCGGAGCAGCTCGAACTCCCGGGCGGAGAGAGCCACCCGGGATCCGTCGGGGAGCACCGCGTCCCGCAGCCCGAGGTCGAGCCGGCCGGCACCGATCGGCAGCGCCTCGGCGCCGTCGGAGGTACGCCGGCAGAGCGCCCTGATCCGGGCGCTCAGCTCGTCGAGGTCGAACGGCTTGATCAGGTAGTCGTCGGCGCCCGCATCCAGGCCGGCGACCCGGTCGTCGACCGTGCCGAGCGCCGTGAGCAGCAGGGCGCGGGCGCCGACCGCGCGGGAGCGCAGCCGGGCCAGCAGGTGCAGCCCGTCGAGCGCCGGCAGCAACCGGTCGATCACCATGACGTCGTAGCGTCGGGTGAGCCCGAGATGCAGGCCGCGCTGGCCGTCCGGGGCCACGTCGACCAGGTATCCCTCGTCGGCCAGCACCTCGGTGAGCAGCTCCGCGAGTTCCCTGTCGTCCTCGACCAGGAGCAGGCGGCGTACGGTAGGTGACGCCTCGCTTGCCTGTAGCACAGGCTGAGAATCCCACACCCACCGCCATACATAGACTGTGATAGATGTCTCTATACCGTGTCGGCCACCGGTTGAACCGCCGGCACCGGGTCCTTCGTGGCAACCGAGATGGGGTTCCTCGCCTCGCGCCGGTCGATCCAACTCAGCAGCGGCGTGGTCATCAGGGTGGTGACCAGCGCGACCAGCACCAGGGCGGTGAAGAGGGTCGCGTTGACGATCCCGGCCGCCATGCCGACGTTGATCGCGATCAGTTGCATCAGCCCGCGAGCGTTCATCAGTACGCCGATCCGCACCGCGACGCCCTTCGGTTCACCCCGGAGCCGGGCCGCCGCCCAACAGGCGCCGAACTTGCCGACGACGGCGACCGCGACACAGCCGAGCGCGAAGAGCAGCACCGAGGGTTGGCTGAGCAGCCCGAATTCGGTGTGCAGCCCGGAGTAGGTGAAGAAGAGCGGAAGGAAGACGATCTGGCAGACCGGGGTGACGGTGGCGACCATCCGATCCGTACGGGCCCGGTGCGGCATCACCGCGCCGACCGAGAAGGCGCCGAAGACCGCGTACAGGCCGATCTCGTCGGTGTACCAGGCGACCACGAAGAGCAGTGCCACCAGGCCGAGCAGCCGGGACTGGTCACCGATCCGGTCGCTGCCGACCAGCGCCGCGGCCACCCGTCGGCCCACCGACCAGAGCAGCAGCCCGAACAGGATCGCGCCGGCGACCGTGACGAGTGCCGGGCCGGACCGGCCGGTGGCGGTGGCGAGGACGACGGCGAGCAGGATCCAGGCAACCGCGTCGTCCAGCGCGCCACTGGCCATGGCGAGCGACCCGTGCCGGGTGCCCTCCTGCCCGCGTTCGGTGATGATCCGGGCGAGCATCGGAAAGGCGGTGATGGCGAGGGCGACCCCGACGAAGGCGGCGGAGACCCCGACCGAGGTGCCCGGGGCGAGCACCGGCACGTGTCCCGCGGTGGCGAGCACCAGCAGGACGCCGAGGCCGAGCGGCGCGAGTACCCCGGCCAGCGACACCGCCCCGGCGGTGCCGGCCAGTCCGGTCACCGGGTGCGAGGTGAACGCGTAGCCCGCCTGGAACATGAAGATGACCAGACCGACCTGACCGACGATGTAGAGCACCGGATAGAGCTGCTCCGGAAAGAGTGCGTCCTGCACGGCCGGGGCCAGCAGCCCGAGCAGCGACGGCCCGAGCAGGACGCCGGCCAGCATCTCGCTCACCACCGGCGGCTGGCCGACCTTGCCGAGCAGCCACGTCGTCGCCCGGCAGACGAGCAGGATGGCCGCGACGGCGATGAAGAACCGTGGCGCCAGCTCGACGGGATTCATGCCGTCCCGCCTTCCCCGGCAGTGTCCGCTGTGGACCCGACCTCGATCATGGCCGAACCTCCTCGAAGTAGCTGGTGCAGAGTCGTACGCGTCGCGCGTCGACCACCATCCAGGTGCCCAGGACCAGTTGGACGAGGCTGCGCCACACGTCGGCCCAACGGTCCGTCCACCGCATCCACCACCGTCGTACGTTCCCCGGCGGCCGTGCCCCGGGCGGGACGAGGAGGCAGGGGCCGCGGCTGGGCAGCGAGCGGGTGTGCCGCACGGTGGACACCAGGGCGTACCGGCGCAGCACCTCCCGGGTGACCGCGCGCATCATCACCGGGGCGACGCCACGGGCCGGACAGGCCCGGTTCGCGGTGACGCCGAACGGGACGAAATGCGCGTCGCCCCGGCGCAGGGTCAGCCAGCGGGCGGGGTCGAAGGTGTCGTCGGCGGCCGGCCCGGTGCGCTGGAAGGCGAGATAGTTGAAGAGCAGGACCGAGCCGGCCGGGATGGTGACCCCCGGCTCGACCTCGATCGGGCCGGAGGTGATCCGGTGTGCCACGCCGAAGAGCGGATGTACCCGCAGCGCCTCGTCGATCACCCGGTCCAGCGCCCGGTCGCCCTCGCCGCCGAGGTCGTCGAGGGTCGCGATCAGGTCCCGCTGAGCCGACGGGTGTTGGGCGAGGGCCAGCAGGAGGTGCGCCATCGCCTCGGACATCTGCACGACGGCGGTGTTGAAGAAGGTGCCCTGGAGATACCAGGTCGTCTCCTCGGCGGTGAACGGCTCCGGCAGGGTGACCGGTGCCGTGCCGGACTCGACCCGGGCCCGCAGATGGCGGGTGAGCCGGTCCCGCCGGTCCAGGTGCCGCAGCCCGCAACACTTGAGCGCGCTCACCACGTCGTCGGCGTTGGCCACGATCAGCGCCCGGACGTCGGGCGGGCACGCCTCGGCGAAGACGAGTTCGTGGTAGACCTCGGCCCAGATCGGCATCATCAGGTCACGCAGCCGCACCTGGCTGGTCCGGCCGGCCGGCAGTTCGTCGAGGACGCGTCGGGCCGCCGCCCCGGCCAGCTCGGTCGACCGGCGCTGCGACACCGCCAGCACCCGCCGGGTCGTCCGGGCGACCGTGCGGTAGCGCTCGCCCGGCTCCAGGTGCTCCTGGTGCATCTGCGGTCCGGGCGCCAGCCAGTACCAGAACAGGTCGGAGAGCCCGGCGCCCCGGCTGCGCCCGTCCGCCGCCGGGTCCGAGTACACCCGTTCGAAGTGCTCCGGGCCGACCAGCGGGCCGGGCACCGGGATGCCCTCGACGCCGTTCACCCGGATGAAGATCCGTTCCCGCAGCCGGACCACGGCCGGTGGCAACCACCGCGGCAGCGTCCACGCCACCGCCGCCACCAGCACGCCCACCGCGTACCACGGAAACCCGGGGAGCCGGCTCATCGCGGCACCCGCATCGCGATCATGTCCGGAGCGAGGTCGGTGGGGCGGACCGCGCCGGCCAGCGTCATGGCCCGGACGAGGTCGGCGCGGAGCAGGTCGAGGAGTTGGCGTACCCCGGACTCGCCCCGGGCCGCGAGACCCCAGACGACCGGCCGGCCGATCCCGACCGCCGTCGCGCCGAGCGCCAGCGCGGTGAGGACGTCGGTACCCCGGCGGATCCCGCCGTCGAGCAGTACCGGAATCCGCCCCTCGACCGCCTCGACGACCGCCCGCAGCGCGTCGATGCTCGCCGGTACCCCGTCCAGTTGCCGCCCGCCGTGGTTGGAGACCAGCACGGCGTCGGCCCCGTGCGCGACGGCGAGCCGGGCGTCGGCCGGGTGCAGGATTCCCTTCAGCACCACGGGCAGCCGGGTCGTACCGCGCAGCCACTCGATCCGGGCCCAGTCGAGGTCGGCGTCCAGCACGATGTCCCGGACCCGCCCGGTCTCCGGATCCCGCATGTTCTCGCAGCGGAGCCCGGACGGCAGGTCGAGGAAACCGTTGCGCAGGTCGCGCTCGCGGCGCCCGAGCACCGGCGAGTCGACGGTGACCACCAGGGCGCGGCAGCCGGCCGCCTCCACCCGCCTGATCACCGACTCGGTGAAGCCGAGATCCGGTTGCGGATAGAGCTGGAACCACAGCCGCGCCGGCCGGCCGGCCGGGTCCGTCGCCCCGGCGACCGCCTCGATCGGCGCGGTGGCCGCCATGCTGACCACCATCACGGTGCCGGCCGCCGCGACCGCCCGGGCGCTCGCCACCTCGCCCTCGGGGTGGGCCAGCCGGTGGAAGGCGGTCGGTGACACCAGCACCGGCATCGCGAGCGTCTCGCCGAGCAGGTCGGTACGGAGGTCACGCGCGCCCCCGCCGCGCAGCACCCGGGGCAGGATCCGGTACGCGTCGAAGGCCGTCTCGTTGGCCCGCAGCGTACGCTCGTCGCCGGATCCGCCGGCGAAGAAGTCCCGGTGCACCGGGTCGAGCCGGCGGTGCGCCTCCGTCCACAGGTCGTCGACGTTGAGCAGGGGGCCCGCGCCGGCCGTGGGTGTGCGGCGCGGGCCCGCCTGGTCCGTGACCGAGGGCATGGCGGTCAGCCCACGGTGTCCGCGAGGCAGCGGTCCAGGAAGGCGACGAGCGGGCTGCGGTGCACGTCCGGCCTGTCCCACCGGTTCTCCAGGTTCTCCGCCAGGTGGTGCACCGCCGCCACCCGGCCCCGGTGGTGGTGCCGGACCACCGGGTGCAGGTAGGCCGCGGCGTGCGCCTGGCCGGGCACGTCCTGGGCGATCCGACCCACCGAGATGTCGAACGGGTCGACCTGGTCGTGCTGCGGGCCGTACTCCAGCGTGACGACGAAGGCGTGTTCGACCGGATGGTCGGCGGTGGCGAGCCCGGTGTCGACGAGGTAGTCGACCGGCACCTCCTCGTGGTAGCGGGCGTCCGTCCCGGCCACGGTCAGCACGTCGGCGAGTACCCCGAACTGCTGCCACAGGGCGGAGCTGCGGTTGACCCGTTCGATGATCGCGTCGGCGGCCGACTCGGCGGTCGCGTCGACCTTCTCGGCCGGCCACGGGGTGTCGTGGTAGCGCCGCTGGAGGATGCGGTGCAGGGCTCGGACCCCGTACCGGAAGCCGTGGATGAAACCACTTGTCGACCGCTTGAAGTCCCGCTGCTGGGAGAGGGTGCCGGCGAAGAAGAGGTCCGGTACGTTCACCGACTCCCACTGCGCGGTCTGGGCCGGGAACCGGTCGTCGATGACGAGCGCCGGACGGCAACCGTCGGCGAAGACGGACGGGTCGAACCGGAAGCCGGTGCAGACCAGTACCCGGTCGTAGCGCAGCTCCTTGGTGACCTCGTTGGCCCGGGAGAAGCTGAAGGTGACCCGGTAGCCGTCCGCGTCCCGCTCGATGTCGCGTACCTGCCCGTCGAGGATCGCGTTCGCCGACTTGAGCTGGTAGGTGTCGAGGAAGTTGTTGTTCACCGCCCGCAGGTGTCCGACGTAGTGCGTGCGCCACGCCATCCGCACCGAACTCGGCCCGGCGACGTGGATCAGCGTGGTGGTCTCCATCAGGGCGTCGGCGGTCTCGAAGGCGGAGTTGCCCTTCCCGATGATCAGCACCCGCTGGTCCAGGAAGTCCCGCGGATCGACCGGCATCTCGTCGTACCGCTCCGCGTGCGCGATGCCGGGGATCGCCGGGACGTACGGCTGGGAGACCCCGGTCGCCACGACGACCCGGCGGGCGCGGTGCGTGGTACCCGTCTGGTCGGTGACCGCGAAACCGCCGTCCGCGTCCCGGGCGACCCGGACCACCCGGCTGCGGTACCGGACCCGGACCCCGGTGGCCGCCGCGAAGTCCGCCAGGTAGCGGACCAGCACGTCGGCGTCCGGGAAGTAGCGCTCGGTGTACCGGGTGAACCGCAGCGCCGGATCGTCGCTGAGCAGCGAGTTCCAGTCCAGCCGCAGGTTGAGTTCCGGGTCGTCGGAGCCGGTGTGCGGCTTGTTGATGGAGATGAGCTGGCGATGCCGTGGAAAGCGGGTGAAGAAGGCGCCCGGGGCGTCGGCCGCCTCCAGCACCAGGTAGTCCCGCCGGCCGTCCCGTTGGAACAGGGCCGCGAGCTGTAGTCCGGCCGGCCCCGCCCCGATGATCAGATAGTCGAGCATCTCTGCGGTCACGCGGGGAAACGTACGAAGGAGAACTCAGAGAAAAATCAGTTCGCCGGCTCGGCCGGTGCCGCCGGCGGCTCGGTCAACAGGTCGAGCAGGTCGGCGGCCCGGACGACGTCCGCGTCGAGCGGCCGGTCCGGGTCGATCGGCGGGACCAGCGCGACGAGGCGGTCCAGCGCGGCGGCACAGCCGGGGGCGGTGGGGGTACGCGCGCCGACGTGCAGAGCCTGGCGCAGCCCGACCGCGAGCGTGCCGCAGACCAGCCGGAGCAGCCGGGCCTGGTCCACGGCCCGGAGCGCGGCCTGGGTACCGAACGGCACGACATCCTGGTTGTGCAGGTTGGTCGGCAGGCTCTGCATGCTGGCCGGGGTGGCGGCCCGGCGGATCTCAGCGACCATCGCGGTGGCGGCCAACTGGGCGCCCTGCAAACCGTGCTGGCGGCCGGGCCCGGCCGCCAGCATCGGCGGCAGTCCCCCGTTGCGGGCCGGGTCGACCAGCAGGTCGAGTTGGCGCTCGACCAGGTTGCCGAGCTGGGCGGCGACCGTCGCCAGCACGTCGGCCGCGAAGGCGGCGGGCTGGCCGAAGAAGTTCCCGCCGTGCAGCACCAGGTCGTCATCCGGGAAGAACAGCGGATTGTCGCTCACGCCGCGCAGGTCCGCCGCCACCACACCGTCGACGTAGCGCAGCGCGTCCTCGGCCGCGCCGAGCAGTTGCGGGGTGCAGCGGATGCTGTACGCCTCCTGGAGCGGGCGGGCACCGGACGGCACCGCACCGGCGAGGTACCCGCGCATCCGCCCGGCGACGTCGACGGCGCCGGGGTGCCCGTACGCGGCCAGCAGCCGGGGGTGCGGGAACTGGCCGGGGTCGCAGCCGAGCAGGTCGACGAGGAGGCAGGTCAGCAGCTGGGCGGCCCGGTGCGCGCGGCGGATGTCGTCCAGGGCGAGCGCGGTGGCGGCGGTGGTCAGCGAGGTGCCGTTGACCAGTGCCAGGGCGTCCCGCCCGTCGAGGGCGAGCGGGGTCAGGCCGGCCCTGTCCAGCGCCTCGGCCGCGGGCACGCGCCGGCCGTCCAGATAGGCCCAGCCTCGGCCGCGCAGCGCCTGGGTGGCGTAGGCGAGCGGGATCAGGTCACCGCTGGCCCCGACCGAGCCGAGGCGGGGCATCGCCGGCGCGAACGCCGTCGCCAGCATCGCGGCGAGCCCCTCGACGACCCGCACCGAAACCCCGGAGACGCCCTGGGCGAGCGACCAGACCCGGACCAGCATCGCGGCCCGGCTGACCGCCGGATCGATGTCCGGACCCTGGCCGGCGCCGAGATGCGCCAGCGTGTTGTCGCACTGGTCGGCCTCGTCGTCCCGGCCGGCGAACCCGACCAGCGCACCGAAGCCGGTGGTGGCGCCGTACACCGGACGGTCGTCGCCGAGCACCGCCCGCAGGTGGTCGCGGGAGCGCCGCAACCGGTCGCGTACCGGGGCGGTGATGTCGACGCGGATCTCGGCGGCGGCATGGCGCAGGTCCGCCTCCCGCAGCGGCCGCGTCAGGTCGATGGGACGGATCGCCTTGCGGGCCTGGATCGTCATCGGGCCGACCGTAGCCGGGCATTCTCAGAGCGGTCTGAGACATCTCTGATTACCGGTGGCTACCGTCCCGCGCATGACGCACGACTACCTGATCATCGGGGCCGGGCCTGCGGGACTGCAACTCGCCGCCCTGCTCGAACGCGACGGTCATGACTACGTCGTGCTGGAGGCCGGCGCCGCACCCGGCACGTTCTTCAGCACCTATCCGCGACATCGCCGGCTGATCTCCATCAACAAGGTCTACACCGGCTCCGACGATCCGGAGTTCAACCTGCGGATGGACTGGAACTCGCTGCTCAGCGACGAGCCCGACCTGCTGTTCGGCCGGTACAGCCAGCGGTACTTCCCGGACGCGGACGACCTGGTGCGCTATCTCGCCGACTTCGCCACGGCGACCGGGGTACGGGTCGAGTACCGGACCACGGTGGTCCGGGTGAGCCGCGACGGCGACGGGTTCCACGCCCTCGACGCCGCCGGCCGCACCTGGCGGGGTCGCCGCCTGGTGGTGGCGACCGGGGTGTCCCAGCTTCACCTGCCGGCAATCGAGGGGATCGAGACCGCCGAGCGGTACGACACGGTCAGCGTCGATCCGCAGGACTTCGCCAACCAGCGGGTCATGGTCATCGGCAAGGGCAACTCCGGATTCGAGACCGCCGACGCCCTGGTGGAGACCGCCGCCGTCGTGCACGTCGCCGGGCCGCACTCGGTCCGGTTCGCCTGGCAGACGCACTACGTCGGGCACCTGCGGGCGGTGAACAACAACTTCCTCGACACGTACCAGCTCAAGTCGCAGAACGCCGTCCTGGACGGCACGGTCGAGAGCATCCACCGGCGCCCGGAGGGCGGCTACCTCGTGCGGTTCCGGTACGCCCGCACGGTCGAGGCGATCCGGGAGATCGAGTACGACCGGGTGATCGCCTGCACCGGCTTCCGCTTCGACGCGAGCGTCTTCGACGACACCTGCCGGCCGCGACTGGTGATCAACGACCGCTTCCCGGAGCAGACCTCGGGCTACGAGTCGACCTCCGTACCCGAACTGTACTTCGCCGGCACGCTCACCCAGCAACGCGACTTCAAGCGGTCGACCAGCGGGTTCATCCACGGCTTCCGGTACGGGGTCCGGGCGCTGCACCGGATCCTCAACTCCCGCTACCACCAGGTCGGGTGGCCCGCCGTGGAGTTGGCGGCGACCCCGGAGGCGATCACCGACGCGATCATCGCCCGGATCAACCGCTCGTCCGCGCTGTGGCAGCAGTTCGGCGTGCTCGGTGACGTCGTGACGGTACGCGGGGACAGCGCGTACTTCCACGAGGAGGTGCCGGTGGCGTACCTCGCCGACGGCGGGCTCGGTCCCGGTTCCTCGTCCGCCTTCGCCGTCACGCTGGAGTACGGGGCGGACCACGACGCGGTGGACCCGTTCGACGTCTCGATCCCCCGGGTCGCGGAGAACGACCCGCACGCCGCGCACCGGGCCAGCTATCTGCACCCGGTGGTGCGGCACTACCGGGACGGGACGGTGCGGGCGGTGCACCACCTGGCGGAGAACCTGGAGAACCAGTGGAACCTGCCCACCGTGCACCAGCAGCCGCTGGCCGCATTCCTGAAGGAACACCTGGCCGACGGCGAGGTCGTCGCCGAGCCCCTGGCCGGCGGCGGGACCGCCGAAGAGGTCCGGGTCGATGCCGGAAGCTGAGCCGGGCTATCCGCAGGCGATCCTGGACCTGCTCGGCACCGGCCGGGACCGCCCGGTCTTCGAGCACGGCCCGCGTACCGTCACCGCCGACGAACTGGCGGACCTGGTCGGCCGGATCAGCGCGGGCCTGCGGGAGGCGGGGATCGGCCCGGGCGACGGGGTGGCGGTGGTGCTCGGCGTGTCGCCGGAGGCGTTCGCCGCGATCGTCGCGGTGCAGGTGGTGGGTGCCCGGCTGGCCGGGGTACGTCCCGGGCTCACCCCCGGCCAGCTCCGGCACCTGCTCAGCCATCAGATCGCGGCGGTGCTGGTCGACCCGTCGACCGCGACCCCGCAGCTCCGGTCGGCCGCCGCCGGGCGCCCCCTGCTGGCGGTCGGCCCGGTCGACGGGGTACCCGAGCTGACCACCAGCCGGGCGTACCCGCCCGTTCCCGCCGGACGCCCGCAGGACGTCGGCCGGGTCATCTACACCAGCGGCAGCACCGGCAACCCGAAGGGCTGCCTCCAGACGTACGCCGCGCTCGGTGCCGCCTGGGCACCGCACCCGGACCGGTGGCCTCCGGCGATCCGCGACCTCGCCGCCAACCTCGACCGCTACCTGGTCTTCGGCTCACTCAGCAGCCAGGTGATGCTGGAGTACGGCATCCTCACCCTGGCCGCCGGCGGCACCATGGTGATCGCCGAGCCGCCCCGTGGCACGGAGCCGTTCTTCCCCGCCGCGATCGTCCGGCACCGGGCCACCGCCAGCGTGATCACCGTGCCCCGGCTGGCGAAGCTGGTCGCGAGCCAGCGCGCCGCACCGGTCGACCTCGGCACGCTGCGCGCCCTGCTGGTCTCGGGCTCCCCGCTGCACCCGGCCCGGCTCGCCGAGGCGCTCTCGGTGCTCGGGCCGGTCGTCTACCACGGCTACGGCCAGACCGAGACCGGCATGATCTCCATGCTGACCCCGGCGGAGCCGACCGCCGCGCCGGCCACCCTCGCCTCGGTGGGCCGGCCACCGACCGCCGTCGAGGTGCAGGTCCGGGACGGCAACAGCCGACCGGTGCCGACCGGGGTCGCGGGGGAACTCTTCGTCCGCACCCCGGCGCAGGCGAGCGGGTACTGGGCCGACCCGGCGGAGACGGCCGAGGTGTTCGTCGACGGCTGGGTACGCACCCGCGACCTCGCCCGGCTGGACGCCGACGGATACCTGCACCTGCTGGGGCGGGCCCGGGACGTCGTCATCGTGAACGCCGACCTCCAGTACGCCGGGCCGATCGAACGCGTCCTGGCCAGCCATCCGGACGTGGCCGAGGCGTACGTCGTGGCCGCGCCCGACGAGGAGACCGGCGAGGCGGTACACGCCTTCGTCGTCCCCGCCCCGGACCGGCGGCCGGATCCGGACGTGCTGCGCGCGCTCGTCCGGGAGCGGCTCGGCGCGGCGAGCAGTCCCCGGCACGTCACTTTCATCGCCGAGGTTCCCGTCACCACGGCCGGCAAGCCCGACAAGCGGCGCCTGCTGGCCGACCGGCGACCGGCGCTGCCCTGACCCGCGGCTGCCGCAGATGCTCTTGGCGGGTGCGTGAGCTGTGGGGCGCTCTCGGCGGGTCGGGCCGGGGTCGGGCACCGGCGGTGGGCTCAGCGGTCGCCCGGTCCGGAGAGCACGATCCGGGCGTCGTCCGGCAGCCGGCGGGTGGCGCCGCGCCGGTCCAGCAGTTCGAGCAGGGGCACGGCGACCCGCCGGGTCGTACCGAGGGCCTGCCGGGCGGTGCTGAGGGTGAACGGCTGCGGCAGCGCGGCGAGTACCCGGATCGCCCGCTCGGGGGCGTCCGGCAGCAGTACGACGTTGTCGGCGAGCTTGAGCAGCGCGCCAGCCCGTACCGCCGCGCCGATCTCCCGGTGGCCGAGTCCGAACTCGGCGAGCCGGGCCGCCTCCGGGGCGACGAACGGCCGCTCGGCCAGCTCCGCACCGACCCGCCGTACCGCCCGGGCGACCTGCTCGGGCAGCGCGCCGGTCGCCCCGCCCCGGCCGATCCGGCCGTCGCCGGACACCAGCGGCGCCGCGACCAGCGCCTCGACCAGGGCCCGGTCCGGCAGGTCCAGCAGCCGGCGGGCGGTCTCGACCGGTACGCCCGGCTCCAGCGGATGCGCCTGTGCCCACCGGGTCACCTCGTCGACCAGTCGCCGCCGCAGCTGTCGCCAGTGCGCCGGATCGGCGTGCCAGTCCCCGGCCACCGGTGCGGTGCGCACGGTCACGCCCATCCGCGAAAGCTCCGGCCGCCGGGCCAGGCCGCGCCGGGCCAGTTCCCCGGACTCGTCGGGGCGGCCGTCCAGCCCGGCCAGCACCGCCGCCCGCTCGGCCGCCGCGCCCCGCCGGCTCAACCTGGGCGGTACGACGTCGAGCACCGTCACCCCGCCGGCCACGTGCCGCCGGCCGGGATCCCGCAGCAGCGCCCGGTCACCGATGCGCAGCGGCAGCGGCCGGTCCAGCCGCAGCCGGGCGGTGTCGGCGCCGAGCGGGCGTACCCGGGCGGTCACCGCGGCCGAACCGACGTGCAGGGTGACCTCCGCCGGAAGCTCGGCCACCGGGTCGCCGGCCAGCCGGACGTCGACCAGGTCGGTCTGCTGGAACCGTCCCGGGGTGAGCAGCGCGTCGCCCCGGCCGACCTGTTCCCGGGGCACCCCGCGCAGGTTGACCGCGACCCGGGCCACCCCGGCGACCTCGGACACCTGGGTACCCAGGGTCTGTAGGCCCCGGATCCGGACCCGCTGCCCGCTGCCGGTCAGCTCCAGCTCGTCGCCGGTACGCAGCGTCCCCGCGCCGAGGGTGCCGGTCAGCACCGTGCCGCTGCCCCTGATGGTGAACGCCCGGTCGACCCAGAGCCGCACCGGGGCGCTCGGCTCGGGCACCGGCAGCCGGGCGGCGAGCCGGTCCAGGGCGGCGCGCAGCTCCGGCAGCCCGGCGCCGGTGGTCGCGCTGACCGCGACCGCCTCGACCTCGCCGAGCGAGCTGACCGCGATCTCGGCGAGCGCCAGTTCGGTGGCGGCGGCCGGATCGGCCAGGTCGGTCCTGGTCACCACCAGCAGCCCGTGCCGGACCCCGAGCGCGTCCAGCGCGGCCAGGTGCTCGGCGGACTGCGGCATCCAGCCCTCGTCGGCGGCGACCACGAAGAGCGCGGCCGGGGCCGGGCCGATCCCGGCGAGCATGTTGGGGACGAACCGCTGGTGTCCGGGTACGTCGACGAACGCCAGCACCGTCCCGGACGGCAGCGCGGTCCAGGCGAAGCCGAGGTCGATGGTCATGCCCCGGCGCCGCTCCTCCGCCCAGCGGTCCGGCTCCATCCCGGTCAGCGCCCGGACCAGGGTGGACTTGCCGTGGTCGACGTGTCCGGCGGTGGCGACGACCTGCACCTCAGCTCTCCCGCCGTCCTCGGGGCACCCGGGCGACGGCGGCCCGCACCGCCTCGTCCCGGTCGACGGGTACGCAGCGCAGGTCGAGCAGCAGCCGGCCCCGCTCCAGCCGGCCGAGTACCGGCGGGTCGCCGAGGCGCAGCGGTTCGGCATACTCCTCGGGGAGGGCGAGGGCCCACGAGTCGAGGGTGACCTCCGGCGCCCCGCCGCCACCGACCACGGCGTCGTGCGGGACCACCTCGGCCCTCAGGCCGGCGGCGGCGAGCTGGTCGCGGAGCCGTTCGGTGCGCAGCCGCAGCGCCGCCGGGGTGGTCCGCAGCGCCCGCCAGGTCGGCGTCTCCGGACCGGTCAGAGTCGCCTCCAGGGCGGCCAGGGTCAGCTTGTCCACCCGCAGCGCCCGGGCCAGCGGGTGCCGGCGGAGCAGTTCGACCAGCTCCGCGTCGCCGAGCAGCAGCCCGGCCTGCGGACCGCCGAGCAGCTTGTCGCCGCTCGCCGTGACCAGCGCGGCGCCGGCCCGCAGTGCCGAGGCGGCGTCCGGCTCGTCGGGCAGCAGCGGGTCCGGGGCCAGCAGCCCGGAGCCGATGTCCACCACCACCGGTACGCCGAGGGTGACCAGCTCGTCGACGGGTACGGCGGCGGTGAAGCCCCGGACGACGAAGTTCGACGGGTGCACCTTGAGCACGAACGCGGTACCCGGCCCGACCGCCGCCGCGTAGTCGGCCAGCGCGGTCCGGTTGGTGGTGCCCACCTCCCGCAGCGTCGCGCCGGTGCTGGCCAGCAGGTCCGGCAGCCGGAACCCGTCGCCGATCTCCACCAGTTCGCCCCGGCTGACCACGATCTCCCGCCCGGCCGGCCCGTCGCCGAGCCCGGCTGCCCCGCCGGTTTGCCGCACGGCGGTGAGGGCGGTCGCGGCCAGGGCGAGCGCGGCGGCACCGTTGTTGACCACGTGCACCCCGCCGGCCGCCGGCACCGCGGCGGCGAGTGCGGCCAGCGCGCCCCGGCCCCGCCGGGCCCGCCGCCCGGTGCGCAGATCGAGTTCCACGTCGGTGTGCCCGGCGGCCGCGACCACCGCGTCGACGGCCGCCGCCGACAACGGCGCCCGGCCGAGGTTGGTGTGCAGCACCACCCCGGTGGCGTTCAGCACCGGGCGCAGCCCGGCGGCGGTCTCCGGCAGCGCGGCCAGGGTGACCGGGACGACCTCCTCCGGCGCGATCTCACCACGCCGGACCCGGTCCTGGGCGGCGCCGAGTACGGCCTTGAGCCGGGCCCGCCCGACGGTGGCCTCGGCAGCCGCCAGCCGGGGATCGGCGAGCAGTACGTCGGTACGCGGCACCCGCCGCCGAGGATCGGCCGCCCCGTTCATCCCCACCCCACTGTCGAAACCCGTTCACCGGCACTAAACCACACCTGATCTCTCCGCGCCCGTGGAAGTCTCACCGACGTCCCGGCGGAAACGGCCAGCACCATCGCCGGATCAGCTGCCAACCCGGTCGCGGGGTGTCGGGGAGTTCCACCGGGTCAGAGTGGTTGAGGCCGCTGCCGTACGGCGTGCAGGGCGTCGAGTGTCTTGGTAGCCGGCCGCTTCGCGGTGTTCGCCGCCCGCGAGGGCTGCGTAGCCGGCGAAACAAGTGCCGGCGGACCTGTTGTGCAAAGTCGAACTGTTGAAAGTCGAACCACCCCGGCAGCGGCGAGTCGCTGACGCCTTCCGGCGGCCACTTTTCGAGTAGCCTCGGCGGACTCCTGAGCCGGTCGGCCTCGCCGCGCTCTGATGCCTCAGTCAGCCCGCACCTCAACGCGTAGCTCCGCGATGGCCATCTGAGTAAGTTCGGAGAGTTGGTCTTCGCCGATGGTGACCCCGTGCAGGTTGACGAGTGCCGCCTTGAGATCGTGGAGGCGGTTGCCGCGAAGATCAGCGTCTTGGAGCTGGCAGGATTCGAGTTAAAGGTTGGTCAACTGACAGGACCTGATGGCGATTTTGGGTAGTCGGCAGGACGACCACATGGCGTTGGTGAGCGTGCGGTCGGTGAAGGCCGTGGCTCCGGCGGCGACGACGCGTTGGAAGGTGGCGTAGTCGAAGCGGCAGCCGTCGAAGAGGACGTCTTTGAGGCGTACATCGGTCAGCCGGGTACCGGTGAACCGCGAGCCGGTGAACGTGCAGGGTTCGATGATGACTCGAGCTGGTCGATGATGTAGTGGTACGGGTACGAGCCGCCATCGGCGCGCTGTGGCCGGAACCGGCCCACGAGCCTGCTGCCCTGGTACTCGACCAAGAGATCCAGCTTCGCCTGCCCGCAGGGCCAGGGCTGTCCGCAGGTCCGGCACAGCCAGAGCGGACGCAGCGGCAAGTGCTCCCTCCGCGCCTGTTCTCCCTGCTTCGAGGTGCGGCGATACGCAGTTACGGCATCCGGGTGGGCTTCGGTCATCGGCGCATCGCCTCCCGTGCCTGCCGTTCGAAATGCTGACGCCACACGTGGGTGAGCAGCGGCGGCTCGGGCATCCGCTCCAACTCGGACGGACCGGCGTGTTTCGGCGGATCCGTACGCCATGGTCCGCCGGTCGTCGCGTTGCGCGAGACGTACACCGTCATGGCCGCCTCCCGAAGCAGGTAGGCGCCGGCAAGCGGTGGACTCGCCTGGGGAAGGGCGAGCCCACCGCCGCCGGGCGGCGGCTGGGAGCAGACCGCCGGTCACCCGCCCGCGCAGCTCTCGTCGCAGTACGCAGACGGGGAGTCACCGGCACACACGTGCCAGTCGCTGGGGACGCCGCCGGCCGACGCGTCAAGCGCTTCTGGCCTCGAGTGGCTGCATGCTTCATTCCGGCGCTCCCTGATGGAAACCGTGAAAGGTGGTGGGGCGCCCGTTCGTCACGAACGGGCGACCGGCCGATTCAGAATCGCCGGGGAGCGTGACGACGAGGAATGTCCCCGCGGTGCACTCGCGGTGCACTCGCGGTGCACTCGCGGTGCACCCGCCGGCACGCCACGTGACGCTACGATCGGCACGCTGACCTGTCCCATCGAGAGGGCATCCGATGGCCACAGTGACCAACTGGACCGGCCAGGACGCAAACGCCCTGCGGCGGGCGTTACGAATGAGCGTCACCGGCTTCGCCGAATACCTGGGCGCGGCCCGACGCACGGTGGCCAAGTGGAGCAGCCAGGGCGAGACCATCCAACTACGTGCCGACATGCAAGCCGCGCTCGATACGGTGCTCGCCCGGGCCGCCCCCGACGTTCTGGAACGCTTCGAGGCGCTACGGGGGCAAGGCACCAGTGGTGCACTTGCCGTTACCACCAGACCGCCGGCCGCTGCGGACGCCGATACTGGCAGGGACAGACCTGGCCTTGAGTCGGACGGTGACGTGCAGCGTAGACAGTTCCTGCAGGGCGCGACGGTCGGCGGCATGGCTGTCCTTCCCGGCGTCACGCCACTACTCGACGCGCTGGTCTCAGCGCCGACCGCTCTGGCCGCCGAGCCGGTTGCCCTGCCCCCTCGAGACTTCACTCGCGACGTGGCCACCGCGAAGGCCGCCTACCAGGCATGCCGGTACGAGCAGGTTCTCGGTCGCCTCGCGACCCTGCTACCCGCTCTGGCACCGACCCAGGCGGAAGCCGAGGGCGACCAGCGGATCCGAATCGACGCCCTGGCCAGCGACCTGTACCACGTCGTCGGCAGCGTGCTACTCAAGATCGGTGACCGGGGCATGGCCCTGGTGGCGGCCGAGAGAAGCGCCCACGCCGGCACGGCCAGCCAGGACCCGGTGGCAATGGCCACCAGCGCGCGGATCATGACCCACGCCCTGATGAGCAACGGCCACACCAGGCAGGCGAGGAACCTGGCCGGGAACGCGGCCGGCGCCCTCGAACGGGACACCCACCTCAGGTCCGCCGACCAGGTGGCCGTCTACGGCGCCCTCCTGTTTCGCGGTGCGATCGCCGCCGCGCGCAGCGACGACCGGGACAGCGCGCAAGCCATGCTCGACGAGGCCACCCGTGCCGCCGCACGGCTCGGCTACGACGGCAACGACCGGTGGACCGGTTTCGGCGCCACGAACGTCCTGCTCCACCAGGTCAAAATCGCGCTGACCCTGGGCGACGCCGGCACCGCGATCACCCTCGCCCGCCAGGTGCCACTGGACAAAATCCACCTCGCCGAACGCAAAGCCTCACTGTTCGTTGACGTGGCCCGTGCCTACGGCCAGTGGGGACGCTACGAGCAAAGCCTGAACGCCTTGCGCATCGCGTACGACGTGGCACCCGAGGAACTCCGGTGCCGACCGGCGGTCCAGCGCATCGCCGGCGACCTCGCAGCCCTCAGCCGGGGCCACGTCCGTACCGAAGTCGTTGAGTTCGCCCACCGCGTCGGGATCCCGGTATGACCGTCGGCCACCTTCAGATCGTCGTCTGCGGAGCCGGCCCCGCCACCGACGTGACACAACTGATCGCCGCAGCTACAGAGAAAACCTGGACGGCTGCGGTCACCACCACCCCCAGCGCCATCGACTTCATCAACACCGAAGCGATCGAGACGATGACCGGGCACCCGGTCAGGTCCACCTACCAGATGTCTCTAGGAGGCCGCCGCACGCTTCCCGCCGCCGACGCTCTCGTCATCGCCCCCGCGACCTACAACTCCATCAACAAGATCGCGCTCGGCATCGCCGACAACTACGCCATGACCTCGGTCGCCGAGCTGATCGGACGCCAGGTACCGACAGTCATCGTCCCGTTCGTCAACGCCGCCCTGGCCACCCGCGCACCCTTCCAACGCGCCGTGGTGAGCCTGCGCGACGAACGCGTACGCGTCCTGCTCGGCGAAGACGACGGCTGGGAGCCCCACCCACCGGGCAGCGGAAACGAACGGCAGAGAGTCTTCCCCTGGAAGGCAGCGTTCGAGACCGCAGCCCGACTCGTCCACGAGTCGCGAGCAGTTGCCAGCGATCAGGACTGACCGTCAGGGATGCAGGCAGCCACTCTCCGAGCCGGTCCACAACCGCAGCGGACAATCCACGGACGCGGTATCCGTCCAACGGCTCCCGAGCACCCGTCGAGCACCCGGGCACGGCCGCAGCATTGAAAAAGGCCCGGACCCAGGTGAAACCCCAGGTCAGGGCCTATCTCAGTTGTGCGCCGCCAGGGACTCGAACCCCGAACCCGCGGATTCTTAATCCGCGGGTTCGGGGTTCGAGTCCCTGGCGGCGCACAACAATAAGGCCCTGACCAGCAGTAAGCTGGCCAGGGCCTTGATGGTTATCTATGTGGTTTCAAGCTGCCCCCCGAAAACCCCCCGGTAACGCCCCTGGCGATCAGGTTCGACAGGCCCGGGTGGTGGCGGCGCTAGCCGCTACCGTGCCCCGGATCTATGCGGCCGGGCTCTGGCCGGGGTGGCGGGGCTCGGGATCGCCTGACTCCGGCCTCCCGCCGAGCTGTTCGAGGATGTGGGAGCTGTCCGGGGCGAGAGCGGGCTTGACGATGTAGTGCCTCTTGGTGGTCTCCTTACTTTCGTGCCCGAGTTGGGCGGCGGCGCTGTCGGCGTTGGCCTCTTTGTCGATGAGGGTCGCGACGGTCTTGCGGAAGGTGGGGGGTGACCCATTCGAGGCCGGTGTCGGCGCGGGCTGCACGCCACTGGCGACGCACGTTGGGAGGGGATAGCCAGGTGCCGCGCCGGGAGGGGAAGATCGCGTCGTTGGGGTTGGCGGCGGCGGTGAGCTTGCGGCCTATCAGCATCCCGACTGCGAATCGGGGCAGGAAGACTGACCGGTAGCCAGCGTCGGTCTTCGTCCACTCCTGCCGGAGGAAGCCCTTGCCTTTGATGTAGATGATGGTGCCGCAGACCGTGAGGACGGGACGTTCGGCGGCGAGGTCCAGGTCTTCCCACCGCAGTGCCAGGATCTCGCCGATGCGGGCGCCGGTGGCGAGCATGAGGTCGATGATGTTGGCGAGGTCGGTGGTGGGTCGAGGTCCCGACTTGCCGGGGGTCGGCTGCTGCCACTTCCGGATCGCTGAGCGAACGTCGTCCAGTTGCTCCCGTTCTAGGGCGACTACCTTCTTGTGCGGCTTTGGTAGTTGGCCGGTCTCGCGGATGGGGTTGGTCGTGAGCGCACCTCGACGTACGGCTAGGGCGAACATCTGACCGAGGACCACCCTGGCGCTCTTGGCGGCCGATGGGCGGTCCTCGGCGATCTTGCGGAGGAACTTGTCGAGGCGGCCTGCGGTGGCCTCTCGCACGCGTAGGTTGCCGAGGGCGGGCACGATCGAGACGCGCACGCTGATCTCGTATCGACTTATGCTTTGCAGTGAGATGCGTTTCTCCGCAGTGATCTCTTCCAGCCACAGCGCGGCGAGCCTGCTGATGTGTGTTTCTCTAGTGACTTCGTCGTCGTTGGGGGCTGCGCGGTCGCGCAGCTTGATCTTGAGCGCTCGGATAGCGGCCGGGCCAGTGGTGTCGGTGGCCTCGACGTCGCGGGTCTTGCCGTCGTGGTCCCGGAATCGGGCTCGGGCGCAGTACCGGTTGGGGCCGAGTTTCTCGGTGCGGATGTTGCCCCAGGTGCCGATGGGTACGGCCCTTGTGGAACGCGAAATCGTCGACGCCGAGCACCGTCACCGTGCCGACCTCGGGCACCGGCAGCGCCCGGACCAGCCGTAGCAGGGTTGTGCGGGACACCCCGACGGCCAGCAGGCGCGTCATCCGTGCACCCGGCCGGCCGCCCAGAGCCAGGGCGATCTTCTCCAGGATGCCGCGCAGTAGCGGGGTGCGACGGGCATATGGTGCGGTCAGACCCGGCACCTGCTCCGCGAAGGTCCGCCGGGCACAGGCGGTGTTGTCGCAGAAGAACCGCCGGATACGCACCCGTAGCAGCGTCTGCCTGCCACCGATCGCCGGGTCCGCCAGCGTCCGCCGGTACCGGCTGTGCACCCGCGCCGACCTGGACCCGCAGCCGGGACACCGCGCATCATCAGCCGAAACGTCGGCATCCAGCCAGACCGACCGTCCCTCGGCCCGCACACACCCGATCCGCAGGGCCGCAAGATGGGGTAGCAATCCTTCGAGGCCATGGTCATCACACCGCAGGCATGATCATCCACATCGGATCTCACCCGGACGCCGGGGTCGAGCCCGATGCACCAACTTCGTGCCAGAGCCGTAGTTTTCCCCGCTGGCGGCCACGGTTTCTCCCCAGCAGTGGCCAGATAGTTCCCCGCCGAGGGGTGGTGCTGGGGTCAGTGCAGGGCTTTGACGCCCTGCCCCGCGGTGGCTTGGTTGAACCGGTAGCTGTCACCCTGGGTCACGACGACGTGGGCGTGGTGCAGGAGCCTGTCGACGGTGGCGGTGGCCAGGGTCTTCGGCATGATTTCGTCGAAGCCGGACGGGTGCAGGTTCGAGCTGACCGCGAGGCTGCGCCGCTCGTAAGCGGCGTCGACCAGGCGGTAGAAGCCTTCGGCGGCGTCTGGGGAGACCGGTAGCAGGCCGATGTCGTCGATGATGATCAGGTCGGTGCGGATCAGCCTGGCCATGGCCCGGGCGACGGAGTCGTCGGGGCGGTGCCGGCGGACCATGACGCCGAGGTCTTCGATGGTGAGCCAGGCGACGGTCATGCCAGCTTCGACGGCGGCCTGGCCGAGGGCTTCGCAGAAGTGACTTTTGCCGGTGCCTGACGGGCCGCAGATGGACAGGTTCTCCTTGCGTTGCATCCATACCAGGCTGCGTAGAGCGTCCTGGGTCGGCCGGGGGATCGACGAGGCGGCTTCGTCCCAGTCGCCGAAGGTCTTGCCGGCGGGGAACGCGGCGCGTTTGCGGCGGGTGCGCAGGTTGGCCTGGTCCCGGCCAGCGGCTTCCTCAGCGAGGAGCACTCGCACCACCTCGGCCGGGTCCCAGCGTTGCGCTTTCGCGGTCGGGATCAGATCGGCCATCGCCCGGCGCAGGTGTGGCAGTTTCAGCCGCCGGGTGAGTTCGATCGCTTCTGTCAGCGGGTCACCGGCCGTGCCGGTGACCCGCAACGGGGTGATGGTCACTGTTCTCCAGTCGTCGTGCCGAAGGTCGACCAGGCAGAAGTGCCTGGCTGCAGGCTGTGGGTTTCACTGGCCCGGGTTGGTGGGGTGTCGTCGTCGCGTTGGTGGGCCAGGATGCGGATCAGGTCGTTGTCGGCGAACCGGCCCGCCAGTGCCGCGGTTCCGAGGGCCCGGTCGACCTTGTCGACACCATGTAGCTTCGCGAGAGCGACGGCTTCGGTCATCTTGCGGCGCAGGCCGCGGACCCCGGCCGCGGCGGCCTCGACCAGCCAAGCGGCAGCGCCGGGGCCGAGAGCGAGGAATGCGGCCTCGTCGGCGGTGCGAGCCCGGGGCACCCGCTCGGCCGTCTCGGACTGGCGTGATCGGGGCGGGTAGTGCTCATCTCGGATCGACGGACGCCCCGGCTGGGCCCGCGGATGGCGGGCGACCTCGGCCGGCCCGTCCTCGCCGACGGCGGTGACGATCAGCTCGTCACCGTGGAACCGGGGCCCAGACCCGAGTGTCGACCAGGCGGTGCGGAACCGAGTAGCGGACCCCGTCGACGGAGATGGTGCAGTCCCAGTTCACCCGGCGGGTGGTGTCGGGGTACGGCTTGGAGTGCAGAGCCCGGTACACGATGAGCTACAAAGATCCACAAGCCGACGGATCGACGTGGGGTGCATCGAGGACCGCCGTCGGCCACCAAGACGGCTGACTGATCTAACTACGTTGTGTCACCGAAGGACGGAGGGATGAGCGCGGATCGCGGCAGATCCGCGCAGGTGATCTCGGCTCAGGAAAGGTCGAACGATCGGTCTGAGCTGATGGCCGTGGCAGGTCGACAGCGACCTCGTGGTGGCTAACGCGTTCATCCCACCCGGTCGGGCAACTCTACTGGGCGTCCTATGCGGACGGCAAGATACACGTGTTCGCGCCCGACGCAGAGCACTGGGCCCAATCTCCGGAGGCAGGAACACCACGAACGCGCATTCGGCGGCGCGGACGGCCGCACCCTTTCATCACCTCGGGGACGTGGGGTGACTTCGGCGTCTACCAGATCCAGCTCAATGTGCCCGGATGACCCTACTGATCACCAACGTCGCCTCGTTCGGGGCGGGCGGGGCCGGTCCACGACCGCAGCAGGTGCCCACCAATGGAGTCGAGCGCCTGAGGACGCGTGCCAGTGACTACCGGACGACGGGCGCGCTCGTTGACCACGTACGTCGGTTACGCCAGGAAAGTGTCGGTCGAGACCTGACCGTGAGCGAGACTCAACGCACCGAGTTGGTATGCCCTGCCACCGCACCCACTCGCCGAGGCGGAGATCGATGGCTGGCGGACGACGGTTCCGGCGCGGCATCATCCACGCGTTAGGTACGAGCTGTACGCGCAGCCGCTCGTCGACCTGTCGCAGATCCACCTCGTCAGCGGCGGAAAGCTCTGCTCGTGTCTCGCCATGCGGCCTGAACCCTTCGGGTTCGTGCATCAAAACCTCGTGGACCAGCGGTGCACCGGCCCGATTTTGATAGATCAGGCGCGGTGGTGCGACGCGGTTCGGGAGTCGCATTCTTCGCCGGCGGCGTCAGCTCGCCGGCCGACGACGACGGCGCAGGGCCCGGAGCCGGTGGCTCCGGGCCCTGTCAGGGTCCTGATGCGATAGTGCTGGTTCGTGTCGTCGGTCGGTCAGGGGCTGGTGCACGAGATGTTGCCGGGCGCCGCGTCGGTGCTTCCGTTGACGAGGAAGCCGAAGTTGGTCGAGGCGTTCGCGCCGAGGGTGCCGTTGTACGCGGCGTTGCGGACGCTGACCGCGCCGCTGGTGCCGGTGTTGGTGCCGCTCCAGATTTGGGCGAGGGTCTGCCCGCTGGCCAGCGTCAGTCGTACGGTCCAGCCGTTGAGGGTGGCGGAGCCGTTGTTTGCCACGGTGACCTCGCCCTGGAAGCCGCCGCCCCAGCTGTTGACCATGCGGTACGTCGCGGTGCAGGCGCCCGGTTGCCCGGTGACGGGCGGCGTGGTCGGGGGCGCGCTGGTCGGGGGCGCGCTGGTCGGGGTGCTCGGCGGCGTGGTCGTGCCTGGCACCGTGGTGGAGGCGGCATTGAGAGCGTTGAGGACGGAGGTGTACGCGGGCTTGGGGTTGCTGCTGCGGTCGAACAGCAGCGGGTTCTCGCTGCTGCGCCAGGAGTCGCTGTCCCGTACGCCCCACGTCGTGATGCCGAGGCAGCGGGGGACGTTCATGCAGGCCTGGGTCAGTCCCTGGTACTGGCTGGGTGACGCGTTGGTGACGTCGACCTCGGTCAGGACCACGTCCACCCCGAGGGCGGCGAAGCTGGACAGCGTCTGCTGGAAGTTGCCCGGCAGTGAGCTGCCACCGGTGAAGTGGGTCTGGAGGCCGACGCAGTCGATCGGCACACCACGGTTCTTGAAGTCCTGCACCATCCGGTAGACGCCCTGCGTCTTGCCGTAGGTCCAGTTCTCGATGTTGTAGTCGTTGTAGCACAAACCCGCGGCCGGGTCGGCGGCGTCGGCGGCCCGGAACGCCGCTTCGATCCAGTCGTTACCAGTGGCCTGCAGGTTCGAGTTCCGCCGGGTGCCGTTCTCCTCGAAGGCCTCGTTGACCACGTCCCACTGGTAGATCTTGCCTCTGTAGTGGTCCATGACGCCGTTGATGTGCGAGATCATCGCGGAGCGCAGGGCGCTGCCGCTGAGATTCCGCCAGAAGCTCGGCTGCTGTGCGTGCCAGGCGAGGGTGTGGCCGCGGACCCGCATGCCGTTCTGAATGGCCCAGTTGTAGAGCCTGTCAGCGTTTGTGAAGTTGAACTGGCCCGGGTTGGGCTCGGTCGCGTCGGGCTTCATCTCGTTGACGGCCGTCAGCATGTTGAACTCGCGTCGCGCGATAGTCTGGAAGCCTGAGTCGCTGAGGCGGTCTGCCCCCATGGCCATGCCGAAGTACCGGCCACTCCGCTCGGCGGCAGCCTTCAAGGTAGTCCCGGGCGGGCCGCTGAGATCGGCGTGGGCGAACGTGACTATGGCCACTGAGGACACGGCGATCACCACGGCGCAAGCACCGCCGAGCAGCAGTCTCGCGCGACCGCCGGTACGGCGTTTCGGGTGAGCTGGAACGTCGTTCATCTGTGCGCTTCCTCCTCGATGTTCTGTCTGAATCGTTGCCGTACGAGGCACGGAACCGGCAGCTCGCTGTGCGGTCGACGACCGGAGCACCAAGCTCGCGCTTGGACCATCACCCCGGGAGGTGACGCCATTGCCGGGTTCAACCCGGCCTGGGCGTTGTGGGTGACAGCGGTGTCGTTCTGCTGCGGCCCGTCCACGGCCGCTTCAGTCGACGACGGTCCGACCGGCCGCAGCCCGTCTCACGAGCCTCCCGAGACGCGTATGCCGGGCTACGGGCTGACGCAGGTCAGTGCCGGCGTCGACGGTGTGCCGTTGGCGAGGAAGCCAAATGTGGTCGACCCGGACGCCGGCACCGATCCGTTGTAGGAGGCGTTGCGCACCGTAACGGTCGAGCCGCTGGTAGTCAGCGTGCCGTTCCACACCTGGGTGACGTTCTGGCCGCCGGCGAGCGTCCACTGGACGGTCCAGCCGTTGATCGCCGAACCGCCGGCCGTAACGCTGACCTCACCCTGGAAGCCACCCTGCCAGGAATTGACCGTCCGGTAGCTCGCCTGGCACGCGCCACTGGGCCCCGGGGAACTGGGTGACGCACTCGTCGTCGGCGAGGTCGACGGCGGGGAGCTCGTCGTCGGCGAGCTCGTCGGCGGGTTGGGGCCGAGTTGGGTGATGAAGGTCCACACCGCCTGCTGGGTCCAGGACCTCGCGCCGGGCGCGTACGGGTCGGCGGAGCCGTCCACGGCGTTGGGGGCATGCGGCCCGTCGAAGGCGCCCCACACCACTGGATAGCCCGCCCTGCACCCGGTGTAGTAGGTGACGACGTGGGTGAGGCTGCCCTGCGCCGGCTCCGGCGGGTTCTGCGGCGTGCAGCCGTTGTTCCTGACGAACCGGTCGCGCATCGACCGCCCGCCCGCGATCGACAGCGTGGAGTCCCGCAGCCCGTGGATCCCGAAGTAGGCGATGGGTTGAGTTCCGCCCTCGCACCCGCTGAGGACTCCCCCGGCGTAGAGCACCACCCCGCGGAACACGTTTGCCCGCGCGCAGGCGATGGCATAGCTCATCCCGGCTCCGTAGCTGAAGCCCGAGGCAAACAGTTGAGTGGTGTCGACGCACAGGCCGGCCCCGATCTGTCTGATCATGTCCTCGACGAAGGTCAGGTCTTGGCCGCCGGAGTTCGCCCAGGCGTTGCCGATGCCCTGCGGGGCGACGAAGATCGTGGTGTTGTTGGCCAGCGGCCGGAGCCCGTAGTAGGACCACTGGGGGCCGCTGGTGCTGCCGTTGTCGACCTGCTCGGCGGTGCCGCCCCACCAGTGGAACGAGAAGATCAACCGGTATGCATGGTTGTTGTCGTAGTTGTCGGGGACCCGCAGGATGTAGCTGCGGTTCTGCCCGCCGCTCTGGATCGTACGTGTCCCACTGGCAAGCGTGGGCGCCTTACCACACCCGGCCGTCGCCGCCAGAGTGTCGGCCCCGGCGGCAGCAGTGAGCCCGCCGCTGATTGTCAGGCCGCCGGCCGCCATGACGGTGACTGCGGCGACCGCGGCGGATACAAGTGCTGATCGGTACTTCAAGATCTTCAGCTCCTTCTCGGTACCACGGTTGCCGCGCACGGTCGAACCGGCCTGCGGGGATCGTGGCCCGATCGGCACCGACCGAAGGCGTCCCTTCCGTCGGCGGCGGCAACGCAGATCCGAACGAAACCGCTGGCGTACGTCCGGCTGGCGGGGTTCGGATAGGGGGATCTCCACACAGCCCGGCGAACCGATTCGAGAAAAACGTAGATCAGACGTCATACGTGTGTCAAGTCACGTCCGTCGATGTCCTGAGTGAGTGGCAGCCGCGGGTGAACGGTAGCGGTGCTTGAGGAACATCAACCGCAGATACGTCACCATCGGGATGCGCGGCCGGCACATCCACGGGGAGAAGTGCGGCACGAACGAGGCGAAGAACCGCTCATCGTCCAGCCATCCATCGAACCGTTCCAGCTCGACCGGCAGCCGCAGACACACCTCTGGACGAGTGACCCGACCCTGGTCGACTGGGACAGCGACCTGATCCTCCGGCACGCCGGTCCAGGCCCAAGTGCCCTCGCTCCGGCCCTCGGAGGACCGCCACATTGCGCGTGGGTGGTCGCGATGATCACGTCAATCGCATCCTGCTGGCGGAACTGTCCCGAGACGGGACGCAAAACCGTTCGCGCCCTTGCCGCGCTCGTCGGGTTGTCCGAGCCCGCCGTGCGCGACCGCCTGGACAAGCTCTCGCGCGAAGGTGTCGCCACCGGCGACCGCGCCGTCACCGAACCCCAAGCCGTCGGCGCCGGCACCGCCGCGTTCGTCGCGCTGCGCATCAGGTCGGAACCCGGCGTCAAAGCCGCGGTCAACACCGCACTGCCAAAAGGAAGCGTGTGTCCTGGAGGTCCACGAGGTCGCCGGCGAAGACTGCTACCTCATCAAGGTCCGAGTCGGCACTACCGTCAAACTCGCCGATGCTCTCGATCGCATCCGGGCGATCCCGGCCATCTCACACACGAATTCCACCGTTGTCCTGCGTACCGTCCTCGAACGGCCCGTCGCGGTCCAGCACGGTCAACCGGTCAATGGGCACGAAGAAAACAGATGATCATCGCCGGTTCGCGGCGGCCGAACGCCTTGGCCTTGACGAGAAACCCAGCCTTGATCACGTGCACTGATCTCGACAGATCCGGAAGCGAGCGGCTCGCGGCACTCGGGGAGATCCGTCACGTACGGTTATCGTCGGGGACACCTCGCGAGATCCGACGGTCAGCAAGGTGGTCGATCACTGGGGATGGGCTGACGTGCCCAGGGTCTGCACTTCGAGCCGTACGTGGCTTTGTACTTGTGCCGGTACCCCGACAGGTGGTGCCAAACGCGACCGTGAACGGCTGCGCCGGCAGCGGGTGCAGCCGGTGGCGTTCCTCCAGCAGGGCCTCGGCCGGGCGGCGGCGGGTGTCGCGGTGGAGCCGGGCGTTGACCTCGTCGGTGAAGTCACGACAGGCCGCCTCCAACTCAGCGAACGTGCGGTACTGATCGAGCAGGTTCGCGCTGGTCGGGACCAGATCCGCCTTGGCGATCTTCACGGTGTTCTCGGCGCCGCCCTTGGACTGCGGGTCCGCCGGCACGCAGGTGCGGATCGTCATCCCGTAATGCCGGGCCACCTGCACGATCTCCGGATTCCGCACGGTGATGTCCGCGACGTGCTCGACTGTGATCGTCTTCTCGTTATCGGTCAACACGTAGGCTGGCACCCCGCCAAGCCGCCGCAGGGTGGCGTCCAGGCAGGCTACGATCGTCGGCAGCGTCTTGTCCAACACCGGGATCACCACCCGGAACCGCGACCAGGGCAGCCACGCGCACCACAACGTGGTCCGCCGGCCGCCGATACGCGGACCCTCACCCCAGTCGAACTGCAACCACAACCCCGGCTCCGGGATCCACGGGCGGAACACCCGCCTCTGCCCGGCCTGCCAGGACTTCGTCACCGCGGCAACCGCCCGACGAGTGGTGCGTTCTCCGCCGGCGAAGCCCATCGCGGTGATCCTCCGATGCACCACATCAGCGCGGACCCGGCCACCCGAGCGGGCCACCAGCTCCTCGATCTTGTCCATGAACTCGTCGATCGGCCGAGCCCGATGCGTCCGCTCCTCGGGGCTGCGCCCCTCGGCCCGCAACTTCACATACCGGGCCACGGTGTGGTGATCACACCCGGCCAGCTCGGCCGCCGCACGGTAACTACCCGTGAGGTCGTACGCCTCCAAAATTTCCACGATCTCCCTGCCACGTTTCACGCCGCCGACCCTCGCCGACCAGCGTCTCGTCATGATCAGCGGGGAGATATCTGGCCGTCCACGGGGAGAACCCTGGCCGTCAGCGGGGCGGTAAATGGCCGCCTATGGGGATCTTTCACTGGCCGCCGACACAGGTTGGGATGACACGGGCATCGCGTCCATAACGGATGGTCCGGAGACAGAGCGTAGGGCCCTCGGTAGACAGGTTCTTGCGACGGAATCTGATCTACCAGGAAGGACCCCACGTGATTGCCTATCGTGCCATCCTCGACGTCCCCAAGGAACTCGTGCAGTACGTGGCGCGGCTGCTACGCGCCGAGCGTCGCGCGGTCGGCACTCGACCGGGTACCCGCGCTCTGACCTGCTTCTACCAAGCACTCCTGGTGCTGGTGTGGTTTCGCAAAGGAGAGGACAAGACCATCCTTGGGGCCGGGTTCGGAGTGTCGAGAGCAATCGCCTACCGGTACGTCGCCGAGGCCGTACGGGTCCTGGCGACGCAGACACCCACCCTGCACGACGCCCTGCGACGAGTAGCCGCCGACGGCTGGTCACACGTGATCCTCGACGGGAAGCTGTTCGACACCGACCGGCTTGCCGAGACGACCACCAGCGTGAAAGGCGAGACGATCGACGCCTGGTACTCCGGGAAACACCGCGACTTTGGCGCGAACATCCAGGCCGTGATCCGCCCGGACGGACTGCCGATCTGGACCTCCGACGCGATGCCCGGACACCTACACGACCTGACCTGCGCCCACCACCTCGACGTCACCGGCGCCCTGTACTGGGCGGCATCGCAACTCCACCTACCGACCCTTGCCGACTCCGGCTACGAAGGCGCCGGCCAGGGCATCCACACCCCGTACAAGCAACCCGCCGACAGCCGCCGCCTCGCTCCGGACAACCGGGACTACAACACCATGCTTCGATCCATGCGATGCCTCGGAGAACGCGGCTTCGCGATCCTCACCGGCCGATGGCGAACGTTACGACACACCACCGCCAGCCCTCGCGGCATCGGCGACATCGTCCGCGCCGCCCTCCACCTCACCCACGTCGAATACCGATACCTACCGGATTCTTGTTGAGATCACGTCAGTGAACCAGCCGAACCAAGGCCCTCGACCAAGATCCGACTGGGGCAAAACTGCTCTACAGGATCAAGACGGCACGGCGGAGCCGGCCGCGCGCACGCGCGACCGGCCCACGGCCCCGCGCGCACGCCGTTCGACGGCGAATCGCCGATTAGGGGGCCATCACATTCGCCGACGAGGCTCCACATTCGTTCTACGGGATCCGGACAGCCGCGCACCACGACAGGCGCCGCGCGACCGAATCTATTTCCCGTATGGTGGCTCGCCGAGTGCATGATTGAGGCGATTAATTACCTCATCGACTGTGAAGTCCCATCCAGTCAGTCGCTGCCCACTCCAATTTATTCCCACACGGAAGTCATCCTTAGCTAGGTCCGGCAGCGCCGCACTTCGCCAATGATCTAAGGGCATCGAAACGGCACGAAATTGTGGGCCCCATAGATTAGCGGCTCGCCGCGCACGGGCCTCCGACGACCAATAGGGAAAAGCTCGCCGCCCAGAACTCGATACCGGCGTCGGGCTGCCAGCGTCGTCTCGAACCCACCAAACAGTGTGACTTTGGACGATCTCGCGGAAGAAGGCCGCTGCCTGAGCCCCGCTTGCACTCACCCGGATCCTCCCAGAACGTTACGACTTGAGCACGGTGCTTGAACGCGGCATCCAGAGCGCCCCAGTGCCGCACTCACTTGGCGGCCTTAATAGTCGGGTGGGAGCCTACGATACCCACCCGGATCCATGAGGACGTGATCCTCTGGCCACCGTGGTGTTAGCACCACACCACCATCCCGCTCGGGAATAGGCTCGTGACTTAGCTCCATTGGCTCCCACGATCCGTCCGGACGCTGCCGCTGTGGGGCCAGTCCGCGCTTCATACGACCGATGTTCGCAGGTCCATATTGGTCTGCGGCGGCCGGCTCCGCCGCCTCATTCTTCCAGAACCGCTTACGCATGGTGGACATGGAGGGCGGGTTGCCATTTTTATCGGGCTTAGAGTAATCCTCGCCAATTTCCAAGGCCCACCGCAGTTGTGTACGAGCACCGGCGTGGTGCCGGCAAGCACATAGTACGTGTGGATGTCGTCGACCGTAAGGTTGTAGGCGGCCCCAAGGTCGCGGTTGCATCCAGCAGGCCGACGACGGGCACGCTTCCGCCTATGGCGGTCAGGAGCAGGTCGCCCTGGTCGAAGTGTTGGGCGTCTTGCCACTGTTGGTCGGGCGCCCTGCGTAGGGCGGCCGACGACGGCTGGTTCCACGTCATCCTGGACGGCAAACTGTTCGACTGCGACCGGCTGTCCGAGACCACCCTGTCGGTCAAGGGCGACACGATCGACGCCTGGTTCTGCGGCAAGCACCGCGACTTCGGCGCGAACATCCAGGCGGTCATGCGCCCCGACGGGCTGCCGATCTGGACCTCCGAGGCGATGCCCGGGCACCTGCACGACACCCGCTGCGTCCGTGAACTCGCGATCACCGCCGCCCTGAACTGGGCCGCCGCCGATCTCGACCTGCCCGCCCTGGCCGACTCCGGCTACGAAGGCACGGGCCACGGCATCAAGACTCCGCTCAAGCAACCCGCGGACGGCAGCCGGCTCGCACCCGACAACCGCGCCTACAACCGGCTCCTGCGCGGCCTGCGCTGGCAGGGCGAACGCGGCTTCGCGATCCTGGTCGGACGCTGGAAAACGCTACGTCACACCACCGTCAGCCCGCGCCGGATCGGTGACATCGTCGCCGCCGCGCTGCACCTGACCCACTTCGAGTACAAGTACCTACCACAAAGTCGCTGAGATCAGCTCACTGTCCGCGCGGGGCATTAGCGGAGGCGTATCCGTTACGGTTAGCGGACGCGTTACTGCTGGGTGGGTGCTGGCCGATTCCGCACGCTTCGGGCAGGTGCCGGCCGCCCCGCGGGTGCGGTGGCGTACTCGGCGTTCCTGTTGGCGCTGAGCCTGATCGCCGCTGCCCGACGCTGCCCGGTCCGGGGTAGACACGCCGCGTGACGGCGACCGCGGAGTTCTGGACAGCCGGCTCGGTCGTCCGCGGGGTGTCGGTGCCGCTGCCTACAATCCGCTGTCATGGATATATCGGGCGACCACCCTGATAACGACGCCTCTTGCCACTCACCCAGGTTTGTGGACCTTCCGCCGTCAGGCGCCGATCCGGACGCGTACCTCAGGGCGTTGCGCGGCGCGGACTGGTCCGCGTTCACTCCGGTGCGTGACCTACCGCCGTTGCGCGCCGCGCTGGTCGCGCTCGACCAGGCGTACGGGGTGACCGAGGCGCACCGGCTCGCGACCGAGCGGATCAGGTCGGCCGGCGCGGTCCTGCGCCATCCCGACGTGCATTTTGACGAAATCGACGCCTTCGCGTTGAGCCCGTGTGGTCGTTATCTTGCCGTCGGCAGTTGGTGTGGTGGCGACTACGAGCGCGGTGGCGCGTTGCAGATCTGGGAGGTGTCCACCGGGCGGTGTGTCAACGTGCTGGACGGGATCCGCGGCGGTGTCGGGTGGCCGGGATATCCCACCCTGCTGCAGTGGTCAGCCGATGGCCGGCGGGTCGCGGCGGCCTTCGACACCAACGTGGTGGGGGCGTGGGACCCGTTCGGTGACCACGTCGAGCCGATTGGGGCCGCGGATGTGACCAACGGGTCTGGGCGGCCGCCCGGGTACGCCTTCGCGCCGGACGGCACGCGTGCGTACGTCCACGTCGGGTTCGAACGCGCGGTGTCCGGCTGCCTCGTCTCGCTGGTCAACGGCAAGGTCTACGACCACGACCGGGAGGACGACGAGGACGACAGCGACGGGCCGGCGTCGGTGCTGTTGCTGGCTGACACGCTTCCGGACTGGGCTGAGGACGAGTCCGAGCCCAGGTGGCTCTACCCCACGGGGTCCATCTGGTCGCGGGACGGATCGCGGATCTTCGCGCGCGCCGAAGACGGCGAGGTGTACGCGATCGACGTCGACAGTCGGCAGGTGTTGTGGCTTGTCGACACCGAAACACCGGACGTAGCCGTGTCGTGGAGCCCGGACCACCGGCTCTTCGCCTACCAGTCCCAGGAGCGACTGGTGATCGCCGATACCGCGACCGGCCGGCCAGTGGCCGACCTGCCCGAACGTCCCGGCGCCACCGAGTTGTACTGGGGCGACCGAGACGGTCGGGGCCGACTGGCCGTCGTGATTCCCGCCGGCGACGACACCGATGTCCGGCCCCTCGTCGCCATCTACGACGAGGGCGAACATCGCTACGACCTCGACCTGGCGTTGGTGAAGCAGGAACCGGAGGAATCGGATCACACCGCCTGGGCGTGGGCACCCGATGGCGAGCGGGCGGCGTGCCTCACCACCGCCGGCCACATCGAGGTCTGGTCGTTGGCCGGAGAACCTGAACGGCTACGGGTGATCGACGTGCCCGAAAACACCGGAGGAGTGCTCTGGGGTGTCGACGACGTACTCATCGCCACCGGCTGGAGCACCCTGCGGTTCGTCCGGGCCACGACCGGCAAGGTGATCGGGGATCTCACGTTCCTGAGGGAGCCGCCTGGGCCCCGTCCGCTGGAACTGGACCGCACCGACACCGGCGACGACATCCGCCGCGACCTCGGCCTGGACCCGACATTCGCGCTGGATGCCAGCAGCTGGGCGGTGGCGTTCGAAGCCGGACTCGTCATCGCCCCCGGCGACCGGCGGGATACGCTCGACGCGATCCTCGCCTGGACGGTCGACCGCCGGTTCGCGTGGTCGACCCGCTGGGGAGACCTCGACATCGTGCCCGATGCCGGCAGCGCCGCCGAGCGCCTCGGCCCGCCGCTGGCGCGATACCTCGATCGTTTCCGGGACCGACCCGCGCCGGTCGCCACCCCGTGGCCGCCGCCGAACACCGCGACCATGGACGACCTGTACCGGGCGGCTCTGGAGTCGATCCGGCCCCTTGACGAACGGTGGAGTACGCAGGTCTGCCACAGCCTCCATCGCGCGGCAGTGCTGCGTGCCCAGCGTGGGGAGGCGACGGGTGCGCTGGAGTTGGTGGCGGCGATACCCGTCGCTGTTGCCCGGGACGCAGCCACCACAGAGGTGGAGCCGATCCTGACCAAGCGGCTCCGGCGCGCGGCCCGGCTGCGTGCCCAGCGTGGGGAGGCGACGGCCGCGCTGGAACTGGTGGCGGCGATACCCGTCGCCGCCGCCCGGCTGAAGGCCACCGCGGAGGTGGAGCGGATCCTGGCGACTGCCACGGCAGACGCGGACGCCATCGAGAGCGCCGCGCCGACCGTGAACGTCAATCCAGCGCCCCGGCCGACCCAGGCGGAGACCGGCGCGCTCGCGGAGGCCTACGCGACGCTACGGACCACTCGTCGAAGCGAGCGGCTCTACGCGACCAAAGACCTGATCAAGCAGGCTGCGAAGTGCCGCCACTTCACTGCAGTTCTCGACCTGCTCTCGACGCTGCGCGACGACGACTTCAACGGTCGAGCCGACGCCGCGTTCGGTGCGCTACGGACCATCGGCACCGCGCTCGACACCGAACCCAGGTGACTCGCACACCCACCGGACCGAACTGGGCCGGGCCGTGCCGAGCCGGGCTGGACATGGAAAGGCGGGATCTGCCGAAGCTGGGCTGACGGGCAGCTTCGGCCGGTCCAGATCACCCGGTGCTGCGCATCCCGGCGGCGATGCCGTTGACCGTGGTGAGCAGGGCCCGTACCAGCGTCGTGCCGTCGCCGCCCGACACCCACCTGAAGCTACGTCTGAGGATGGCCGTTCACCGTTAGCGGCGGCGTAGCCGGAAGCGCTGCGCTTCTCTCGCCGGATCCGCGCTGTTGCTGTCGTCGGATCTCGTACCAGGACCCGGCTTGTTAACTGCATCAGCCGCCGTTGTGCGCCGGTGGGAGGGACTGCGGCGTACGCGGTGTCGCTAACCGGTTCGAGCCAGTGGACGACGTCGTGCTGGTCGTCTGCTTCGTTGATGGCGAGGGGTGGACCAACCCGGACACCCGCAAGGTTCGTCCGGCAGCCGTCGTGCGGTGGTTCAGGCGCGCTGCCCGCGGGGTGGTAGTACGACATGTCAGCCACCAGGTCCATGCGCTACTCCGCCGGGGACTGCCTTCCCTCGGTGTTGCCGCATCGTAGAGCTGCTACGGGTGGGTGTCGGTTCGGTCCCACTCGCCAAATTTCGGTCCGACTCTTGAAGGTGACTGACCGGTCAGTCATAATAGCGGCGTGACCCCGAGGAAGGTTGACAAGGATGCGCGGCGGCAGGACATCTTGACCGCCGCGGTGCGGGTTTTCGCGCGCCAGGGCTTTGCCGCGACCCGGATCGAGGATGTTGCCGCCGAGGCGGGAATCGCCAAGGGCAGTGTCTACCTGTACTTCGGCAGCCGCGACGCCTTGTTGGAGGCGGCCTTCCACGCGCATGCCGCGCGGGCCGCCGAGATACTGGCCCGCACGGACACTGCCGGTGAGCCGCTGCAACGGCTGGCGGCGTTGATTCGGGCCACCGTACAGATGCTCGCCGCCGACGCCGATTTGGCCCGCCTCCAGTTGGACCTGTGGCCCGCTGCTGTGGGCATCGCGGGCGTATACCGTGACTACCGTGCAGCGATCGCGGACCTGCTGCGCCAGGCCAAACTGAGGCGGGGGTTGGATCCCGACCGCACGGCCGCGGTAATTGTGGGCGCCGTCGAGGGCTGCCTGGTCCAGTGGCTGGTAGATCCCGGCGTCCCGCTGGCCGACTTGACCGAGCCCATCATCGAAGTCTGTGTCAACGGGCTGACATGAGTAGAGTCGACGACGCGCTCATCGGCCCTGGCGCCACCGTGGGCGATCGGTTCTGGTGCTACGGCAGCGCCACCGTCGGCGCCGCACTCGCGCTCACGCTGGCCGCCCGCCAGGGCTGGCCATGGTGGACCATCGCCGCGGTCACGGTGGTCGCCTTCGACCTGTACGGCGGCGCCGTGGTCAACGCCACCGCGGCGGCCAAGCGCCGGTTTCACGCGCCGACTCGCAAGCCCAGGCACCATCTGACCTTCGTCGCCGCCCATGTGCAACCGTTCGTGATGGCCTGGCTGGTGCCCGGTTTCGCCTGGGTGACCGCCGCGGCGATCTACGCGGTCGCGGTCGCTGGTGCGGCACTCGTTCTGAAGGCACACCGGCCGGCGGCCTTCGCCGTCACCGTCCTTGGCCTGACGCTGGCACCCACGCCCGACGCACTGTTTTGGTTCACTCCTGTGCTCTTGATCAAGCTGCTCCTGTCCTACCTCGATCCCACATGACACCCGCAGCCGCCGCCTGGGCCAACGGGTGGGACGACCTGGTCGTCCCGGAGCCGGTCTCGACGCCGGTGACCGGGAAGGCGGCGTTTCGGCCTCTGTCGGCGTACGGACTCAGGTGCACAACCGGGTACGGCTGGGCGTACACCCTGCGGCCGGGGTGATCCGTGCGCCGCGGACTGCGGCGGTGCCTGTGTCAGATGGAGATGTCGACGGGTGGGCGTAGCGGGGCGAGGCGCGCGAGCGCGTCGTGCACCGGGTTCTTCCGGAAGGCTTCCACGAGCTGGCCGTCCGGGTCGCCGGAGCCGTCGAAGTCGGGGAAGGCGATCTGGTCGCACGCCGCCTGGAAGCGAGGCCCCCACTTGCGGGCGCCGAGCCGGGCGGTGACCGAGCAGTTGTCCACCATGTAGGCGACGTCCCGGGCGTGCATGTATGGCAGCAGCGAGTCCACCGCCTCGATGACGGACTCGTTGACGATCTCCGACCAGGGGTGGCCACGCTCGGCAAGCAGGTCGACCTGGGCGGTCAGCATGGCTAGGAATGCGCCCGCGGTGAACGGCTCGACCGGCAGGTCCCGCTCGGCGCGCCGGGCCCGTACGGCCGGGCCGGCTGCCCACATCGGCGAGCCGCTGATCGGTGCCATCGGCCGTTTGGCCAGCCGCTGGGCGGCCAGCACCACGCTGCGCAACTCGTTGCCGGAGTCGACCTCGTCGTAGATCTCCGCGATCAGGTCGAGGGCCGGCTGGTAGGTGGCCGTGTACGCCCGGTCGAAGATGTGCCGCCCGGCCGGGTCGAGCCGGTCGCGGACGGCGGCCAGCCCGTCGGCGGAGATGGTCCGCGCGATGGGTCCGGTCACGTTCTCGCAGGAGCGCTCGTACGCCGTGTGCGGATCGTCGCCGGCGAGCCGGAAGCGTTGGTAGAGGCTCTCCACCAGTCCGTGTACGGCGCCGAGCAGGACCGCTCGTTCACCGACGATGTCGGAGCGGTACTCGTTGTCCAGTGTGGTGCCGAACGTGTACGGCGCGCCGAGCCCGACCGACCAGGCCAGCGCCCGCTCGACGGCCCGCCCGTCGTGGTCGCGGTGCACCGCGACGCTGCTGTTGATGCCGGCGCCGTTGACCTGTGCGCCCTGCACGTAGAGCCGTCGCAACGAGTCGCCCATGCCCTTGGGACAGACCGCGACGACGCTGATCCCGTCCGGGAAGTCGGCGCCGCTCTGGCGCAGGTGACCGACCAGGAAGCCGTGCGAGAGCCCCAGCGTCGTGCCCGGCCGCAGTGCTGCGAACAGCTCCCGGTGGTGCGCGGCCAAGGCCGCGTCGGAGACGAGCGTGATGACCAGGTCGCTGCTGGCCGCCACGGACAGCCAGTCGCCCAGTGTGCCGTCGTCGGTCCGGAAACCCTCGGCCCGCGCCGCGTGCGCCGAGGCGGAGCCGGGCCGCAGCCCCACTGTCACCGGGATCTGGCTGCCGGTCAGGGAGTCGCGCAGGTTCAGCGCCTGCGCCCGGCCCTGCGGTCCCCACCCGAGCACGCCGATGCGGCGTACGCCGGCGAGGGCGGCCGGCAGCAACGGGAACAGGTGCCGCCCGCCGGGCACGATCGTCTCCGCGCCGCCGGGCAGGTCGACGCTGCGGACCGGGAAGATCTGGGAGGTGAGTGCGGCCATGACGCTGTTCTATCGGCGACAATGCTGTTTCAGCAAGCGCAACTATTGCAACGACCTGTTGCAAGGAGTGAAAGATGGATTCGCTTGAGCCGCTCCGGGTGTTCGTGCACCTGGCTGAGACGCTCAACTTCGGTCGCACCAGCGTGGAGCGGCACCTCAGCCCGGCCACCCTGACCCGGACCGTCCAGCGGCTGGAGGCACAGGTCGGCCACCGGCTGCTCGACCGCGGGCCGCGCGGCGTCGCGCTCACCGAAGAGGGCCGGCGATTCACCGAATACGCCCGGCAGGTACTGGCCCTCTGGGCGGACTACCGCCAACACGGCCCGGAGCCGGCCGGCCTCAGCGGCACCCTGCGGATCTTCTCGTCAGTGACCGCGGGCCAGGCAATCCTGCCCGACCTGCTGGCCCCGTTCCGCCGGGCCCACCCGCAGGTGCGGCTGGAGTTGCAGACCGGCGACGCGGCCAGCGCGATCGGCCGGCTCGACGAGGGCGCGGTCGACGTCACCGTCGCCGCGCTGCCGGCCCGCGTACCCGAACACCTCGCTAGCGCGCCCATAACCGAAACGCCGCTGGTGTGTGTCGTGGCCCGCACCGCCCGGCAACTGCGGGCCACCGCCCGCACCGGTAACTGGGCCGCGGTGCCCTTCGTCCTACCACGCGGCGGCCTGGCCCGCGACGCCGCCCGGCGCTGGTTCCGCCGCCAACGGCTCGACCCGACGATCACCGCCGAGGTGGACGGACACGAGGCGCTGCTCACCCTCGTCGCGCTGGGCATCGGCGCCGGCGTCGTACCCCGCCTCGTGCTCGACACCAGCGCGGTCAAAGACCGGCTCGCGGCCATACCCACCGACCCACCGATCGGCACCTTCACCATCGGCCTGTGCGCCCGCCGCACCGACCTACGCCGCCCGATCCTCTCAGCGCTATGGGCCTCGGTGGCCACAACCGGTCCCACCAACTGACCGACGCCGGACAGTCAAAAGAAGCCCGGCGTGTGCGCCACCTCCCTGCCGCCCGGCCCGGTCACCCCGCACAGCAGCGACCAGCGCCTCTACACGCTTCGGGTTGCCGAGCGTGAGTGACCGCGCCGCCGCCGGAGGCCATGTGCGACGAGTGCGGGCACGCCCAGCCCCGCGCCGTGGGCGACGAGGTCCCCACCGACGCGACCGTGACCGGTGTCGGCCGCCGGCACCACCGGATACGCGCGGGCCGAAGCCGCCGCCCGTGCGGGCGCGACCATGGTCAGATAGCGCGACTTGCGGTCGACCAGGGTCGCGACCTGGCTGTTCTTGGCTCCAATGATGAGATCGCCTTCGAGGTGGCCGAGTTCGGTTCGTGTGTCGGCTGCGGCAGGTCGCTCTTCGATTGGCCGTGCTCCAGTGATTTGGGAGCGCCACTGGCCCTTGACCGTGTTCTTCTTGTTCTTGCGGATGGGACGGCCCGTGCGCAGCTTGGCGCACAACTCACGCGGGATCACCTTCCACCGAGTCGTGTAGACCGCCCGGTAGATGCTCTCGTGGCTGATCCGCATGACCGGGTCGTCGGCGTGCACCAACCGCAGATGTCCCACGATCTGCTCCGGAGACCACTCTGTCTCCAGCAGCTCGATCACCAGCTGACGCAGCACCAAGTTGTCCTGCAGGGCGGACGGTTTCGGGCGACGCGCCTGCTCCCGAGCGCGTTGCTCAGCAGCGAACGCACGGTACTTCAGCTGACCGCCGTTGCGTGAGACCTCCCTGCTCACCGTCGACGGCGGACGGCCGACGGACACGGCGATCGAACGCATGGAAGCGCCAGCCTCGAGACCACGAGAGATCGTCTCCCGGTCCTCAGGGGTCAGACGGTCCACCCGACGCACCCGCTCGGCCGGCGCGATGCCGCCGTGGTGCTTCAACACCGTGAAGACCGAACCGGGCGGCTTGCCGAGGGCTCGGGATATCACGCTGATGGAGTCACCGGCACGCCAGCGCCGCCACAAGTCTTCTTTCATCGCGTCCGGCATTCCCGGCCGACCCATCCGAGCCACGATCCACCCATCCACCAGCAGTGTTGCGTTGATCGTCTGAATCTAAGCTTCGCGACCTGCGCGATCGATCGGTCACCCCGCCG
>NZ_JBDJAV010000041.1:0-84609 GCF_039649625.1 Plantactinospora sp. ZYX-F-223 | reverse complement strand
TTAGGAGTCTCCGGACACCCTTCGTGCCGTTGCTGGGCCCCCGCGCGCCCAAACTGCGGGGGCGGCGGGCAGTCCGTAGCCGGCGGCGCGGGCGGCTACGTACAGTGAGGCGCTCCACATCTCGCAAGGTACCCCCCGGGGTATGCTGGGCCGTGGAGGTGGAGGGCGTGGAGATGGACGCCAAGGTCTTGTCGGACGCGGTGACGCGGTTGAAGCGCGCGAACGGTCAGCTCAGCGCGGTGATCTCCATGATCGAGAACGGTGACGACTGCGAACGGGTGTTGACCCAGCTCGCGGCCGTCTCACGCGCCTTGGACAAGGCCGGCTTCAAAATCATCTCGACGGGTATGCGGCAGTGCCAGCAGGCGCGCGAGCGTGGTGAGCAACCGCCGATGACCGAGGAGCAGCTGGAGAAGCTGTTCATGGCCCTGTCCTGAGCCAACCAGCGGCACCCCGCGTCGGCGGGGGCGCCGTCATCGTCTGCCCGGACTCCGTCCCGTATATACCCCCCGGGGTATGAGCGTACAAGGAGTGAGAACAGTCGCTGCTGGTCGTCGGGATCTCCTCGGCCGTCGCGGTACTGCCGAGGGTACGCGCCCGGCAGGTTCAGTGGCGCATCGCCGCGATCGTCGGCGGCGCGGGCGCCGTCTCGGCGTTCGCCGGCGCCGCGGTAAACCGGCTGCTCGACCCGCGTGTCGTCCTGGCCAGCTTCGCGGTGCTCATGGTCATGGCCACGGCACGGATGCTGCGCGGCGACGGTGAAGCCGGTGGTGACTGCGCACTGCCGGGCGGCGGCGTCAACTGGCGCGGCTGTCTGCCGAAGTCCGTCGGTGCCGGGATCATGGTCGGGTTCCTCACCGGCCTGTTCGGCGCCGGCGGCGGATTCCTGATCATCCCGGCCCTCGTCCTGTTGCTCGGCCTGCCGATGACCCTCGCCGTCGGCACGTCACTAGTGATCGTCGTGCTCAACGCGGCAGCGGGCTTCGCCGCACACGCCGGCGACGCCGCCCTCGACTACCGCATCGCCGCCGCGTTCACCCTCACCGCCATCCTCGGCTCCCTCACCGCCGGCCGGCTCGGGTCCCGGCTGCCCGCAGACCGGCTGCGTCGGTGGTTCGCCTACCTGGTGTTCGCCGTCGCCGCCTTCGTCATCATCCAGGCCTTTATCAGCCCTCTCAGCTGACCGCCAGGCGCCCTCATGACCGCTCCCCGGTGAACTGCGCTGACCCCACGGACCGCCAACTCGCGTGAACCGCTGGCGGCACTTACGCCCTTACCGCGTCTTCCAGGTGCTGGGTGGCCGACGCCGTCTGGTGCCAGCGCAGCGGTGAGTTGCGGCGCAATCCCGGCGCTTCCTGTCCGGGGCCGTCCTCGCCGCTCCAGATCGGTTTGCTCCGCGCTGCACACCTCGGCCGAGGTGGTGCTGCGCGCTGCTCAGGAGTCGCTGACCAACGCGCGCAAACACGCCAGGGCCGACGCCGTGACGGTCACGCTCCGGTACTGCGCGGAGAGCGTCGTGCTTGAGGTCACCGACGACGGCTGCGGATTCACACCGCCCAGCGGCAGCAGCAGCGGATACGGCCTGGCGTCGATGCGCGCCCGGGTCGAACAGACCGCCGGGACGCTACAGGTGGAGTCGGCCCCAGGCCGCGGAACGACCATCCGGGTACAGGTGCCATCGTGACCATCTCCGTGCTGCTCGTCGACGACCACCCGGTGGTACGCGCCGGAGTGCGAGGCATGCTGGTCAGCTCCTGGACGCTCACCTGGAGCTACGACGCCGGCCAGCGGGTAACCCGGCGAGCCCGACATCGTGGTGGTCGGCGAGGCGGCCTCCGGCGCTGAGGCGGTCGCCGCCGCCCGCGTGGCGGCCCCCGACGTCGTACTGATGGACCTGCGGATGCCCGGACTCGACGGCGCGCTGGCAACCGCGCAGGTGCTGGCCGCCGCGCCGCAGACCCGCGTGGTCGTGCTGACCACCTACGAGACCGACGGCGACATCCTCCGCGCGGTCGAGGCAGGCGCCACCGGCTACCTACTCGAGGACGCCTCCCGCACAGACCTGCTTGACGCCGTACGGACGGCCGCACGCGGCGATACCGTGCTCGCGCCGTCCGTCGCCACCCGCCTGCTGCACCAGATGCGGCGCCCACGGCACGACGCGCTCTCCCCGCGCGAGGTCGAAGTCCTGCGCCTCGTCGCCCGCGGGATGTCCAACATCGAGATCGGCCGTGAACTGCACATTACCGAGGCAACCGTGAAAACCCACCTGCTGCGCACGTTCGCCAAACTCGGCGTCGCCGACCGCACCGCTGCGGTCACCACCGCCGTGGCCGAAGGGCTGCTCTAAATTACGGGAGGTTAACTTGACACTCCCCGCCCGCTTGAGCGCACCCCACGAACGCCAAATCACCCCCGCCGTGGACCTGCAGCGACTACGCGACAACCTCACCTCCGACAATCCGGCCACCGCCGCCCTCCCCGCGCTGCTCGCCTTCCACGCCGTGCGACTCAAACAGCTCCGCGCGATGCTCCTGACCGACGTACGCGACGGCCGCCTGCACATCGGAGACCAGGTCATCGTCCTCGCGGAACCGGCCCGTCAACGCCTGACCGCCTACCTCAACCACCGCGCCGCCACCTGGCCGACCACCGTCAATCCGCACCTGTTCATCCACCGGCGCAGCTGGATGCACGACCGGCCCGTCACACCCTGGTGGATCCGCAAACAGCTTGGCATGTCCGGCCAGCTCATCCGCCAGGACCGCATCCTCGACGAGGCACATGCCACCAGCGGCGACCTGCGCATGCTCTGCGAACTGTTCGGCCTGTCCACCGCTGGAGCCACGCGCTTTATCGATTCCGTCAACAGCCCCGACCGGGGCGGCACCTACCGCATCTGACACGCCCCGGCCTGTTCCGGCCTTCGCCGCAGGCGCCACAGCATGCGCCCGCCGCGCGGCGCGTACATGATCACGGCGACGCCGATCAGGCAGATCACCGCGCCGGGCTGGAGGACGATCGTGACGTCCGTCCGCCTAGCTTGAGCTTTAACCTGCGGTCGGGTGTCATCGACCCCGGCTGATCACGGAGACAGCCCTTGATCGATCATTCCTCTTGTCTAAAGGTCGGGTGGCCGGAGGGAGTCTCACCCTCCGGCTCCCACAGAACCGTGCGTAACGATCTCTCGTTACACGGCTCTTGTCATCCTGGTCACCAGAACGTCGGTGTCCATGCCCAGTGCGTGAAGAGCCTGGGGTGCTGGCAGGTGATGCGGTGCCAGCACTCGTGAGCCTTCTTGAACGTCCGGAGTCGTTTGAACTTCTTGCGGATCCAGCGCATCAGGTAGGCGTTGATGCGTCGTAGGAGGGGAAACAGCGCGGAGCGGTAGAACGCTCCGTAGTACTGCAACCAGCCGCGCACGACCGGGTTGGTCCGTTGCGCGATCTCGGAGAAGGTCAGGTGCATCCGCATGTGAAGCCGCCAGGAGCGGACTTCTCCGCTGATCTTCTTCAGGGCGTCCTTGCTGATCGCGGGCAGAAAGCTGGTGAAGTACGTTCCGTTCCTGCTTCGCGCCTTGCGGGCGCGGAACGTGAACCCGAGGAAGGTGAACGACGTCTGCTCGGCCGAGCCGCGTCGCTTGCCGTCCTTGCAGTACACGATCCGGGTCTTGTCGGGGTGCAGCCGCAGCCCGACTTCCTCCATCCTGTCCCCGAGCGCGGCCAGCACTTCGCGGGCTTGGCGCTCGCTGACGCAGTGCACGACCGCGTCATCGGCGTAACGCTCGAACCGGATAGCCGGATACGTGCGGGTCAGCCAGATGTCGAACGCGTAGTGCATGAACAGGTTCGCCAGCACGGGCGAGACCGCAGAGCCTTGTGGGGTTCCCCGGTCTCGCTGTCGCAAGGTTCCGTCGGGCTGTTGAATCGGTGCTTGTAGCCATCGTTTGACATACAGCACCACCCAACGGTCGTTGGTGTGCGCCTGAACCGCCTTGATCACCAGGTCCCAGGGCACGGAGTCGAAAAACTTCTGGATGTCCAGATCGATCACCCAGTCGGTCTTCCAGCACCGCTGCCGGCATGCCGCGACCGCGTCCAGGGCCGACCTGTTCGGCCGGTAGCCGTAGGAGTCCGGATGGAAGATCGGTTCGACCTTCGCCTCCAGCCTCGCGGCGACCACCGTCTGGGCGATCCTGTCCGCGACCGTGGGCACCCCGAGTACCCGGACCCCGGTGCCGTGCGGTTTCGGGATTTCCACCGCCTTCACCGCCGGCGGGAAGTAACTGCCCGAGGACATCCTGTTCCAGACCCGGTAGAGATTGTTCTTCAGATCCTTCTCGAAGTCCTCGATCGAGCAGCCATCCACACCGGCGGCGCCCTTGTTGTCCCTGACCTTCAGGTACGCCTCCCACACCTCTCGCTTCGAAATATTGAACGGCTTGTCTGGTGATGTCAGCTGGTTCACGCAGCTCCTCCCGGACTCTGGCCTGGTTGACCGAACGAACACAAGCCACGGATGACCCGGTCTCTTCGCTCCGCCCCCGTTACAGGGGCTTCCTCACTACTACAGACCGGTCCGCCGACACGTCCTGCGACGGTACTCAGCTCCTTGCGGTTCAGCCGCTTGGAGTGCTCCCTCTTGCCGCCCCCACTGGGGCAGCGGTGTCAGGCCGTGTCTTCCCACGTTCCATGTGAGAGCGGCAGATCAGGCTCACGCCACCTCCATGCCGGACACCACCTGGCCAGTGAACGGGCTCCCGCCAGACTCGTCCCGGGCCGACATCAAGCACCCGGTTTTGGTGTCGTCTAATACATTTCGACACGTCATCAGTGGTTCGCTCGCGCTCGTCTTCCTGATCCCTACCTGACGCCTCTCGGACGCCTTTTCCACATCGCTCACCACGGTCGCGTCAGCGCTCCCGCAGCATGTGGCGGTTTGAAGCCTCCCCCCGCAGGGCGGCTCCGAAGGGCCAACCTTCATCTCTCACACAGCATCGCGTTCAAGAGCTCTGCCTACATCTGCTCCCTCCCGCGTTCGTGGCGCACGATGTCTCGTAACTCGTTGAAGACATTGCGGGGCAACGCTGCTGGTGTCACCCGGCCAGGATGATGTTGTGTAGGTGCGCGATGCCGGATGCGGTGTCGGTCAATGTGTGGGCGGCGCGGCGGTAGTCACGCAGGATCTTGAAGCACTTCATCCGGGCCAGAGCGTGTTCGACCTGGGCTCGGACCCTGCGGTGCTGCTTGTTCAGAGCGAGCTTCCAGTCGGGTAGTTCGCTGCCGTCGGCCGGTTTGCGGTACGGGATGATCACCTCAGGATTGCCGCGGTAGGCGCCGTCGGCCATGACCGGCCGTCCGGCCAGCTTCTGGTCCATGCCGGAGGTTCGGTAGACGATCGTGTCGTTGCGGTTGCCTGGCTGTGGGTCGCCGAGAGCGACGACGAGGCGGGTGTGGGTGTCGATGGCGACCTGGAGGTTCGTCGAGTAGCGGTAGTTCTTGCTGCGGGCGGCCAGGCGGTGGTCCCGGGTCGGGATGAGGGTGCCGTCGACGATCGTGATCTGATCGACCCGGCGACGGCGTACCGGCGCGAGGGCGAGCAGCGGGCCGAGGGTGTCGATGACCCGGTGGGCGGCGGAGTGCGACACCCCGAACAGCGGGCCGATCTGGCGCATGGTCAGGTTCGTGCGCCAGTACGCGGCTACCAGCAGCACCCGGTCTGGAAGGTCGAGTGACCACTGCCGGCCCGGCCGGCCGTCAGCGATCGCGTCACCGCCACGCTCGGCGACCAGCCGGACGAGCCGGCGGAACTGGACGGGCTGCAGCCCGGTGAACGGGAAGATCCACTCCGGGCGGGCCGCCGAGATCACCTGCACCCGCCCATCATCGATGATCGTCCCTAGCGGACAGACACCGGGTTACGAGACATCCCTTAAGCAGGCAGCACGCGCTAACGGTCACTTGAAGGCGTCGAACGCTCCGCCTTGCTACCGGCACACGCGGCGCAGCCGCGGGCACGCCTTCTCGATACGGCGACCGGGGCGAGCAACACTGCCGCGACAATCGTGGCCACGATCGTCCACTCGATCGCCGCAGAGCGCAGTTCGGTGTTGGTCAAGTCGGCGGACGAGTTCTCCGACGTGTACGACGCCACGAACCCAAGCCCCATGCAAATCACGAACAAACTCCAAAGCCCCAACACCGCGACGATCAGCCCTGTGCCCCTCCTGCTCACCGGTTCCCTGTTCCCCATCCCGACATTCTGTGCCCACCGCGACACCGCCGTCATCCCGGGTGCCCATGGCGAACCCGCGTTACGCCTCGGCCGGGGCGTACCTGGTGGTGGCGGCGGACAAGGCACGGCCGGCTTCTCCGACATCGCCAACGAGATCTCGGTGCGCAACGGTTTCTGACTGGCCGACGCGTTCGCCTCCGGCGGCTCCGCCGGCTACGACCACAAGAAGATGGGCATCACCGCCCGGGGCGCCTGGGAGTCGGTGAAGCGGCACTCCCGGGACATGGGGATCGACACCCAGACACAGGACTTCACTGTGGTTGGCGTCGGGGACATGTCCGGCGATGTCTTCGGGAACGGGATGCTGCTCTCCGAGCACATCAAGCTGGTGGCCGCCTTCGACCACCGGCACATCGTGGTCGGCGTCGGCGACTGCTGCCCCCTCTCGCCGACGACCACTTCACCTTTCTTACCTCCCACGACCTTTCCTCACCTCTCACTGCCCAAAGCCACTGTTGGTCGAAGAGGACAAATCGACGGCGGTCCTTGAGGATCGCCTCGGCCTAGGCTGGATACATACGCCGTGACCAGCGTCCTGCCGACGGAGCTCCTTGGCAGGGCATGCCTGCTCAAGGTCAGCACGGGAGGAGATGGGAATGCGGCGTGACGATGGTGGCGACGTGGGGTGCTGCGGGTGTCCGCAGGCTCGGCGCGATCAACGCCCGCGTCGGTGGAATGTGGTCCTGATGCTACTGGCCATCGCTGTTCGGGCTGGTGACTGGCTCTGGCGTCACCACTAGGGGCCATAAAAATTGCCGGGCTTGGATCAGCCTGGTCAGGGCTGGTCCAAGCCGGGCGCCTCCATCAGGGGCGCCCTCGGCGGTACGGCGGGGCCGGCGCCGCCGGCTGCGAAGCGAGCGACGCGACGGCAAGGACCTGTTGCAGATCCTGGAGACCTATCGGACCCACTGTGCGACACGCCCGACCAACACACATCTAAAACGCTGCCGGGCGGCACCGTGGCGGTCACGGCGATCCGGCCTTCCTCGACGGACCAGCCGCAGGCGACCCGTCCCCGTACGGTCTCCTGCTCGGCCCGGGCCCAGCGGAGCCGACCGCCGGGCAGCGGACGGAGCAGTAGCTCGCGGTACGCCACCGACGGCGCGGTCTGGTCGATGCCGGCGACCCGGCCGAAGAGCCAGTCGCCGACGCTGCCGAGGCTGTAGTGGTTGAACGAGTTCATCGCCGGCGACTGGAACCCGGCGTGGTCGGTCCAGCCGTCCCAGCGCTCCCAGATCGTGGTCGCGCCGTGCCGGATCGAATAGCCCCACGACGGGTACTCGTCCTGGTGCAGCAGGGCGTAGGCGAGGTCGGCCCGGCCGTGGTCGGCCAGTACCGGGCAGAGCAGTGCCACCCCGACGAATCCGGTGCTGAGGCGGTAGTCCCCGCTTCTCGATGTCGGCGGCGAGCTGCCCGACTGCCGCCGGCACCAGCCGTTCCGGCAGCAGCCCGAACGCCAGCGCGAGCAGGTACCCGGTCTGGGTGCCGCCCTCGACCGTGCCGTCGTCACGGACGTACGCGTCGACGAACGCCGACCGGATGGCGCGGTGCAGGGTCGACATCTCGGCCGCCTCGTCGTGCCGGCCCAGCACCTCCGCCGCCCGCGCGACGAGCTGGGCACTGTGCGCGAAGTACGCGGTTGCCAGCACGTCCCGGGGGGTGCTCGCGTCGACCTGGAGCCAGTCGCCGTAGGAGTTGCCGGTGCGGTGCCGCCACCGCAGGTCCGGGTTGTGCCTGTGCACGTAGCCGACATCGTCGCCATGGGCGCCCTCGACGCCATCGCCGAGGCCGGCCTGCGAGTGCCCCAGGACATCTCCGTCGCCGGCTACGACAACACCACCTTCGCCGCCTTCCGCCCCATCTCGCTGACCAGCGTCGACCAGGCCGGTCACCAGATCGGCGCCAACGCCGCCCGCCTCCTGCTCGACCGCATCGCCGACCGGCAGCGGCCCGCCGCACAGGTCAGGCTCTCCCCCACCCTCGTCGCCCGGCACACCACCGCCCCACCACCCGCGCCCTAGCGGCTGCCGGTTGGATCCGAGCCGTTCCACCAGCGCGGACACCGTGACCTGGTCAAGTCCAGGCCGGAAGGGTCGGCGGCCCGGCCTGATCACCACGCCTGGCGGAAGCCGGACTCATCCAGCGGCACGTCCGGGTCCATCCCGGTCGGTTCCGCACCCACCCGAGACGATCATGGATAACGTTACCCACATCGCGCCCAGCACGTCACCACGGCGGGCTCCTACTCCCCGCGCGACGGGGCCCCCACGAACGGCACGTCGTCGGGCAGCGGCCCGCACCAGGGCGGGACCGCTTGACTTCCACCATGTTATCGCTAACATCGACCGAGGTGACTAGCCCGGCCCGGGGTGAAGTGACCCTTGGAGGAGGATCGATGAGCCGATTCCACGCGTGTTGCGTCGCCCCCCGATACGCCGTCCTCGTCCTGCTGGCACTCCTGTGCACGGTCGGCCTCGCGGCGGGCCGGTCCGGGCCGGCCCAGGCGTGGGACAACGGCACGGCGAACACTCCGCCACTGGGCTGGAACAGCTACGACGCGTTCAACTGGCGCGTCACCGAGGCCGACGTCAGGGCCAACGCCGACTACATGCGGGACAACCTCCGCCAGCACGGCTGGCAGTACGTCGTCATCGACTGGGCCTGGTACTACCCGGGCGCACACACCGGCAGCCCGAACCAGGACGGCAACCTCAACCCACGGCTGCGGATGGACGGCAACGGCCGGCTCCTCCCGGATACCACGCGGTTCCCGTCCGCGGTCGGGGGCAACGGGTTCAAACCGCTGGCCGATTACGTCCACGCCCAAGGGCTGAAGTTCGGCGTACACCTGATGCGCGGCATCCCCCGCCAGGCCGTCGCCGACAACGTGCCGATCCTGGGCACCGACTGCCGGGCCAACCAGATCAACAACAACACCACCGCGGCCTGGCTGAACCTGATGTGGGGCCTGAACATGTCCCACTCCTGCGCGCAGGCGTACCTGGACTCGGTGTTCGCGCTGCTGGCCAGCTGGGGCGTCGACTACGTGAAGGTGGACGACATCGCGGCACCGACGTACCGGCAGGAGGAGGTGGCCGGCTACCGGCTGGCGATCGAGCGCAGCGGCCGTCCGATGGTGCTGAGCCTCTCCCCCGGCGCGACCCCGCTGTCGGCCAGCTCGCACGTCCGGGCCAACGCCCACATGTGGCGGATCGTGAACGACCTGTGGGACGACTGGCCGGGCCTGGACCGGCTCTTCGACCAACTGCGCGACTGGGCGCCGCACCGGGCCACCGGGGCATGGCCGGACCCGGACATGATCCCGATCGGCCGGCTCGCCAAGTTCGGGCCGGTCGGCTCGCCCCGTTACTCGAACCTGACCCCCGATGAGCAGCGCACCCTGATGACCCTGTGGGCGATCAACCGCGCACCGCTGATGTGGGGCGGCAACCTGGTCGAGAACCGCCCCTCCGACCTGGCCCTGATGACGAACACCCGGGTACTCGAGGTCGACCAGAACAGCACCAACAACCGCCAGCTCGTCGGCGGCGCCCGCCAGGTGTGGGCCGCCGACGTACCCGGCAGCGACGACCGGTACGTGGCACTGTTCAACCGCGACGCCAGCACCGGCAACGTCACGCTCGACCTGTCGACGTTGGGCATCGGCTCGGCCACCGTGACCGACCTCTGGTCCGGGGCCGGTGTCGGCACCGTCAGCGGCACGCTGACCAGGTCGATCCCGGGGCACGGTGCCGGCCTCTACCGGCTCTCCCCGACCAGCACCGTCCCCACCCCGGCCACGTACACGCTGACCGCCCGGCACAGCGGCAAGCTCGCCGACGTCTACAACGCCGCCACCGCCGACGGCGCCGACGTCGTACAGTGGGCGGCCAACGGCCAGACCAACCAGCGCTGGCGCTTCGCCGACACCGGCGACGGCTACGTCACCGTCGCCAGCGTCAACAGCGGCAAGTGCCTCGACGTGTACGGCGGCGCCGGCACCACCGCCGACGGCGCCCGGGTCGTCCAGTGGACCTGCCACGGCGGCACCAACCAACAGTGGCGCATCCAGGACGCCGGCTCGGGCTACCTCCGGTTGGTGGCCCGGCACAGCGGCAAGTGCCTCGACGTGCAGGACGCGGCCACCGGCGACGGTGCCCAGGTGGTGCAATGGACCTGCGGCTCCGCCACCAACCAGCAGTGGCGGCGCACGCAGGTCTGAGCACGCCCGACGACCCCTCCGCCGGGACATCCTGATCGTCCTGCTCGGGTCGTCGAGTGACGGGCGGATCGCCGGCGCCGCCCGGCGGGCGGGCTTGATCTGCTTCGACGACGGACGTCTCCGGCAGATCTGGCCCGGCCAGTCGATCGACGATGGTCAGCTACCTGTGGTCAGCACCATCCGGTAGCGGGCTTCGCCGGAGAGCATGCGGTGGTAGGCGGCTTCGACCTCGTCGAGCGGGCGGGTCTCGATCACCGGCCGGACACCCGTGAGTGCCGCGAAGTGCAGGGTTTCCTCGACATCGCGGGCCGTGCCGGAGGGGTGGCCGCGGACAACCCGGCTCGTGGAGATGATCTGGAATGGGCTGACCTGGATCGGTTCGGGGTCGGCTCCGACGACCAGGAGTTCGCCGCCGGGCCGCAAGCCGTCGATGGTGGCGCCCATGGCTGCCGAGTTGCCGGCGGTGGCGAGTACGGCCGCGGCGCCACCGAGGTTCTGCAACTGCTCGGCGACATCGGCGGTGGTGCTGTCGATGTAGTGGTGGGCGCCCAGCCCGGTTGCCGCGTCGGTCTTGTCGGTGCCTCGGGCGATGGCGACGGTCTCGAATCCGAGTTTGGCGGCGAACTGCACGCCCAGATGCCCGAGGCCGCCCAGACCGAGTACCGCGACAAGATCCCCGGGGCGGGCGTGACTGCGCCGCAACGCGTTGAAGGTCGCGACGCCCGCGCAGCCCATCGGGGCCGCCTCGGCCGCGGTCAACGCCTCGGGAACGCGGGCCAGCGCGGTGGCCGGCACGACGACGGCCTCGGAATAGCCGCCGGGGTAGGCCCAGCCCGGCACCTGGAGCCGTTGGCAGTGGATGAGACCACCGCCGCGACAGGCGGAGCAGACACCGCAGTTGCCGCCGAACCAGCCGATCGCGACGCGCTGGCCGGGCGTCCAGCCCTCGACGCCCGTGCCCACCGCGTCGATACGGCCGGCGATCTCGTGACCGGGGACGAGCGGGAACGGCACCGGGAAGGCCGCGTTGATAAAGGCCGCGTCGGTACGGCAAACGCCGCACGCCTCGACCGTGACGCGGACCTGGCCGTGGCCCGGCTCGGGAAGTTCACGCTCGACCACCCGGAACGGGCCGGCGGGCTCGGCTACCTGGACAGAACGGATCGGGGACATGCACACCTCGCTGTCGCTGCTGCGGAACGCGGCCACCCGTGCGGCCGCCCATCCATCAGATCTCGCCCAAACATCACTTGAGCAGGCCAAACAGGCCCTGTTCCGACTAGGAACGCCAGGACCACCTGCACGATCCGCACCGCCGTCGCGGACCGGATACTGGAGTGGTGGGACACAACGCCGACCTCAAGGAGTTCCTCCGGTCCCGGCGGGCACGACTGCGGCCGGAGGAGTTCGGCCTGACCGGCGCACCCCGCGGTCGCCGGGTGCCCGGCCTGCGGCGCGAGGAACTGGCCCAACTCGCCGGCATCAGCGTCGACTACTACGTCCGGCTCGAACAGGGCCGCAATCTCAATCCCTCCGAGCCGGTACTGGACGCCATCGCTCGGGTCCTGCGCCTGGACGACACCGAACGAGCCCACCTGGCGCAGCTGGCCAGGCCCCGCGAGGCCCGGCGCCGGCCGCCGCGCCGACCCCAGCAGGTCGCCGCCGCGACGTACCAACTGCTGGAGACGCTCGACCAGGCAACGGCACCGGCGTTCGTCATCGGCAGCCGGATGGACGTACTCGCGATCAACCGGACGGCCCGCGCGCTGATCTGCGACTTCAACGCGCTGCCCGCCCGACGGCGCAACTACGCCCGATTCATCTTCCTCGACGAGGACGCCCGCGAACTGCACCCGGACTGGACGAGCGTCGCCATCGACACCGTTGCCACCCTGCGCGTCTACGCCGGGCGCCACCCCGACGATCCCGAGCTGTCCGCGCTGGTGGGAGAGCTGTCGGTGCAGAGCGAAGACTTCCGGCGCTGGTGGGCCGACCACCAGGTACTGGTGCGCACCAGCGGCACCAAGCGGTTCCGCCACCCGCTCGTCGGCGACCTGACGATCACCTACCAGGCGCTCACCATGCCGGACGACCCCGAACAGACGCTGTTCGTCTACACCACCGCCGCCGGCACCGCCGACCATACCGCCCTGCGGCTGCTCGCACACTGGGCCACCGGTGCGAGCGCCGTCCCGTTCGAGCGGCGTCCGGGCTAACCGTAGAAGGCACTCGGGTCGGCGGCCAGGGAGGCCTTCACATGTGCACTCCACTCGTCGGCGACCACCTCGATCCGGTCCTGTTCGAGCCCGTCCAGCGCGGCCCGTACGACCACCGCCGAGTCGGCCTTCGGTCCCTCGTGGTCACGGGACATGTCGGTGTCCGCCACACCCAGGTGCAGGGCGGTCACCAGCGTCTTACGGGGTGCGAGCTCCAGGCGTACGCCGTTGGTCAGGTTCCACTCGGCCGCCTTCGCCGCCCCGTACGCGGTGTGCCCGTCGTAGTTGAACCACGACATCGCGGACAGCACATTGAGGATCGCGCCGCCGCCGAGCCGTGGCGCGAACGCCCGGATCATGCCGAGCGTGCCCCAGAAGTGGGTGTCGATCTCGCGCCGAATATCGGCGAGGTCGCCGGTGACGAGATTGGTGACGGTGTCCAGGCCGGCGTTGTTGACCAGCAGCGTGACGTCCGGCGCGGAATCTGCGGCGGCGGCGATCGAGGCGGGATCGGTGATGTCCAGGCGCAGCACGTGTGCATCCGGGAGGTCGACGAGCTCGGGGCGGCGGGCGGTGGCGTACACCTTGGCGCCGCGCTCCAGGAGTTGGTGTGCGAAGTGCCGGCCGAGGCCGCGGTTGGCCCCGGTGACCAGGGCAACTGCTCCAGAGATCTGCATGCGACGTACGCTAGAAGCTGACGTTGACGTCAGAGGCAAGTGTTGTGGCGGGGGTCACCATGCGGATCGGCGAGTTGGCTGCCAGGGCGGGCGTGAGCGTGCGTGCCCTGCGCTACTACGAGGAGCAGGGGCTGCTCGCCGCCGACCGCAGCCCCCGGGGCCAGCGCCGCTACCCGGACGAGGCGGCAGACCGGGTACGGCTGATCCAGCAGTTGTACGCCGCCGGCCTGTCCAGCCGCACCATCGCCGAGCTGCTGCCGTGCGTGAACGCCAACGTCAGTACGCCGGAGTCGCGGGCCCGGTTGGCCGCCGAGCGGGACCGGATCGACGGCCAGATCGCCGAACTGACCGCGGCCCGCGACCGGCTGGACGCGGTCATCGCGTATTCCACCAGCGCGCAGAGCGGTTGCCGCGTCGAGGCCGATCCCGCGACAGCGTGAGCGATCCGATCGGCGACGACACCTGACGTGCCCCCACCGGTCCAGGTCGCCGACGAGCGCTGGCCATGTTGTCCGGATCGCTGTGGCGCGAGGTGCTCCCCGGTCGGCAGTGACTCCTTGCCCGGCGGACTCCGTGCGACGACGGTCGCGCTCGTCCCCACCTGCCGCCGGCGGCCTCGCCGACGATCAGCGTTGCCGGGCAGGCCGGACGACAATCTCGTTGACGTCGACGTCGGCCGGCTGGGCGAGGGCGTACGACACGGCGTCGGCGATGGCCTCCGGCTTGATCGCGTGCGCACGGTAGCTGCGCATCGCCTCGGCGGCGCCGGGTTCGGTGATCGACTCCGCGAGTTCGGAGGTGACCACACCCGGGGAGATGGTGGTGACCCGGAGGGCGGGGTCGGACTCCTGGCGCAGTCCCTCGGTGATCGCCCAGGCGGCGTACTTGGTGCCGGAGTAGACGGCACTGGTGGGAACGACCTGGTGGGCACCGATGCTCGCGAGCGTGACGAAGTGCCCGGATCCCTGCGCGGTGAAGATGGGCAGGGCCGCGGCGATCCCGTGCAGCAGACCGCGCACGTTCACGTCGATCATCCGATCCCACTCGTCCAGCAGCAGCGAGTCCAATCGCGACAACGGCATGACTCCGGCGTTGTTGACCAGTGCGTCGACCCGTCCGAAGCGATCGCTGGCGGCCCGGGCGAAGCCGGCGAAGTCGGTGCGGTCGGTCACGTCGAGCCGTACCGGATGCAGGCCGCCGCCGGAGCGGACGGCTGCCTTCGCGGTGCGTTCGGCCAGCTCTCGCAGGCGATCGGTCCGCCGCGCACCCGCGACCACCTGGTGGCCCTCACCCGCGAGCCGGGTGGCGATGGCCGCACCGATTCCGCTGCTGGCCCCGGTCACGAGGACGACCTTGCGGCCGCCGGCAACTGTCTGGTTCGTCGACATGACTCGACACTGGCGGATCCGGGCGCCTTCCGGCAGGCCGGGTTCCTCCTGGGAGCATCACACCCAGGAAGAACCGCGTACCGCGGCCTAGCATGGCGGTATGACACGGTCTGATCTCGGCGCCTACCTCACCGCCCGGCGGGCCCAGGTCACACCGGCCGAGGCCAACCTCCACAGCACGGGCCATCGCCGGGTTCCCGGCCTCAGACGCGAAGAGGTGGCACTGCTGGCCGGGGTCAGCATCGACTACTACATCCGGCTCGAACAGGGTCGTGAACGGACGCCGTCAGCGCACGTGGTGGACGCGCTGGCCGTCGCACTGCGGCTCGACGAGGACGGCCGCCAGCACCTGTTCCGGCTGGCCGGGCTCAGCCCGTCGACCAGGACCGCCGCCGGGACCGGCCGGGTCGACCCGAGCCTGCGGGAGCTGATGGACGCCTGGCCGCACAACCCGGCCATCATCTACAACCGCGCCTACGACGTACTCGCCTCCAACACGATCGCCGACGCTCTCTTCCACGACTGGACACACTCGCGCAACCTCATGCACGTCGTCTTCACCGACCCGGCCGCGCATACCTTCTACCAGGACTGGCATGACGTCGCGGTCAACTCGGTGGCCGGATTCCGGCTCGGCCACGGTCAGGCCCCCGCCGACCCTCGAATCCGGCAGGTACTCACCGAACTTCTGGCTCACAGCCCCGAGTTCACCGACCTGTGGGCCCGGCACGACGCCCGCGGCAAGGCACTCGCGCGCAAGCGCTTCCGACACCCGGACGTGGGCCCGTTGACGCTGACCATGCAGACCTTCGACGTCCGCTCCAGCCCCGGCCAGGAACTCGTCGTCTATCACGCCGAACCGGCCTCGGCGAGCCGCGCGGCCCTCGCCCTCCTCGGCTCGCTGGCTGCCACCGGACGCCAACCCGGCTGAGCGGCCGTTCGTCGAGCCCACCATCTACGGCGGCGAATGTGCGCAGTGCCGGGTCGGCAGTACGCAGCGTTGTACCGAGGAGGTTCACGGCAACCTCGGAGTGTTCAGCGACGGCGGAATGGCCGAGCGCGTGCGGGTGCCGGAGTACACCCTGCTGTCCCTGCCGGACGGCCTCGACGTCCGTGACGCATGTCTGATCGAGCCGGCCGCGGTCGCCTGGCACGCTGTCCGGCGCGCCCAGGCGCGTCCCGGTGAGCGTCTGCTCGTGCTCGGCGGCGGGTCCATCGGGCTACTGGCCGCCGCAGCGGCACAGGCTGCCGGCCATGACGTCGATGTCGACGCGAGGTATCCGCACCAGCGGCGCGCGGCAGAGAGGCTGGGGTGCGGAGAACCCGGCGGCGAGTACGACGTGGTGATCGACGCCGCGGGGAGCCGGTCCAGCCTCGGAAGTGCCGCCGCAGCCGCCCGTCCCGGAGGACGCGTCGTGTCCACCGGTGTCTACCCGGAGAACGAGCCAGTTCCCGGAATAGTCAGCCTTACCAAGGAGCTGACCTTCGTGCACTCCATCGCTTACGGCCGCCGACACGACGGGGTACGAGAGGTCGAGGAGGCCGCGCGGATGCTCGCGGAGAGACCCGAAGTTCCCGCCACGCTCATCACCCACCGCTTCCCGCTGGACGCGGCCGCGGAGGCATTCCGGGTCGCCGCCGATCGCGCGTCGGGCGCCATCAAGGTCGTGATCGAGCCGGCCCGTCCACACTCAGGATCTCGCGCTCGGCAACGCATGACGCCCTTTGGTGGACTGTAGACCGTCAAGCCCCCACGAATGGTGATTGCCGCAGTACGGTCAGACGTCCTTTCGACCCCACTGCACCCCACCTCAAGGAGTGGCCTTGTCCCCCACGTCCACCCCGATTCTGCTCCTGCACGGCTCCTGGCATGGTGCCTGGTGCTGGAACGAGGTCATCGCCCACCTCGGGCCGTACCACCGCCCGACCCTGGCGGTCGACATGGTCGGGCACGGGTTACGCGCCCGTCGGCCCGAGTGCCTGACCGTACGTCCGTTCGCCCCGGAGGACCTGGCCACCGAGGTCTCGCCGGTGGCGGATGTGGATCTCGACCAGGCGACCGATCTGCTGGTTTCCCAGATCGAACGGCTCGGCCGCGGCGGCCCGGTCACGGTGGTGGCGCACAGCATGGGCGGCCCCGTCCTGACCCGGGCGGCGCAGCAGGTTCCCGAATTGGTGGCTCACGCCGTCTACCTCGCTGCGATCATGCCTGCCTCCGGCAAGGCCGCCGACCAGTACTTCGCGCTGCCGGAGAACGCCGACGCGCTGGTCCTGCCCGCCCTCCGGGGCGATCCCCGGGTAATAGGGGCGCTGCGGCTCGACCTCGCCTCGAACGACCCCGCCTATCGTCAACAGCTTCGCGACGCGTTCTACGGCGACGTCGACCCGGTCGTCGCCGACGCCGCCCTGGGCCTGCTCACCCCGGACGCCCCGCTCGGGATGCTGCTCGGCACCACCCGGCTGACCCGCGACGGCTGGGGCTCCCTTCCGCGTACCTACGTCACCTGCACGCGTGACATGGCGATCCGCCCGGCCCTCCAGCGGGTACTCGTGGAGGAAGCCGACGCCGCCTTCCCGGACAATCCCACCTCCGTCGTGACGCTGGATGCCTCCCACTCGCCATTCCTGTCCATGCCCGGCGAGGTAGCGAAGATCGTCGGAGGACTCGGCTGAGCACCGTCGGGCACCGGTCGCATCGGCCAGCATCGTCATGACGGTGGGGGAAGCGGCCGTGATCCTCACCGCGGGGTTCTGGGCCGGCATGATCAACGTCGTGGTTGGCTCAGGCACGCTCGTCACCTTTCCGACGCTGCTGCTTCTCGGCCACTCGCCACTGGTCGCGAACGTGTCCAACAACATCGGCTTGGTCGGCGGCGGCATCACCGGGACGTTCGGCTACCGGCACCAGCTCACCGGACATGGCCATATCCTGCGCCGCCTGCTGCCCGCCGCGGTGTTGGGCGGGATCACCGGCGCGGTTCTGCTGCTCATCCTGCCGGACGAGGCATTTCGCATGATCGTGCCGGCCCTCGTGGCGCTCGGCATAAGCATGGTGGTGTGGGGTCCGGCACTGCAACGCCGCACCGCCGGTGGCCGGGATCCCGGCACCCACTACGGGCGCCTGGCGACACTGACCCGGCTCCGGCTGACCGCCGTACTGGTCGGCGTCTATCTGCTCGGCGTCTACGGCGGCTACTTCGGTGCCGCGCAGGGCATCCTCCTCGTCGGCCTGATGAGCGTGCTGACCGCAGAGCACATCCAGTCCATCACCGGCCTCAAGAACCTGCTCACCACGGCCGTCAACGTCATCGCGGCCGTCACCTTTCTGCTCGTCTCCCCCGAATCAGTCGACTGGGTCGTCGTGGCGCTGATCGCGGCAGGTGCCACCCTCGGTGGCGTCGTCGGCGCTCGGGTCGGACGCCGGCTATCGCCGCTCCTGATCCGCGCCCTGATCGTCGTGATCGGCCTCGCGGCAATCCTCCGCCTGCTCGTCTTCAGCGAGTAGTACGACCCGTTCGGGTTGACGAAAGCTGAGAATCTCCAGCTCGTCCGGTAGGCCGTCGGACTGGCTCTGACGTACTGCCGCTGCTAACACGGGCTCGACAGTGGCAGCGCCAGCCGGAAGCAGGCGCCTTCGCCGAGGGCGGTCTCCAGCTCGACATCGCCGCCGTGGGCACGGGCGAGGGAGCGGGCGATGGCGAGCCCGAGCCCTGCGTTGGCCCCGCCCGAGCGGCTTCGGGAGCGGTCGGTCCGGTAGAAGCGGTCGAAGACCCGATCCGCCTGCTCAGCCGTCATCCCCGGACCCTTGTCCGCCACTTCGAGCACGGCGCGGCCATCCGCCGTGCCGACGCCGATCCGGACCAGGGTGCCCGGCGGGGTGTGGGCGACGGCGTTGCCCACGAGGTTGGCGACGACCTGCCGCAGCCGGGCCTCGTCGGCGTGCACCGGGGCTGGGCCGGGCGGGCGGCTGCCGCCCGGACCGGTGAGTCGGACCGGGCGGGACGGGTCGAGGGCGCGCAGATCGTGCCGGGCGTCGTTGGCGAGGGTACGCAGGTCCATCGGCGCCGGGTCGAGCTGTCCGTCGGCCGCGTCGTCGAGCTGGGCAAGTAGCAGCAGGTCCTCGGTGAGGGCGGTGAGCCGGGTGGCTTCCCGGTCGATGCGGTGCATCGCCTCGTCGATGTCGGCCCGCTCCGCCAGCGCGCCCATCCGGTAGAGATCGGTCGAACCCTTGATGACGAAGAGCGGGGTGCGCAGTTCGTGACTGACGTCCGAGACGAAGACACGCATCCGGGACTCGGAGGCGGCCCGGTCGGCGAAGGCCCGTTCGAGCTGGCCGAGCATGGTGTTGAGGGAGACCGCGAGGTGCCCGATCTCCGTGCTTGCCGGGGCGAGGCTGGGTACCCGTCGGGTGAGGTCGCCGCCGGCGATCGCGGCGGCCGTCTGCTCGATCCGGCGCAGCGGTCGCAGGCCACGGCCGAGGGCGAACCAGCCGACCGCCGTGAGCAGGACGAGCAGCACAGCGCCGCTGATCAGGCTGCTTGCCCGGAGTCGCGCGATGGTGGCGTCGGCCTCGGTGAGCGGTGCGGCCGCGATCACCGTCCCGCCCCAGCCGACGGCCGGTCGGGCGACGGCCCGCCAGCGCCCCGAGCCGTCGGCGGCGGGCAGGTCGACGGCTGTCCCGTCGGTGCGGATCGTACCCAGCGCGCCGGTCGTCGGCAGGGTTGCGCTGTCCAGCCGGGCGGAGCGCATGCTCCCGGCCACCGCGCCGTCCGCGTCCAGGTACACCAGATACGGGCTGCCGATCAGGTCGAGGACGGGGTCGAGGAGTTCGGGGTGGCCGGCGGTGTCCTCGGCCTCGGGCGGCCCGGTTTCCGACACCCGGGAGATGATCGCGGTGAACGAGCGCAGCTGATTGTCGATCCGGTCGAGCTGATAGCGCTCCAGATGGTCGGAGACGACCGCGCCGATGAGGCTCAGCCCGGCCAGCAGCAGGCTCGTGGTGAGCAGCAGTAGCCTGGCCCGCAGTGAGAACCGGCTCAGCGGGTGCCTCACTGCCGGGGCTCCCGGATCACGTAGCCCACGCCGTGCACGGTGTGGATGAGCTTGGGCTCTTCGGCGTCGACCTTCCGCCGTAGGTAGGAGATGTAGGTGTCGACGATGCTGGCGTCGCCGCCGAAGTCGTAGTGCCACACCCGGTCGAGGATCTGAGCCTTGGACACCACCCGCCCGGCGTTCTCCATCAAGTAGCGCAGCAGCCGGAACTCGGTGGCGGAGACACGGACGGGTCGCCCCGCCCGTGTCACCTGGTGCCCCTCGGCGTCGAGTGCGAGCGGGCCCACCGTCAGCACGTCGCCGTGATGGCCCCCGGTACGGCGGAGGATTGCCCGGATCCGGGCGATCAGCTCCTCCAGGTCGAAGGGCTTCGTCACGTAGTCGTCGGCGCCGAGGGAGAGCCCGGTGATCTTGTCGGCCTGACGGTCCCGAGCAGTGAGGAAGAGCACGGGTACCGGCCCGCTGCGGCCCGGCAGGCGCTGTTCACGCAGCCGCCGGACCACCTCGAAGCCGTCCATGTCCGGCAGCATGACGTCGAGCAGCACCAGATCGGGCGGCTCCGCAGTGGCCGCGGCGACCGCCTCGGTGGCGGTTGCCGCGGAGGTCACCCGGAATCCGGCGAAGCGCAGCGTAGCGGAGAGCAACTCACGGACGGTGGCCTCGTCGTCCACCACCAGCAACCGCTCGGTACCTCCCCGGGAGGTCATCGCCTGACCTGATCGTTCCATGCCGGCCAGGATACGGAGGCTCGGCTCCGGAACACCTCGCCGCGCGGTCGACCGGCAGAGCCCGCCACGGTGCCCGTCATACGTCACGACGCCGGAAGACCACGAACGCGGCGGCCAGTACGGCGGCGACCCCGAGGCACATTCCGGCCAGGTTCAGCCAGGGGTGCGGGTAGTCGGGGTCCGGGACCGTCGCCAGGACCGCTGCCGCGCCCAGAGTCGGCCAGAAGTCGAAGAGACCCTGGAGCCACGAGGGGAAGAGGCCGGCGAGTGCGGGTACCAGGAAGACGATCCCCACCAGGGTGGCCAAGGCTCCCGCCGTGGCTCGCATGATCGTGCCGAGACCGACCGCCAGCAGCGCCATTGCCGAGAGATAGAGTCCACCACCCGCCACGGCGGAGAAGACACCGGGATCGCCGAGTCCCGCGTTCGGCACGTCCTGCGCGGCGAGGAGGATCTGTCCGAGGAAGAAGGCGCCGAACATCAGCGCCTGGCCCGCCACCATGGCGACGGCGGTGGCCAGCGCCACCTTGGCCGCCAGCAGTCGGTGCCGGCGGGGCGTGGCGGTCAGCGACGTCTGCATCAGTCCGGTCGCGTACTCGGAGGTGACGACCAGGATGCCCAGCACGCCGATGATCAACTGAGCGACGATGTACGACATCAGACTGAGGTTCGTCGGATCCCAAGCCTCCCGTTCGGCGGCCGTCGCGCTCTCGAAGTCCGCCCCGGCGGAGCTCAGGGCGAGAAACGTGATGCCGAGTCCGACCGCGAAGAGGCAGGCCAGGGTGTACCAGGTGGAGCGCAGACTGCGGAGCTTGATCCACTCTGCCCGGAGGCTGTGTGCGAAGGTCGGGTGGGGCCCGGTGGCGGACGACGTCATGCCGCGGCCCCCTGGTACTCGGTGCTGGCCCTGGTCAGTTCCATGAAGGCGTCCTCCAGCGAGGCCCGCTGCGGGGTGAGTTCGCTGAGCACGACCCCGTGGTAGGCGGCAAGCTTGCCGATCTCCCCGCTCGTCATGCCGGAGACGACGAGCGAGGCCTCCAGACCGTCCCGCACGGTGGCCCCGGCGGCGACCAGCCGCCGCGCGAAGGAGCCCGGATCGGGCACCCGGACGAGCACGGTGCCCTCGCCGTTGGCGTGCATGAACTCACTCATGCCGGTATCGGCGATGAGCCGGCCCCGGCCGATCACGACCAGGTGGTCGGCAGTCTGCGCCATCTCGCTCATCAGGTGGCTGGAGACCAGCACCGCCCGTCCCTCGCCGGCCAGAGAGCGCATGAAGTCCCGGATCCACCGGATACCCTCGGGGTCGAGCCCGTTCACCGGCTCGTCGAAGATCAGCACCCGGGGGTCGCCGAGCAGCGTCGCCGCGATGCCGAGTCGCTGTCGCATGCCGAGCGAGAAGCCTCCCACCCGCTTGCCGGCCACACCCTCTAGCCCGGTCCGGGCGAGCACCTCGTCGACCCGGCGCCGGGGCAGGCCGTTGCTCACCGCGAGCGCCAGCAGGTGGTCGTACGCCTTCCGGCTGCCGTGCACGGCGCTGGCGTCGAGTAGCGCGCCCACCTCGGTCAGCGGTACCGGGAGGTCGCCGTAGCGGCGACCGGCTATGGTGACGGAACCCCGGGTGGGAGCGGCCAGACCCAGGATCATCTTCATCGTCGTGGACTTGCCGGCGCCGTTCGGGCCAAGGAAGCCGGTCACCTGCCCGGGTTCGACGGTGAACGACAGGTCGTCCACCACCGTGTCGGACCCGTACCGCTTGGTCAGCCCCCGTACCTCGATCACTGTCATGGGCGAGAGCCTGGCCGGCCGGGCTGACCGGCTTCTGAAAGCTTCTGGGAGAATTCGGAGAATCCGGCGGCGCAGTCAGCGCGCCATCACCCGGCTGACCGCCGGCACGACAGCTCATTCACAGGAAACCCTGAGAGCGCCCGGCATGTGGCGGCGGCTAGACCAGGCCGGAGAGGTACTCCCGGCGACGCTGCGGTTCAAACTTCTCGATGGCGTACCGGAGCATGACCCGCGGCATGACCCGGTACCGTGCGGCGAGGAACTCCTCCGCCGCCGCTCTGTCGCGATTCCCCACCTCGCGCAGCATCCAGCCCACCGCCTTGTGCACGAGGTCGTGCGGGTCACGCAGCAGCCGTTCACTGAGCCGGAAGGTCCAACGGAAGTCTCCGGCCTTGACGAAGGCGAAAGTTGCCATGATGGCGATCCGCCGATCCCACACCAGGCTCGACCCGGCCAACCGATCCAGTACGCTCCGGTCCTTGTCGACCAGCCAGGGGCCGACGATGTACGGCGCGGACGAGTCGACCAGGTCCCAGTTGTTGATGCGGCCGGTGTTAGCCAGGATGATGCTGAAGATCCGGCCCCGTTCCTCCTCGTCCCCCTTGGTGAACTTCCGCACCAGGATGAAGAGCGAGGTCAGCCGCTCCTCGTGCACGCCGCTCGTCAGCAGCTCCGCCGTTTCGGCCAGCGAGATGTCGCGCCAGTACCGGCCGGCCACCCTGCGCTGGTCCGGTACGGAGACGCCGATGGCCCGGTCGCCCTCGCCATACCCGCCGGGAACCATCTGCAGAAACCGGCGCACTCCCTCCACCCGGCGCGGGTCGGCGAGGCTGGCGAGGTCGTGACGGACGTCGGCGGTCGTGGCCATGACTGTGCAACCTACCGCCATCGCCGGCACCGCCATGTGGTCGCGGGTTCGCCACGCCACGGTCAACCGCTGTGCCGGCGGGACCAGACGGTGACGGCGAGGGTTACCCGCTCCGGTTCCCGGTCAGCCCCGCCGCGTACGTCGGTGATCTGGAGTAGGGCGACGTGTTTCTGGTCGGTGATGACGCAGAGCTTGACACCGGGGCGCAGCTCGTCAGCCCGGAGCGGGGTGCCGCCGTACTCGGCGGAAAGGGTGGCGCAGTCGCGGAAGTGCTCGCCGGTGCGGTTGGCGGGCAGCCGCGCCATGACCGCGTGGTGCACGCTGACCAGGGTCGGTCCGGCGTCGGTGAACTCGAGGTCGGTCGCGGTCGCGCCCGGCGCTTCTTCTGCGGCCCAGTCGGCGCGTCCGGTGTCGAGGTCGATGACGTCGTCGCGGACGATGGTGACGCTGCCTTGGCGGCGGATGCTGTCCGCGCCGCTTCCGCCGGGACCGGGGCTCACGGTCGGGTGGCCCGTCGGCGAGGTGGAAACCTGTGCCGCCTGGTCAGAGTGGGCCGCTGGTGGAGCCGAGGGATCGACGCTCGATTGGCCCGCCTGGTAGAAGAGGGTCACGCCGCCCCAGACGGCGGTGAGCAGCGCGGCCGAGGCGCCCATGAAGGCCACGACGATTTGCCAGGGGGGTGTTCTGGGTGGCTGATCGGACGGTGCGGAGGTCACGGCCCCACCCTCTTCTCGGCGCGCCGGCAACGGCCTCAATCGAACCTTTCCACCTCCCCTTACGGTCCGCCCTGGCCAAAGGTGGAGGTCGGGCGGACGCGTCGCGCCGTTCAGGTGGAAAAGGTTCACTCAAGAATGCCCGACCGGAGAGCAGATTCGCCAGCCGTCGGAGGGTGGGCCGCCGGCCGTCACCAGATAGCGGCGCGCACCAGCCTGCCGATGTGCAAGGATCGCCTCGCCGCCAGCGCCCTTCCCGTACCGGCCGAGGGGACGGAAAGGGCCCGGACGCCACGGGCCGCTCATCGGCCCCGACCACCGACGACCCGGCCAACGGCAACCCGCCGTGCTTCCAGCGGGACGCCGACAACCGGCAGGGGCCGGGTGCGGTCACCGCCCCCGGGATGACCGTGGCGAGCAAGGTCAGCGAGCCGTACACCGGGTACACCATCGAGGCGAGCATCCCGTTCGCGGTGCTGCCGGACGCGGTGGACCCGGCGCACATGGGGTTCAACGTCCTGGTCTACGACTCGGACACCCAGGACCTCAGCTCGCAGTCCCGGCTGGGCTGGTCGACCTTCCAGGGCGTACGGGCCGACCCGTACCGGTACGGGCTGACCACCCTGCCCGGCTACACCCCGCCGCAGCGGGAGCCGAGCGAGCCGGTCTTCCCGGACACTGCGGCCCGCAGCGTGCAGAGCCCGCAGACCATCGCCCAGTCGGCGTCGGACGGAGTGGCCCCGGCGGCGGTCCACCGGCTGCCGGCCAACACCTTCACGGTGGGCGTGCCGAAGCGGGTGGACGGCGGCATCCTGGTCGACGTCCGGGCGACCCGGAAGGGGACGGCGTACCTCTACTCCTGGACCGGTGACACCGCGCTGGGCAGCCAGACGGTCGAACTGCGGTCCGGGCAGCACAAGCGGGTGTTCGTACCGGTCACCGAAGGCCGGGCCAGCTCGGTGCTGGCCGCGTTCGAGACCGCCGACGGGGCCGCGCTGGCCCGGCGGGCTCCGGTCGGCCGCTGAGGCGGCGGCCCGGAGCGGCCGATCCACGACAAACCCCGGTGGGGCCCTTCCCGGGCGGGAAGGGCCCCACGCCAGATGAACCTTCCACCCGTACGCGGCGATCGCATATCGCGTCCCGATATCGGATCCCGTAATGTCGGCGGTGATTCTGGGTGGAGGACTGAACATGGTGGAGTCAGCGGCCGGCGCGACGCCAGCGGCGCTACGGCGGCGGCTGGGGACGTTCGATGCGGTGGTGATCGGGCTCGGCGCGATGATCGGCGCGGGCATCTTCTCCGCTCTCGCTCCGGCGGCACACGCGGCAGGTTCCGGTCTGCTGCCCGGCCTCGGGCTCGCGGCGGTGGTGGCGTACTGCAACGCCACGTCTTCGGCCCGGCTGGCCGCCCGGTACCCGGCCTCCGGCGGGACCTACGTCTACGGTCGGGAACGGCTCGGCGACTTCTGGGGCTACCTGGCGGGCTGGGGATTCGTGGTCGGCAAGATCGCTTCCTGCGCCGCGATCGCACTCACCGTCGGCCTCTACGCCTGGCCCGGCCAGGCCCACGCGGTGGCGGTGGCCGCCGTGGTGGCACTGACCGTGGTGAACTACCTCGGGATCGAGAAGTCCGCGCTGCTGACGCGGGTGATCGTCGCCGCCGTCCTCGCGGTGCTGGCCCTGGTGGTGGTCGCCACTCTCGGCTGGGGCGCGACCGACGCGACCCGGCTGGACGTCGGCGCGGACGCGACGGCCGGCGGGGTCCTACAAGCGGCGGGCCTGCTGTTCTTCGCCTTCGCCGGGTACGCGCGCATCGCCACCCTCGGGGAGGAGGTCCGGGATCCGGCCCGGACCATTCCCCGCGCCATCCCGCTCGCGCTCGGCATCGCCCTCGGTGTCTACGCGGCGGTGGCCGTCGCGGTGCTGCTGGTGCTCGGCCCGCAGCGACTGGCGGACGCCGCCGCACCGCTGTCCGACGCCGTGCACGCCGCCGGAATGCCACAGCTGGAGCCGGTCGTACGCGCCGGTGCCGCCGTCGCCGCGCTCGGCTCGCTGCTCGCGCTGATCCTCGGCGTCTCGCGCACCACCCTGGCCATGGCCCGCGACCGGCACCTGCCGCACGCCCTGGCGACCGTGCATCCACGATTCAAGGTGCCGCACCGGGCCGAGTTGGCCGTCGGAGCCGTCGTCGCCGTCCTGGCGGCAACCGGCGACCTCCGCTCGGCGATCGGCTTCTCCTCCTTCGGCGTCCTCGTCTACTACGCCATCGCGAACGCCTCGGCCTGGACCCTCTCCACGGCGGAGAACCGGCCACCCCGGATCATCCCCGTACTCGGGTTCGCCGGCTGCCTGGCGCTCGCCGTCACCCTGCCGATCTCCTCGGTCATCTCCGGCGCCGCGGTACTGGCTGCCGGCGTCGCCGCCTATGCCATCCGCCGCGCCATCGCCGCACGCCGACGGCGGTAGACATTCGATCCTCCGGATCAGCCGGAGGCGTCGTCGCCGAGCACCTCGTCCGCCAACTCCCGCAGCGCCCTGCGGTCCTCGGCCAGCGCCTGCTTACCGGCCTCGGTGGCCCGGTAGACCCGGCGGGTGCGCCCCTCGACCACCCGCTGCTCGGAGACCAGCAACCCGTCCGCCTCCAACCGGTGCAGGGTCGGGTACAGGGTGCCGGGGCTGATGTCGTAGCCGTGGCGGGCCAGTTCCTCGGTCATCCACGCGCCATGGATCTCCTGCTCCGCGGCGTGATGCAGGATGTGCAGCCGCACCGCACCGCGCTGGAACTCCCGCACCCGGTCCACCTCCACACGCCCGCCGAACAGTGACGGAACCGATATCGGCATCCGATCCTACGCATGGTCGAGGAGATCGAACGGGATGCCGCCGTCGTCGCTCACCGGCACCGTGCCCTGCACCAGGCGCGGCCCCAACCGGGAGGAATCCAGCCCGGTCCGGGTTAGCCACCAGTGGACGTCCCTGCCCAGGATCCGCGGTGCCCGCCACCGCAACCACCCCCGCGTCGCGCGGCTCACCGTCGTCGCGAGCCTCACCCACGTCGCAAGGCTCACCCGCGCCACCTGGGCGAGGTCCACCCCGATCTGCACCGCTGAGTTCCCACCCCCGACCGGCACCACTCAGGTCCCACGCGACGGCGACGGCTCCCGACGAACCGTCCCCTCGCCCATGCCGTTTCGGTGGGCGGCGCCAGGTCTGCCTCCGCTGCTTCCGGGCGGTCGGGCGGCCCGGGCGGCCCGGGCGGCCCGGGCGGCCCGGGCGGACAGCTTGCGCGGCCACGCTGACCGTCCTGTGCGGACTCTGGCTATGCTTGCCGCGATCCGACAGCGTCGTTTCCCGCTTGATCGAAGGATGCGCACGTGACAGAGAGTTCGGCCCCCGCCGACAACCAGCAGGAGATCGTCAAGCTGGACACGGCCGTGCCGCAGACGGCTCGGATCTGGAACTACCTGTTGGGTGGCAAGGACAACTTCGCGGCCGACCGTGCGGTGGGCGACCAGATCATCCAGACCCTCCCGCAACTCGCCGAGAACGCGCGACTCTCCCGGGCCTATCTGACCCGGGCGGCGCGCTACCTCGCCGGCGAGGCCGGCGTCCGTCAGTTCCTCGACATCGGCACCGGCCTGCCCACCGCCAACAACACGCACCAGGTCGCCCAGTCGGTAGCACCGGACGCCCGCGTCGTCTACGTCGACAACGACGCCCTCGTGCTGGCGCACGCGCGGGCGCTGCTGACCAGCAGCCCCGAGGGTGCCACCGACTACATCGACGCCGACCTGCGGGACACCGACACCATCGTGCGCGAGGCGGCCAAGACGCTCGACCTGACCAAGCCGGTGGCGCTGTTCCTGATGGGCATCCTCGGTCACATCGAGGGCGACGACGAAGCAAAGTCGATCATCAAGCGAATCATGGACGCCCTGCCGTCCGGTAGCTACCTTGCGATGTACGACGGCAGCGACACCAGCGAGGCGGTCATCGAAGCCGTGCGGATCTGGAACGCCTCGGCAAACCCGAAGTACCACCTGCGCAGCCCCGACCGGATCGCCGGGCTGTTCGACGGCTTGGATCTGGTCGAACCCGGCGTGGTGTCGGTCAACGAGTGGAAGCCCGACCCGTCCACCCCGCCCGACGTCATCGACCAGTACTGCGCTGTCGGCCGCAAGCCGTAGTCGGCTGCAAGGTTGTCCAACCGAGCGTGGCTCGCTGGGTGTCGCCTGCCGGTTGCCGCGTGGTGGTGTGCTGGTCGCTGGCGTGCTCGCGGGTGGTGAGCCGGGCGGCGGAAGGATCCTGCCCAGGCAGGACCTCGCCGGCGACCGTACGCCGCGTCCGGCGGACGGGCCCGGGAGGGACCTGAGCACTCCAGACACCACCCCGGGCCCGGCCGCCTCCGGCCCCGTTCGGAACAGATCCGCACAGATCCGAACGGCCGATCAGGGCTACCGACGTGCCTCGGATGACAACGTGAACGTGGCGGTGACACGACGACGTAGTCCGGGAGGTGAATGCAATGGCGAAGCTCGCTCTGATGGGTCTTGCCCGCCTGGTGCGGCTCGACCGTGGCCGGATGGGCGGACGCTACCCGTGGGTCCCCTGACCCGAGGATGACGGTGGCCGGCCGGTCCGGCGGCCACCGTCGCGGGTACCCGCGCGGCGCACGCCGCACCGCCGCGGCCGGACCGCCGCGGGTCCAGACGACTCATACCAGTCCAGGTGCGAGGGATCACGAACATGTCCACAGTCGAGTACCCAGCGGGGCCGCGCGGGCGGCGCCTGGTCGGCAACCGGTACGACTACGAGCAGGACCGGATCGCGTTCCTCCAGCGGTGCCAGTACGACTACGGCGACGTGTTCGCGTTCAGCCCTCGGACGAGTGTGGTGGCCGACCCCGTCCTCGTCCACGAGATCCTGGTACGCACGAACACCGACTTCGGTATCGAGGTCGCCCTGTTCGACGATGCCCCGCCCGAGGCGACCGCGCGGCAGACCCCGACGGCGATGGCCGGACGTAGGAAGAGCTGGCCAGGGGTCAACCGGGCGGCGGTGGACGCTCACAGCCACCGCCTGGTGGACATCTTCCACGCCCGCCTGGGTCCCATGCTCGGCCGTGAGGTCGACGTGGCGGCGGTGATGAAGTCCTTCGTCATCCACGCGACTACGGACTACTGCCTCGGTGGCAGCGCCGAGAGGGCCGCCGCCGACGAGACCGCCGACGTCGAGGAGGTTGCCGAGGCGGTCGCCGAGGCGGCGGAGCGCTCGACCGCCCTGATGTCGAGCTCGCTGTCCCTGCCGAGCTGGCTGCCGGTACCTGCGGTCCGCTCGGCGAAGGCAGCCAATCGGAGGCTCGCCGACCTGCTCTACAAACGCATCCGGCAGCGGCGTGCCGAACGCTGGGACACGGTCGGCGATCTGCTCGACACCATGCTCGGCGGCGACGCCGAGCCGCTCGACGACGAGGCCGTCTACCGGACGCTGTCGGTGATGCTGCGGGCCTCGCACGGCGTACCGGGCACGACACTCGCCTGGGCGGTGCTGGTCCTCGCGCGGGAACCCGGGATCGCCGCCCGGATCCGGGTTGAGGCGGAGGTGCTGGCACAGCGGGCGCACCGGGCGGTCACCGTCGATGACCTGCCCTACACCGAGGCGGTGGTGAAGGAACTGCTGCGGGCGTACATCCCGACCTGGCTCATGGGCCGCGAGGTGCGTACCCATACGACGCTCGGCCGGTGGAGCTTCCGGCCCGGCCAACAGGTCATGATGCCTGTCTATCTGATGCACCGCGACCCGAGGTGGTGGGACAGGCCGGAAGAGTTCCTGCCCGACCGCTGGCTCGGAACGCGGCAGCCGCACGCCCGGTTCGCGTATCTGCCGTTCGGGGCCGGACCGCGGATCTGCCTGGGCAACCAACTCGGTTTGCTGCAACTGGTGCTCGCCGTCGCCGCGCTGGTACGCGACTACGACGTCACGGTGGTCGACCCGGACACGGTTGTCATGCGGCCGGAGGCGCTGTTGGTCCCGGCCGGGTTGCGCGCCCGGTTCGTCCGCAGGTAGCGCCGTCGTCGGCTCCGGTGTCGTCGCCGGCCGCGGGCGACCGGCCGGCAACCGGATCGATGACCGCGTGTGCCGCGACGCCGCGCTGATCGCCATGCCGGCGGCATCTCGTTTCGTCCGGACGATGTCGTCGGGCTACGCCTTCGCACGGGAGTGGGTCGGTGACCGACATCCACGCCGTCGGCCTGGTCGAGCTTCATTCGCGCCCCCACTGTCACCGGCCCGGTCAACGCCGCCGCGAACGCCGCGCCGAGATCGCCGGTACGCATCGACGGGACGAGCCGCCGCAGCGCGTCGACGGTCATCGGCGTCGGGTTGTTCGCCCGCGGGTACTCCGCCGCGCAGCGCTGGGCGATCCGGTCGTCGGCGTCCTCGCCGATGCTGGAGCTGCTAGCCGCGGGCTTGACGGCGGAGGACAGGGATGCCGGCGCCCAGCAGGGCAACGGCCCCGATGACGAACGCCCAGAACCATCGACTCCGGAGAATGTCGGGCTGACCCCAGGCGCCGTCGGCATAGCGCGACAGCGTGGCGATGATGACCACCTGGGCTATCCGGTCGTTGCGCCCGGCACAGGAAGCGACGGGCCGCGGCCGCTCGACGCCGGCCCTGGTCGTCGTCTCGACGAGGCCGGCAACTCCGCGACCCGCCACTGCCCGTTCCGGCCGCTCATGGCCCTCCTTGAGCGGCCGACGGTCCAGGGTGACAAAGTTCGTGGATTCGTTGGGTCACAGCGAACCCGCGAAACGCGACGATCAGCGTACTTCAGCAAACGGAGCTGGATATCAGCGGTTTGTCCGAGAGGACGCAGTAGATGCGACGAGTCCTGACCCTGCTGGCCTCGCTGGCGGTTATCGCCGGCCTGACGGTGGTCGTGCCAGCTCCCGCCCAGGCAGCCCCCGGCCGTGGCGACACCAAGGACAATCCGATAATTTTCGTTCACGGTTTCGCAGCCTCCGGCGGCCACGACTGCAGCAGTACCTGGTTGAATGCGCGCACGCACCTCCGGAACGAGGGCTGGACCGGGCCGCTGTCGACATTCGGCTACTACGGTGGCAGCACGAACTGCACCTTCCAGCACGACGGCAACCGCGACACGTCGATCCACACCGTCGCACACAGGCTCGCTGACGTCATCTACAACGAGTACTCCAGCAACGGCCTCAAGGTCGACGTGGTGGCGCACTCCATGGGTGGCCTGGTGATCCGCTCGGCGCTGCTGAACGTGCAGCGCAACACTCCGGGCTGGCCGCCCTACCTCTACGTCGAGGACGTGATCACTCTCGCCACCCCACACGAGGGGGCCCAGGATGCCAATTTCTGCGCCTTCTGGCTGCAGTGCCGGCAGATGATACCGGGCAGCGTCTTCTTTGATGAACTCGAGGTTCTTGGTACCGGGACCGGCGGACGCCCGAGATTGCCCGTGTCGGCCATGGGCACAGACTGGACGGTGATGTCGTCGTTCGAGGACGACATCACCCTGGAAAGTTCGGGCGTCAACGTGGATGCGAGCCACCGGCTGCAGTACAACGCCGCGCAGTGCACGGGCGACGAGCCAGGCGTCGAACACGGGGACTTCCCGAGAAGGGTTGCGGGGTCCTTCTGCGTCCGGATCTACACCCGCGTCGAGGGTTGGACTGGCTGGATTCTGCAAACATCCCCGGTCGATCGGGCGTACCGGGGCGCCTACTACAACTCCAGCATGTAACGCAGGACGCCCTTGGCCCGCACGGCTGCCGGCCTCGGTGCGTTACGGCCCGGCCGGCAGCCTGCTCCGCAGGTACCGCGCCAGTGGCGGCCGTTGCACATGTGCGGAACCGGGTGCAGGGTCGCACCCGGTTCCCTGGATCAGCTCTGCTTGGTCTCCCAAAAGATCTTCGAGATCTCCCCGATCTTCGTGAGGAGTTGCTCCGCTACGGCCGGGTCCGCGGAGCCCTTCGCACCGCCGGCGCCGGCCAGCTTGGTGGCCTCGTTGAAGAGCGTGTGCAGCTCCGGGTACTTCTCGAAGTGCGGCGCCTTGAAGTAGTCGGTCCAGAGCACCCAGAGGTGGTGCTTGACCAGCTCGGACCGCTGTTCCTTGATGATCAGCGAGCGGGTCCGGAACTCCGGATCGTCGCTGGCCTGATACTTCTCGCAGATGGCCTTGATCGACTCAGCCTCGATGCGGGCCTGGGCCGGGTCGTAGACGCCGCAGGGGAGGTCGCAGTGAGCGCGCGCGACGAGGCGGGGACGGAGAAGGCGGGGCAGTGGCATCAGATTCCTTCCGGCAAGGGTGCTGAGGTGACGAACGTCCTGTTGTGATCGATCAGCCGCCCGTCGACCCAAGACCTTGAGCACGGCAGCGCCGACGGGCGTCGGGTCGCCGGCCGCTACGGGTTGCGTCGGCCTGACCCGAAGCGCAGCGAGGACGCCGGGCCTTGACCTACGCCGAGACCCTAAAACCTCAACCGCGCTTCATGTCAAACGTCGGCTGACTACAGGTACGCCGTCGAGGGCTGCCTCGTCCCTGAGGCACGGTTCCGGTTCGCGGTGGCGGGGCCCTCTGGTCCCCGGCCCGGCCACTCGATGCCGTAGGCCTGGTAGTCGCAGACGTCCTGCGGCTCGGCGCGGTCCGCTGCCTGCCCTGGTCGCCGATACGTCCGGTGCCAGTGGCCGGCGGCAGACGGGCCACGCCGAGCTCGGCGGGTTCGGCGTGGCCCTCAGCCGTCGATTGCCTGGTAGACCGTGGTCCAGAAGTCGTGGATGAGGTGCGCCGAGTTCGGGACCGACAGCCCGACCTGGGTGAGCAGGATTCCGGTGAGCTGGTTGTCCGGGTCGGCGTAGGTCGAGGTGCCACTTCCGCCGTCCCAGCCGAACTGGCCGATGGACGCGTAGTCGGCACGGTAGGTGCGCACCGCCATCCCGAAGCCCCAGCCGCCGTGCTGCCCTTGACCGAACGACACATGGACGTTGTTGCGGGCCATGGCGTCTCGGGCGGCCTGTTGCTCGGACGTGAGGCGGTTGGTGGTCATCAACTCGACGGCGGACCGGGACAGGATCCGTTCGCCCCCGTGCGTCCCGCCATTGAGCAGCATCCGGAAGTAGGCGTGGTAGTCGTCGGCGGTGGAGACCAGCCCGCCGCCGCCACCCTGGAACGCCGGAGGCTGACTCCAGCGTCCCCCTTCGGGGTCGTCCCACACGGTGAACTCGCCGGTCTGAGGGTTGGGGGCGTAGAGGGTCGGCAGCCGGTCGAGCTTGTCGGCGGGCACGTGGAAACCGGTGTCCTTCATGCCCAGGGGGTCGAAGATGCGCTCGCGCAGGAACGTCTCGAACGACTGGCCCGTGACCCTGGCGACGAGCACGCCAAGGAGATCGTGGCTGATGTGGTACTGCCAGCGCTCTCCCGGCTGGTGCATCAGCGGAAGCGTGCCAAGGCGCCGCATCCACTCGTCCGGCTCGGGCATCGGTTCCGGCAGATCGGGCGTGAGCCCCTGCTCGAAGATGGCGCCCATGATGGGAGTGCCCAGCGACGTCAGGTCCATGCCGAGCCCGAACGTTGAGGTCAGCAGGTCCCGTACGGTGATCGGCCGCCGCGCCGGCACGGTGTCGTCCAGCGGGCCGTCGATCCGCGTCAGCACCCGCCGGTCGGCCAGTTCCGGCAGCCACTGCTCCACCGGCTCGTCCAACCGCAGCCTGCACTCGTCGAGCAGCACCATCGCCGCCGCCATCGCGACCGGCTTCGACGTCGAGGCCATCCGGAAGATCGTGTCTCGGCCCATCGGCGCGCCACCGTCATGGCGCATCGTCCCGATCGCTTTGACGTGCGTCTCACCGCCCCGGCTGACCAGGGCGACAAGCCCGGGAATCCTCCCGGAATCGACGTGCCGTGCCAGCACGTCGCGCATTCTGCGCAGCCCTGTTTCCGCGAAGCCGCTGCGCTGGTCCGTGCGGGTGATGGACATGGTTGTGTGCTCCTTTGGTTGACGGACAGCCGGGTGGAATGCCGTCCTGTTCGCACCCGGGTAACTGGATTGCCCAGGTCAGATCGCCCGAGGGAATCTCCCGCTCGGTGGACCCCGACCTTGCTGGGAGAGCGGATTGTCAGCAGCCGAGCCGATCGGCAATCACACCCAGCACCTGCCGCAGATCGCGTGACATGCGGGCACGCAGGCCGATCTCAGCGATCCCGGCCGCGAACCCCGGATGGTCGGGGTGGACCCGGTGGACACGATGGGTCACCCGGGTACCTGCGGGGCAGGCGGTGGCGGCGTGCACCCCGGCGTACCAGCTCTGCACCGCCACCCTGGACCGGGCCTGGTCCACCTGGATCTCCACCGGCTCCACCAGCCCGGCGAGTTCGGCGCGGTAGACGCCGGCGCCGGCCCCGGCCACGACGGTCATCGCCCCCTGTCGAGCCGCCGAAGCCCTGGCCAGCACCAGCAGGTTGTCATCGCCAACCCGCCCCTCCGCGACGGTGAGCAGGACCGCGGCGACCGCGGCGACGGGCGCGGCGAGCGTCCCCTGCACTTCCCACCGGGTGGGCAGCGCGTCCAGTTCGGCGAGTAGGGAAGGCGTCGTGTGCATGGCGAAGAGCGTCGACGCGGCGGCCTGCCCGGGACAACCCATGCCGCGCCTTGCGGGACGCGGGACATCCCACTGATAGCCGGCTGACCTGCTCTTTCGCTCCAGCGGACGGCTGTTGCCCGGGTGTCCCGGGACGGGACGGGACACCCCGGGCCACCCCTGGGACAGGCTCAGGACAGCCGGGCCAGGCCCGCACGCGCCGCGGGCAGCACGTAGTCGATGTCGTGCGCGGTGGCGATCTCCAGCACCGCCTGGAAGTGCCGCGCCGCAGCGTCCCGATCGCCCGTGGCCAGGCATGCCTCGGCATACGGGACGAGACTGCGCACCACCCGGTGCGGCTCGCCGGCCCGCTCGAGAATCCGCACGGCCTCGGCGTGCTTGGCCACTGCCTCCTCGGCGCGACCGAGGTGGCGCAGGGCGATGGCGGTGTCCGTGAGGCTGGCCGCCTCGAAGATCGGATGGCGCGTCGCCCGGTTGAGCGCGACGGACTGCTCCGCGAAATCGAGGGCGGTCCGGGCGTCACCCAGGCCGAGTGCCGCCCGGCCGAGCACTTCCAGGCACATGCGCTCCGCTTGCCGGTCCAGCCCGCGCGCGATCTCGATCACCTCCGAGACGGCCTCACGGGCCTCGCCGTACTTGCCCAGCTGCACCAGAGCCTGGCCGAGACCGGTGCACACCCGCACGCGGACGGCCGCCTCGCCGGGTGGCACCAGTACGGTCGCCTGGCGCAGGAGTCCGACGGCGCCTTCGGCGTCGGCGGCGTACATCCGGATCTCCGCCAGCTGCAGCAGGGTGATGGCCTCGCTGACGACGTCGCCCTCCGCGGCCATCAGAACGCGGGCCGCCTCAAGCTCCGGCACCGCCTCCTCGAGCCGGCCGACGCGCATCAGCGCGGCGCCCAGCAGGTACCGGTGCGAGGCGAGCACGCGGCGCTCGCCGAGCCTTTCGGCGGCGGGCATGCTGACCTCAAGCCCGCGGCGCAGCTGCGCCATGCCGCCGCGTCGCGCGTGGGCGATCAGGGCAAGCTGTCCGAGCCCGACCGCCGGCGCGTCGATGCGGAGTTCCACGGCGAGCGAGAACGTCGCGGTGAGGTTGGCCCACTCGGTGTCCATCCAGTTCACGGCCGTGTCGTAGCCGGAGAGATCGGGAAGCGCCGGAGGCGGCTGGGACACGGTGACCGGTAGCGGGATGACGATCTCGACCAGCTCTTTCACGGCCAGCATGCCGCTCAGGTAGTAGTCGCCCAGCCGGGCGATCGCCGGTACGGGGTCGACCGCGGCGTCGTCGGCGCGGGCGGCCTGCCGCAGCAGGTCGTGCATCCGGAAGCGACCCGCCGCCGGCTCCTGGACCAGATGGACGTCGACCAGGTCCTCCAGCAGGGAACGGGCGTTGGCCAGTGGGATCCCGGCCAGGGCGGCCGCGCCGTACGCGTCGATGTCCTCGCCCGGCACCAGCCCCAGCAGCCCGAACATCCGCCGCTGGGCCGGATCGAGCTGCCGCAGCGACATCTCGAACACGTCCGACACCGCCAGCTCGCCCTCGCGCAGCCGCTCCACCAGGGTGTCGAGCGTCCACGCGGGCCGATGCCGCAGCCGCGCGGCGGCCACCCGGATGGCCAGCGGCAGGTTTCCGCATCGGCGCAGCACCTCGCCGACGTCACCGGGCCGAGCCCCACCCGCGGATTCGACGAACAGCTCCGCCGCCTCCTGGGTCGGCAGGACGTCCAGCGAGATCGGCTGGACACCGTCCAGCTCCACCATCCGCCGGCGGCTGGTGATCACGACGAAGCTCTGACCGGCGCCGGGCAGCAGCTCGCGCACGTGATCGGCATCGGCGGCGTTGTCCAGCAGCACGATCGCGCGCCGCGTCGCCAGCTCCGACCGCCACAGTGCGGCCCGCTCGGCGACCGCGTCGGGAATCCTGCCGGGTGGCAACCCGAGCGCGGCCAACAGCACACGCAGCGCCTCCGAGGGCTCGACCCGCTCCCGGCCCGGAGTGAACCCGTGCAGGTCCAGGTAGAGCTGGCCACCGGGGAAGTCGGCGGTCAGCAGATGCGCGGCGTGTACGGCCAACGCGGACTTGCCCACCCCGCCCATGCCGTCGATCGCCACCACCGACGTGGTCCGCGCGGCGCCGAGGAGGGCGTCCAACTCCGCCCGGCGCCCGGTGAAGGCGGTGATGTCGTGTGGCAGGTCATTGCGCACCGGCGGAGTGGCGGCCATGCTCGTCTGAGGCCCATCCTTGGCCCGCTCCCACACCTCACGCAGCGGCCTGGGGTCACGACCGGCTGCCTTGCAGAGCGCCACCACCGTCGGCCAGGGTGGAACGGCCTGGCCGGCGAAGTACCGCGACAGCGAGGAGCTGCTGACGTGGACGTCGCGGGCGAGCTCGCGCAGGCTCCGTCCGGTCAGGTCACGCAGCTGCCGTAGCCACCCCGCCAACTCCTCGCGCACTCTTGCCAGCCTTTCTCAGCTTCACCCGCTGATCCTAGGAGCGGGCTGGGCTGAGGCTGGTACCGGGCCATCCCCGCGCAGATCGCGGACACGGACTTTCCCCGGCCCCGTCAGCCGCGAGGCGACCGCCGGCCGCGTGGACACCGACCTCGACTACCCGGCCTGGGACGAGCGTCACCCGCCGCCCCAACCGATCGTCACTCCTCGTTGCCGCCCGGGGCGACGGCCTCGGACCGCATCAAGCTGCCGACGAGGGTGGTGAACTCCTCATCCGGCGCTTCTCCCCGGCGTTCGATCTCTCCGTACCGTCCGAGGGCTTCCATGATGGCCTCCGCGGCCACCAGCCAGTCCCGATCGGCGGCGATACGCACGAGGCCGTACCGGCACAGCGCCAGGCCGAGCCCCGAGTCGTACTCCGTACCGCCGCGTGGCAGCAGCTCCCGGTAGAGTTCAACGCTGCGGGCGGTGTGCGTCAGCGCCAGGTCATGCTGACCGAGCACCGAGGCGAGCAACCCGTGCTGGCCCTCCGCACCGGCCAGCACGGGCAGGGCGTCCGGCTCCCGGTCGGCACAGCGCCGCAGAACCGCCACGGCCCGTTCCGAATAGCTGAACGCGTCCTCGCGCCGGCCGGCGGTGAGGAACCGCTCGGTGACATCGACGAGCAGGGTCGCCAGCTGCGGCTCGTACGTCGTCGGGTCCAGGTCCGCGGCCGCCTGGTAGCCGTCGACCGCCTCGGCGCCGTACGCGCCGGAACGCCGCGCGCCGCCCGGCGCCCCGCCTGTTCGACGCTCTCCCCCGGGCGGGGGAACAGCGCCGCGATGTTCTGCTGGTAGTCGACGATGTCCTGGGCGGTGCTCCGGCAGAGCGCGGCGAAGCTGTCAGCCGCCGCACCGGCGCCGCGCGCCGCGACGTCCCGGGTGGCCCCGGATGCGAGCAGTTGGGCCAACTTCGCCGACTGTCGCCCACCAAAGGCCGCAACGACACCGGCGCAGAACCGGTCCAGTTCGGTCAACGTCTGCCACGCCGACGCGGCGTGGCCGTCCTCGATCAGCAGCAGGGCCAGCTGGTAGCTGAATAGGGCGTACGAGGGCAGGAAGACGGACGGCTTCCGCTCCGCCATCCGGCGTCGGGTCTCCGTCGCGGACCGGGCGGCAGCCAGCGCCTCGGCCAGCCGACCTGCCGAGCGGCGGCTGGCGGCGAGGTTACTGCGCGCGGCGGCGAGGTTCCACGAGTGGCTGAGTGGGTCTACCTGGGCCCACGGCTCGACGAGGTCGGCCAGGGCGGCGAAGTCCCCCGCCGCGGCAACGTCTCGGCCCGCGTACCAGCTTCGTTCGCCGCGCCTGGCCACCAAGGCGGCGCGCCGGGCAGGGTCATCCGTCTCCGGCAGCCGGTGGGTGACGATCCGGTCCGTGATGGCGGCGGCCGCCGACTCGTATCCAAGCTGCCTCCGGTCTGGCAGAACGTGGTCGACCGCCTCCAACACATCGATGGTCACCTCACCGAGCTCGGCGACCGCGCGAACCGTGCTGGGGCCGGCGCGCACGGCGAGATCCGGCCGGCGCTCGAGTACGGCGTTGAGGCACGCGCCGGGCAGGTGTGTCCACCGCTCGGCGGCCGCGACCAGGAAGGTGACCGCGCGGGTGGCGGCGCGAACCTCGTCGGCATCCGCGCCCAGGTCTGCCAGCCGGCTCACCATCCGGGTCGCCCAGGACTGGGCGGGGTAGTCCGCGCCGTGACCGGGGATCGTGAGGGCGAGGAAGTCCTCGGTCAGCCGGTCGGGTACAGCGGCTCCAGCACCGTGCCGGCAGCCGGTGGGTAGCACGCGGCGTGGTCCGCGAGCGCGGAGGCGGTGTCAACCGACAGGTCTGGGCAGAGTGCGTCGACCAACCGGCGCCCGAACACCGGTCACAGTAACCGACCCAAGACCAAGCGTAGCGACACTGTCGACTGTCCGCGTAGACGGGCGCGGCAGTACCTGTGTGGGCTGGTTTCGGGGCCAGGCGCTGGCGCGTGACGGTAATCGACGCCCGCCGCGGCGAGGATCTGCCCCCGGCACCCGCCGCCGGCAGAAGCGCATACGATGGGCGCGGCTTCGACGTAGGTCTGGAGGTGCCGGTGCCCGACCCTAGTTCCCAGTCACCGTCGGTCGAGGGTGTCGCCACCCGGATCGACACCACAGTGCCGCACCCGGCCCGCCGCTACGACTACCTGCTCGGCGGCAAGGACAACTTCGCCGCCGACCGCGAGTCGGCCGAGGCGATGCTGAAGGTCTACCCGAGCGCCCGAACGGCCGTGCAGGAGAACCGCCGGTTCCTCCGTCGGGCGGTGGGCTACCTGGCCCGGGAGGCCGGGATGCGGCAGTTCCTCGACATCGGTACCGGCATCCCCTCGGTGGACAACACTCACGAGGTGGCGCAGTCGATCGCCCCCGAGTCGCGGATCGTCTACGTGGACAACGACCCGATCGTGCTGGCACACGCGCGGGCGCTGCTGACCAGCACCGCGCAGGGGCGTACCGCCTATCTGGACGCCGACCTGCGGCGGCCCCGGGAGATCCTCAACCACCCGGACCTGCGCGCCACGCTCGACCTGGAACGGCCGGTGGCGGTGCTGCTGGTGGCGATCATGCACTTCATCGTCGACGAGGACGACCCGTACGGCCTGGTCGAAGAGCTGCTCGCGCCGCTGCCCTCCGGTAGCGCGCTGGTGATGACGCACTTCACCAACGACTTCCTGCCGCCGGAGCTCGCCGCCAAGATCGAGGCAGCCTGGCGAGAAAACCCGGCGAACGGGCAGGGCCGGGCCCGCAACGCCGAGGAGATCGGCCGGTTCTACACCGACCTGGAGCTGGTGTCGCCAGGGATCGTGCCGCTCGCCGAGTGGCGGGCCGAGTCGGAGCCGCAACCCCGGCCCGCCGCACGCGACGTCACCGCCTACGGCGTGGTCGGCCGCAAGCCCTGACGCCACCGGTCGACCCGGCCGGGCCGGCCCACCGCGCCCCGCCAGGCAGCACCGGCGCAGCAGCAGCTCGGCCAGCTCCCGCCGCTACCGCTGGTCGAGCGGACCCGTGCGGCCCGTGTACCGCACAGCCGGCCACGCCGATCGAGCCGCCCCAGCAACACCCTGATCGGGTCGCCGGTGCCCCCGCCGACGATCGCTGCGTCGTCAGTCGGACCCACCGGTGAGGTGTTCGGGTTGGAAGGCCGCAGTATTCGGCGCGCACCGCCCCGGTTGGAGCCGTCACGCTGCACGACCGGCCTGCCGTGCCCGTCGACCTAGCCTGGCCGGGATGCGGTCGTACCACCACTGGACAAGAAGCCGAGGAGCATGCGTCCTGCCGTCGTGGGCGGGTCGGCACCGGAGAGTGGGTCTCGGGCGGGGCGGTTATCAGGGTTTACCGGAGGCGGTGCGGGTATCGGCGGTGGTCGCTGCCCAGCTGGCCAGCAGGCGGAGGGCTTCGTGCGCCGGGGTGCCGGGCGGGGCGCTGTAGGCGACCATGGTGAGGCCGGGGTCAGCGGGTAGCGGCATGGCTTCGAAGGTGAGGTCGAGCCGGCCGACGGCAGGGTGGTGGAACTGTTTGGCGCCGGTGTGGTGCAGGCGGACGTTGTGCGCGGCCCAGCGGGTGCGGAACTCGTCGCTGCGGGTGGCGAGTTCGCCGACCAGGTCGGTGAAGGCTTTGTCGAAGGGGTCGCGGCCGGCTTCGGTGCGCAGCACTGCGACCGTGGTGTTCGCGGCGTCCTCCCAGTCGGCGTAGAGCTCTTCGGCGCGGGGGTCGAGGAAGCAGAACCTGGCCAGGTTGACCGGCCGGTCCGGGGTGTCGAAGGCCGGTGCGAACAGGGCCTGGCCGAGCTGGTTGGCGGCGAGGATGTCCAGGCAGGCGTTGCGGACGAAGGTGGCGGCCTGGGTCATGGCGTCGAGCAGGTTCTGCACGCCGGGCCGGATCTGCTGTTTGGCCGGGCGTCGCCGGGTCCGGAGGGTGGTGTTGGCCGCGCGGGCGAGGTCGCGCAGGTGGGAGCGTTCGGCGTCGTCGAGCTGCAGGGCGCGGGCGATGGCGTCCAGGACACTGTCGGAGACGCCGGACAGGTTGCCGCGTTCCAGCCGGGTGTAATAGTCGGGGCTCACTCCAGCCAGCAACGCGACCTCGGCGCGGCGTAGCCCGGCGACGCGGCGGGTGCCCCCGAAGGAGGGCAGGCCGGCCTGCTCTGGGGTGATCCTGGCACGCCGGGAGGCCAGGAACTCGCGAACCTCGTCCCGGGTGTCCATGGCAACCACGCTACGACCCCTCGCCTCGTCGAGAGGGGTTCTGCCATTACCTGTCTCGACAAGCCCTCCCGCCGGGTGCCGTCAGCGGGTTTCCTGGAATGCGTCAAGCATGACCCGCGGTCGTAACCGCTGGTCACCCACCTGGCCTGCTACGCCGGATGGCCGAAGGCGATAAGCGCGATGACCCTCGCCGAGCAGGTCTTCACGGCACCTGAACCCGTCCACCACCCGGACGCCCCGGATCCCGGTGCGTTCACACCACTATCGGAAGGAATCAGCTCTCATGCGAGGAGCAGTGCTCTACGCCCCCGGCGACGTGCGCGTCGAGGACCGTCCGGACCCGACCATCGAGCAGCCCACCGACGCCGTCATCCGGCTGGCGGCAACCTGCGTGTGCGGCACTGACCTGTGGCCGTACCGGGGCATTCAGCAGATAACCGAGCCACGGCCGATGGGCCACGAGTACGTCGGCATCGTCGAGGAGGTCGGCAGCGCGGTCCGCACCGTACGGCCCGGGCAGTTCGTGGTCGGCTCGTTCTTCGCCTCGGACAACACCTGCGAGATCTGCCGGGCCGGCTACCACACTCACTGCATCCACCGGCAGCTCGCCAGCCCCACCGGCGCGCAAGCCGAGTACGCGCGGATCACGCTGGCCGACGGCACCCTGGTCGCCACTCCAGATATGCCTACCGAGGACCTGATCCCCAGCCTGCTCGCCGCCTCCGATGTGCTGGGCACCGGCTGGTTCGGCGCCGTCGCCGCCCAGGTCGGCCCCGGAAAGACCGTCGCCGTCGTCGGCGACGGCGCCGTCGGCCTGCTCGGCGTGCTCGCCGCCAAGCAGTTGGGCGCGCAGCGGATCATCGCGATGAGCCGGCACGTGCCCCGGCAGAAGCTAGCGCTGGAGTTCGGTGCGACCGACATCGTCACCGAACGCGGCGACGAGGGCGTGGCCCGGATCAAGGAGCTCACCAATGGGCTCGGCGCGCACTCGGTCATCGAGGCCGTCGGCACCCAGGAATCCATGATGCAGGCGATCCGATCCACCCGTGCCAGCGGGCACCTCGGCTACGTCGGCGTCGCGCACGGTGTCGAACTGCCCGGCGACGCGCTGTTCTTCTCCGGCGTGCACCTGCACGGCGGACCCGCCCCGGTGCGCCGCTTCCTGCCCGAGCTGATCGAGCTGATCTACAACGGGACCATCGACCCCGGAAAGGTCTTTGACCTCACCCTGCCGCTGGAACAGGCCGCCGACGGCTACCGGGCGATGGACGAACGCCGCGCGGTCAAGACGCTGCTACGCCCCTGACCGACCCGACCGACCGAGCAGACGGTCGGATGGTGGTCCGCCCCACCAGGCACGGTTGACGGTGGCGGAGGCACTGTGCCGGTGCGCGCCGCCCCGAAACCAATGGCGACGTGCCGGCCGGTCGGCGTCGGGTACGACGATGACGCGGTCCTCCTCGAACAGCTCGGCGAGGCGGTCGTCATTGTCGGGTACAGCGTCGGCGGCGACGAGGGAGACCCCATCGACACGCCGGCTTCATCCGAAGTCGGCGTGTCGATGGTCGAGTATCTGCTACTCGCCGGCACCGGCGGGGGTCGGGAGTGCTGGGTCTCTGGAGGATTTCTCTCGGTCAGTCCGGAGGGTGGCCGGAAGCACTCCTGTAGCCTGCCGGCCACAGTCCGAGGAGAGCGCGGGCGCTGAATACCGATCCTCCGCTTGCGCGGAGGTACCGAATCGAACGGAATAGCAGGAAGCGCCCGCATGGCCTCGGCTGTCGCCGCTCACAGAGGGATCAGCTCAGTGAGCCGGTCCAGTGTATATGCCTCCGATCCGTCCGGCAGGTCCTCGGGCGCCTCGATGCCGACGAACGTGACGGGTTCGTCCGGCAACCGGCCGTTCCACGTCATCACCTCGGTCCGGTCACGCCAGCGGTCGACGAGGTAGGACACGGTGAGGTACCGCCGCTCCATCAGTGCTCGTACCCGGTCGGCCGTGGTGAACGTGTTCTCCTCCACCCGGTTGAACGACGGCGCACCCCGCAGGTACAGGTGCAGCCACACGGCCTGCCAGCCACGCTCGCCCCTGGCGAACACCATCGGCAGCGCGACCCGGCCCTGGCCACGCAGGTGGGAACGCGCCCGCACGGTCCGTGCGTCGAACGGGAGGCCGCGCTGGTCCGTGCTGCGGGTCTGGTACCCGAACATCGACTCGGCGACCTCATCGAACGACTCGCCCGCATAGATGTAGACCTGCGGAACCACATAGTGCCCGTCGACTGTCAGGGGCACGTCGATGAACTCGGTCGCACCGTTCGTCGCGTCGGTGATGTCGCCGGAGTGCACCGCGCCGGCGTGGCGGTAGTTCGTCCAGGACACCTGGCCCGCGGTGTGGAACTCGTCATCCAGCAGCAGCACCGACAGGTCGTAGTCGGTGCGACGACTGGTCTGGCGCCAGTACGTGAAGAAGCGCAGCAGCTCACCGGATACCGATGCCCGCGAGCCTCTCGGCAGCACCGCGAAGCCGCCTTCGGCCGCCTTGCCGGACAGCGGCAGTGCGACGTCGAGCACCTCCGGGTCCACCACCAGCGGCCGGTCCGATTCCGGCAGCCGGGCGCTGATCTCCGCGTCGAGCAGCGACGACAACTCGGCCACCAACCCGGCCGGCAGCGGTGGTCGCTCGTCCGGCCCGACCCACGCGCGCCGCGAGCGGCTCGCGTACATCCGGGCGGACGCGGGCGTCAGCCGGTTGCCGACATGCTCCCGCAACGAACAGAGCACCCGGCCCGACGCCGAGCCGAGCGCAGCCGTGACCGCTTCGACCACAACGGCTCGCTCCGACGCCGACGCCAACCGCAGCAGCCGGTCCGCGGATCGCAGGAGCAGTCCCGGCGCAGCCGACAGCACCGACGCGGCCGGGCCGATGGCTCCGGCGCGGATCGCCGCCTCCGCGCGGCCGGCGAGGTTGGGTACTCGCCGCTCGCCACGCGCGACCGCGAACACCTCCCGGGCATGCGGCCACTCGTCGTACTCGTGCGGGTGCAGCCGCTCCCCGAGCCGCTTCCACCGCTCCGCGTAGCGCGCGACGTCACCGAGCTTCTCCGGGCTGGCACCGACGACCTCGTTCAGTGCGGCCAGCAGGATCCGCCGCTCCCGGCGCCGGAAGGCACGAAACCGCGTGGGCGTCACGAGCGAGGCGTCCCCGCCGGAGACCTGGCAGGCAAGGCGCAGCACATCGGTCGTGGCGTCCACGGCAACCAGCGGCCGCCCGAGGACGAGCCGGATCCCGTTGAGTACGGCACGGTTCTCCCGCACCGGGATCTCGGTTGGCTGCGCGCCGTCCACGCAGGCGGCTGCGAGCTCGCTGAGGATCGCGAGGTCCGCCTCGCCGTGTGGCGTCGCGCTACCGGCCAGGGCCTGATAGAGCCGCGCTGCCTCCACGTCGGCGGTGTCGCCGAGACGCAGCAAGGTCACCCGGTCACCGGACGCGCTGATCAGCGCGTCGTGCGCGGCCAATAGCTCGGCGTAGGTGTGCTGGTAGGCGCCGTAGGCCGGCAGGTCGAGCAGGTTCACCCCACCCGAGACGACCGCGTCCCGCAACTGTGCGTCTGTCACCGTGCCGCCACCGGTGAGCACGGCCGCCCGCAGCCGCTCCATCCAGAACTCGATGGTGTCCGGCACGTCGTCCGGGAAGCCGATGAAATAGGAGTTGTGCTGGACATGGTCGCCGACCAGCTCGCGCACCGCGGACACGACCGTGGCGGCGAGATCCAGCGCCGGCCCAGGGGCCAGAGCACCGACGTGTTCCAGCAGAGCGCGCGACGCCGAGAACCCGACGTCGAGCAGCGCCGCATCCAGTTGCCGGGCCACCGCCGTGCCATCGCCAACCGCGCCGGTGCTCGCCGGCACGCGCAGTGTCTTCTGGATAATCAGCTTCTCAAGCACGCGGTCCTCCATTCCGCTGGTTGCGACCCCCGACAAAACAGCAGACCGGACGCCAACCCGGACGTCGACTCCGGCAGTTGCCGGCTTGCAGCCGCGGCACAGTGGGTCGCCGGGGACTCGAACCCCGAACCCTTCGGACCAACCAGGAGAAGGAAGCCCGCCCATAACCGCACAGGCGGAAAGCGGACGCGCTACTCAGCCGAATGCTCTGCCAGTTGAGCTAGCGACCCAGGTGTCGATCATCGCACGGGCCGAGTCGGCAGTACCATCGGTTTTCACCTTCCATCGGTTCCCCGGCGACCCGTCCCCGGCTGCGGGGCCGGTCCGGTTGTCCGGGCACTACCGCTCCGGCATCGACTCGCCTAGATTTCCTCCTGGCGGAGCCGACCGTCCTTCTCGGACGGTCGTCCGCACGGGGCCCCGCACGGGGTCGAAACGGACCGGGAGGACGAGTGGCCGAGTACGACACGTTCGCGGACCAGTACGACCAGGCGTTCACGCTCTTCCCGTTTCGTACCCACATCGAGGCGTACTCTCTGCTCAAGCGGGTCGGTGAGGTACGGGACCAGGCTTGGCTGGACGTTGCCTGCGGCAGCGGCCCCTACGCCCGGGCCCTGCGCCGGCGAGGCGCCACCCGGGTGGTCGGTGTCGACATCTCCGGGGAGATGCTCCGCGTCGCCCGGGCCGCCGAGGAGGCCGACCCGCTGGGCATCGAGTACGTCCAGCACGACGTCGGCGACATGCCGGTGCTCGGCAGCTTCGACGGTGCCATCGGCTCCTACCTCCTGCACTACGGCACGACGGAGGAGCACCTGCGGGCCATGTGCCGCAACATCGCGGCCAGCCTGCGTCCGGGCGGCCGCCTCGTCACGTACCAGCTCAACCCGGCCTTCTCCCGCCGGCCGGACTACTACCTGCCGTACGGCTCGGAGATCTTCCTCGACCCGGACGCGCCGCTGGCAGACGGGGACACCGTCCCGTTCCGCATCTCCGTCCCCGGTTTCCGCAGCCCCGAGGTGACCGCCTACTACTGGACCCGGGCAACCCTCGACGACGCGCTGCGGGCGGCCGGCTTCGCGGTGATCCGCTGGATCATGCCGGAGCTCTCGCCGGAGGCGGCCCAGGGACCCGATCCGGAGCAGTGGCACGACTACCTCGCCGAACCGCTCTGCGTCGTCATCGAGTGCGTCAAGGGTCCGGTGGCGCCGGCCTGACCACTCAGCCCGACGACGCGACGGGCAATCGGCCGCAACAGATGCGCTCCGAAGAGCGCATCTGTCACAGAGGCGGTCAGACCGGCAGGGTGCGCAACCGTGGCAGGGCCGCGATGGCCACGCCCCGGCTGGTCAGGGCATCGGTGTTGGCGATCGCCCGCTCGTAGGGAACGCGCGGCTCGGGCCGGCCGGGCAGGTAGCCGATCAGCCGCATGTCGGTGCCGACCTTGCCGGGGTAGGCCTCGCAGGTGATATAGACGGGGTAGATGTGGCGCGGGTTGTCGTCGAACTCCCAGCGGTGCGAACACGACGGGACCAGCTTGACGACCAGCGTCTCGTAGCTGCGGATCTGGTCGCGCACCAGCAGATCGATGCCGTTGACCAGATTCGCCCGGGCCCGGGCGCCGATCGCGATCGCGTAGATCTCGGCGATCGCGAGACCGATCGCGTCGGCGGCCGGCCGGCTCTGCACCGCCTCCAGGTACGCAGTGGCCAACGCGGCGCAACTGGTGGCGTTCTGCGCCCACAGCTGCCGCACGGTGGGACTCATGTTGTCGATGTCGCTGAACTCGATGGTGTGGGTACGGGCGCACGCCTTGACCTCGGCGCTGGCGAGCCCGTCGATGTGGTTGAGGATCTCCTGCTCGGACGCCTCGACCGCGGCGATGATCTGCCGGACCGCCGCATCCAGGTCGCCGGAACCGCCCCCGCTGTTCAGCGCCGCCCCGGCCACCGCGATGATCGCGCCGACCCAGTCGAAGGCCATGATGCTCACGTCGCCGCCGGTCGTCCGCGGGGTCTCCGCAGCCGCCGCCCGGGCCGCCCCGGCGACGCCGACGGCGACCGCAACGGCGCCCGCCACGACTGCCCGCACCAGCTTCGCACGCATGGCGACACCTCCTCTCCGATGCCCGGCGGACGGAGGTCGCCCGCCGCGCAAAGGTTGCCAGGCATGGACGTAGCTGTCTTCGTCATCGGTGACAAGTCCCGCCCGTCCCGGCACCGCCGAGACTGTCACATCTGACAATCACGGCGGGCCGGCGGGATTCAACCCCAGCGGGCCAGCAGGGCGGCGCAGTAGGCGTTGACGTCCTGCGGGGCGACCGGGGTACGCAGGTGCTCCACCTCGGCCACCACGTCGGCCACCGGGTCGGCCCACTGCCGGAGGAAGATCCAGCCCCCGACGTGCGACTGATGCCGGACGTCGCCGGTCGGGCCAATGCCGCTGACATCCCGGCGGAGCTCCGGGCGACCCCAGCGCCGCCGGTAGACGTTCCGGACGAAAGTGCCGGCCAACAGCCGCATGTCGTCGTCGGTGAACACTCGGGGCAGCGCCGGGGTCGCGTGGTAGAGGCGGGCGAAGTCGATGTCGATGAGCGCGTGGGTGACGTCCTCCGGCCGGGGCACCCCCCGGTACCCGGGCCGGTAGCGCGACACGTCGGTCTCCGGATCCCCAGTCGGCTGCCAGCCCCGGTGGACGTGCCCGAACGACGGCCAGTACGGCCAACTGAAGGCGCCGCCCTCGGCCCGCAGTTGCCGGCGCAGCGTCCGGGCCAGGGCGGCGGCCCGGTCGACGTACCCCCGGTCCCCGGTCACGGCCGCGAACTGGATCAGCGCGCGGCCGACCGCGAGGAACTCGTTGGTGGGCAGCTCGGCCCCGGCGAACGACATGGGCTCGTCCGGCAGCCAGGTGTAGTAGCCCTCACCCTCGGCGGAGAGCCGCCACTGCTCGTCGTGCACGGCGAGCGCCTCGTGCACGGCGGCCAGGTAATCGTCGGCTCGGGCGGCGATCCCGGCCGGCACGAGGTCCGGCCGTTCGCGGGCCAGCCGGGCGAGCCCGGCCATCGGGAAGGTGATCATCCCGGTCTGCGCCGCCAGCCCCACCCGGGCCGGCTGGACGCGATAGCTGCCGGGGCGGGGTCGGCGGGCCGGGTCGGCGGCACCGGCCGGTTCCGGTCCGGGCAGCAGCCGCACCGTCGTGCCATCCTGCCAGGTGTACTGCTGGTAGGCGATCCGGTCGGCGCGTCGCGCACCGGCGGGGTCCAGGTCGAGCCCGGTCAGTACGGTCTCCGGGCGGCCCGGCTCAGCCCGGCGTACGGTGAGGGTGAAGGTGCCCTCGACGTCCGGCGTGACGATGACGGTGGCCCGGAACGCGTGCGGCGGGCAGATCCGCACCTCCAGCGCGGGAACGCCCCGCAGATCCGGCACGGTGGCGGTGGCCACGGTGTACCTGCCCGACGATCCCCAGACCGGCAGGACACGCCCACGGAAGTCCGGGACACCCCGGACCGAGTCCCGGACGCCCAGCACGAGGTCGACGGTCCGGGCGAGCCGGTGGACGTACTCGGGGTCGCCGGTGGCCTCGGCCATCACCAGGTAGCTGTGCATCCGCCAGGAGCTGCCCCAGCCCACGGCGCCGGCCTCGTTGTGCGCCGGGCTCGGCCGTCCGGCCAGTTCGGCGTCGATTTCCTCGAACCGCGCCCGGCGCTGATTCGCGGTCGATGGGGTGCCGCGGCGCCGGGCTGTCCAAAGCATCGACGGATGTTATCAGCAACCGGCGCATCCGCGACCGCTGCGCGGGGTTCCTCGCCTTACCGAAGGCGTTGCGCCGCCGCTGGCCCGACCAGCGCCTGTACCTGCTCGTCTCCCCTCGGACACCGGTTCACGTGGGAGACCACCCGGTCTCGACGAGCCGTCCGCCGCGGTCGCGTCAGCGCCCAACGCTGTACGGAGGACGTCCACTTCGGCGTCCAGGAGGCGCGCGGCGACCTTTGCGCTGATCATGTGAGTGCCGGAGGGTAGTGGCAGCACGTTGTGCGGCCGACCGGTGGCCGGTAGCTTCGCGGAGAACCGCTGCATGTGTGCCGGGTGGACGTCGTCGTGCAGCAGGCCGTGGATCAGCAGCAGCGGCCGCCGCAGTTCAGGAGCGTACCGAAGCAGCGAGTCGAGCACACCGCCCGCGGACGGAAGGATCCGGGTAGCGCCGGTAGCCGGGGCGAGCACCACCAGTTCGCCGCCGAGCGTCACCGCGACGATCGACTGGCCAGCATCGCAGGCGTACTCAATGCCCCCGCCGCCGGACTGGCGGGCACGCTCGCGGCGGCGGCGCTCAGCCGCAGGCAGGTCCCCGTCGTCGAGGGCCAGCTCGCGTGGGTCCAACAGCAGCCGCAAGCTCCCCGCAACCACGTCGTAACCCAGAGACATGCGACCGGGTCGTCGCCAGTACGCGTGCGGGTAGACAGCACCGGACTTCCCGGGCTGTGGTGGACTCGTGGGCGGTAGCGGTGGCGTTTGAGCGGTGTGCGGATGCTGCCGCCCGGTACCCACAGGTCAAGCCGGTTGAACGGCTAGTTCTGCTGAGATCGTAGACCCTCAAGCAGGACAGTCGCGTTGTGGCGCACATGGTCAATGGGATCTTGCTTTGCAAGATGCTCCACGAGTCTTACCAGAGCCGGCCAGGGCTTGTAGCCCGTGGCCACGATCACGGCTTGGCGGATGCCAGGGTCGCGATCAGCGGCGAGGGTGCCGAACATTTCCACCATGGCTGGCACCGGTTCGTCGGGGGCGGTGTATGCCGCTGCGTAGGCGGCCGTGAGCCGGGAGTCTCGGGACTTGTTGCCTGGTTTGAGCTGCCGCAGGGTTCCGAGGGCTTCGGTGAAGTCCCACAGCTCGCACCTTCGCCGGAGCAGTTCGGCGACTTCGTGAGACCGTGCGCCGCGGAGGGTCACGAACGCGATCCCGGTCAAGGGGTCCTCGACGTAGCGGACGTCGACACCTTGGGGGGTCGACCATCCGTTGATGAAGACGTCGGCGTTCCGGATCCCCATCGTGTGCATCATCCACCGGTTCGACATCGCTGTGCTCACCACACTGCTCTCGGCCTTCTCCCGCTTGAGCGTCAGGCGAATGTCGTAGTCGGCCACAGGTCCACCCTTCGTCGGGAGTGTCAAGTTGCAGGCTCAACAAGCTTGGGTTCGGTGGAACTTCTACGGTTCGTCGTTGCTGATCGTCATGAAATGGTAGTTGCCGGTCCGACTGGTCTCCTTGCTGTGGGTGGGGTTGTCGTAGGGCCTTGCCGGAGGTGGTGCTTTGATCATGCTCGGTGGGACCGCGTTCCTGACTCATGGATCACGAGTGAACCTTTCCACCGAACCGCGCGGCGCTCACGCACCGCGTCCGACCTTGCGGTTCGTCCGACCGCAAGGGCAGGTTGAAAAGGTTCACTGATGGGTTTGTGGTGTACTCCGGTCAGCCCTCCATCTGGCCGGTCGTTGGGTTCGGACGGTGTATGTGATCAACAGGATCACGAGCGCCACCGTCATGATCGCGAAGATCACCAGATTCACGGGATGCTCGAGGGGCCGGTACCGCCCGCCCGTCGACGCAGTGTCGACGAAGTAGATCAGGAAAGCGGAGGCGAGCGTGGTCCAACTGCCGATCAGGCCGATGCCGAGGGTGGCGGGTCGGACAACGAGCGCGATGGCGGTGATGATGCCGGCGCCCAGCGCGATCGCTGGACCTGGAAAGAAGTAGCTGGGGAAGAAAACCGCCTGCGGCCACCCGTCATAGGCAACGAACGCGAACGCCACCGCTGTGGCCATGCTGGCGGTGACGAGTGACGCGGTGAGCGGGGTCCAGGCGGGTCGGCGTGGGGGCGTGGTGCGGGCGTTTCTGACGATGAGGCCGGCGGCGAGAGCCCCGACGCCCGAGAATGCGACCTTGCCAATGATTGTTGACAACGGCATCTCCCGGTACAGCCACCGGTACGCCGACCCGCCCCATAGCCCTTCGCCAAGCCTTCCGTCGTCTAACCAGAATTGACTGTTGAGCATGGTGAGCGCGTCGAACGCGGCGTACCCGACGATGAGCCCGACACCGGCCCACTGCCATCGGCGGGACAGCATCAGGACACCCGCCGCCATGCACAGCAGTAAGCCAATCACCGGAGTGCTCAGCGGGGGGATGCGTCCGTCCAGCTGCTCGAACCATCCGCCGTGGTAGAACCAGCCAGCCAGCAACGTCAGCCACCCGACCGCGTAGATCGCGCGGCTGCGCTCCGGACGACCGGCCGCAGGGGGCGCCGGGGTGGGCGTGGCCGGCGTCGGTTCGGCGGGCTCCACGCGGTGGGCGGACGTTCCGCGTTCGGCAGCGGGCTCCGCAGACTCGGTAGCGGCCGGCCACGCTTCGTCGGTTCCGGCCGGCGCCTCGCCATCGGCCGGGTCGGTCGGGGTGGTGGTGTGGGCGCCGGTGGCGACGACCAGTTCGGGCTGGTCGAGCACGGTGGGCGCGATACGCAACGTGCGGTGCAGCAGGTTGGCGGCAAGCGGGATACGACTGGCGCCGCCGACGAGGAAGATCCCGGCGATCGACTCGCGGCCAACTCCGGCGGCGCGCAACGTCGCGGTCGTGACCTCGACCGTGCGGTTGAGCAGCGGGCCGGCCAGTGTCTCGAACTCGTCGCGGGTCAGATGCACGGCCGTGTCGGTAAGCGGTACGTGCAGCTCGGCGCGGGTATGCCGGGAAAGTTGCTCCTTGGCGGAACGTACGTCCTGCCACAGCAGCAGGCGGGCCCGCCGGTCGGCGGGTGAATCGGGCCAGTCCAACCGGGCCCAGGCATCCGTGTCGCCGGCAGTCAGCGACCGGACGTGGCCGACGATGGCCGCGTCCAGGTCCAACCCGCCCACGTCGGACAGGCCCTGGGCGGCCAGCACCTCAAACCCGGCGTCGGTCCGCCGCACCGCCGCCACGTCGAAGGTGCCCGCGCCCAGGTCGTAGACGACGACGCAGCGGCCGACGGGCACCCGCTTGCCAAGCTCGGTCACGAAGTACGAGGCAGCCGCGACCGGCTCCGCCACCAACCGCACCTGGTCCAGCCCCGCCTGCCGTGCCGCGTCGGTGAGCACCACCCGGCGCGGGCCGCCCCAACCGGCCGGATGCGTGAGAACCGCTTCGGCAACCGGACGGCCAACCACTCGGCTGGCCTCGTCCACCACCCGCCGCAGCACCGCGGCGATAACGTCGACGACCGACAGCTCCCGATCACCGAGCCACACTGTTCGATCATCGATCCGGCGTTTCGGGTTGGGCTCCAGACGTTCGGGCGCCACACCGGCCGAGCGTTCGGCGTCGCGGCCCACCAGCAGGTCCGCATCGGGCGGCAGGTACACCGCCGAGGGCAGCAACGGTGACCCGTCGAACAACAGCGGTGTGCAACGCCCGGCCAGTCGGACAACTGCCACCGTGTTGGACGTACCGAAGTCAATGGCCAGATGAGGGACATCCACGCCACGCAGTTTAGGAACACCGTCCAGATTGAACTCGATCGGCACCGACCTCGCGCCCGACGGCCCGTCATCCTGACGAGAGCCGGCTGGACGTGGCGCGGCTGCCGTTGGCTGGCTTCGATCCGAAGGTCGATGGTCTTTGGGCGCAGCCGTGCCGGCTGATCGCGACGGTGCACGGGAGCGCATGCCGGCACGTGCCGGACTTCCTGTTCGCCTCGCCTGCGGGTGAGCCGACGGTGGGGAACGTCAAGCCGGGACACCGGCTGACCAGTCCCCGCCATGATCTCGACCCGAGACAGGCGTGTTCGCATTTCATTTCGTGCTCTGGCGAGATCAGGTGGCGGGCTCACCGAACCAGCGGGAGAGGTGGTCGTCCAGGTCGTGGCATTGGCAGCTTGCGCGCCTGGCGTGATCGCGCGCCTAGATCTCCGATCTCGCCTGCTCGATCTGCCGCACGATGGCATGGGCACCGTGCGGCTGAGCGATGGCGTGCGCCTCGTCGAGTGTGGCGAGCGCGTCCGCGCGGCGGTCCTGGGCGGCCGCGATGTAGGCCAGCCCGACCATGTTGGCGGCCACGCCTGGCAGGGCCCCGACCTCTCGGCGCAGCCGGGACGACTCCTCCAGCCGATCGCGCGCTTCATCCAGCCGACCGGCCATGTGTGCCGCGATGCCCAGGTGCCGCAACGCCTCGGACTGGGTTGGCTTGTCACCGACCTGCGCCGCCAACTGGCAGGACCGCTCCAGTTTCGGAACCGCGGTCTCGTTGTCGCGCCGGATGACCTGGTGCAGGCAGCCGATCCAAAACAACGCCTCCGCCTCGCCGCGCACGTCGCCCAGCGCCTGGTACGACTCGATCGCGCGCTGAAACAACGGGAGTTCGGCCGAGTCCTCGACGGGAGACGCGCCAGCGCTGGCGCGCTCGTTGAGAAACCGCGCATGCAGGATTCGCCCACGGGCCAGCGCGGCATCGGCCTCCACCGCGTCCAGGGCCCGTTCGGCGTCGGTCAGCACGCTGGCGTCGCCGCTGAACACCGCCTGTTCATAGAGCGTCTTGGCCCGTTCGATCCGATCTTCGGCGCTCATCGCCGCCCCCGTCCTGGCATCGCCGCTGCGTGCCAGATCGGCAGTCTAGTACTGAGGCCGGGATCGTAATGAACCTCTTTCAACCTCCCCTTGCGGTCCGACGGACCGCAAGGCCGGACGCGGTGCGTAAGCGCCGCGCGGTCCAGGTTGAAGAGGGTTCAATGTAGACGACCGATGATGCGTGGGCTCGTCGACGTGGTTGCCGGGACGCGGACGGCCGCCACGTGATCATGCGTTGCTGGTGAGGACAAACGAAGATCGTTGCCGGCCGCCGGGGACAGCGTCGACGCCGGGGGCTGGTTGGCCGAGTGCGACTCGGCGTTCGCCCGGATCGCGGGCCGGTCCGGGCGGGCAGAGCCGCGCCGGCAGGCGCGCGCCTTCCTGCTGAGGCTGCTGTCCGACGTGGACACCCGCTCGGGTTGGCAGTGGCCGCGCAGGCCGGAGACGTTTCGCCGCACCGGAGGCAGCGCGGTGTCCGCCTGCACGGCCGCCACCCGCTCCTACCACCCCGAGCCGCTGCAAGGATCCAAAAACGGACTCAGGCACAACAGGTCACCACCAGCAACTGTTTCGGGACGGATACGGCTCCGATCCGTCATGCCAGGGGCAAGATGCGGGTTACTGGTTGATTCTCAGGTGTTCATCGAGGGCCGCAACGAGCCTGTCGGTCAGGCTGGGCGCGGTGTTGGTGGTCCACTGCTGTACGAGCGCGAGGAAGGTGCTGAGCTGCTGTTGGGCTGAGATGAGCAGGCTCGGCAGTTCATTGCGGGAGATCTTGATGGGCGGGGAACTGTCCTGGTCGCTCTGCCGGAGCCAGATGACCTGATCATGGTGTTCGAGCTGGGGCGTCGGGTCGTGCCCGAGCCAGAGGTCTTGTCCACGGACCACGTCCCACCAGTCGCGCCAGTTCTCCAGGCCGAAACAGCAACCGGGTACGACCTGGACGTTGGTGGCGGTGTCGCGGAAACACAGCCCGCCCGGAGCGATCAGGGCCTCGGCCTCGGCCAGGTGCTCGTTCAAGAGATCCGCCGTCAGGTCGCGGATAGAGTCGACCGAGATTCGGTTGTAGCTGAAGATGACTGCTATCGCCGTTCCGACTTCGGCCGACGACATCTGGCCAGAGAGCACCAGAAGGCGGTCGCTGGAGGGCTCGGCGATCGGCCAAGCGGTGAACTCCAGCACGTCGCAGGTTTCCAGGACGACATCGACGACCACCATGTCCGCAAGTATCCAGCTATCCAAGGTTCGTGGGCGACCCGCTGGCCGGGGACTGGATCCGCGAGGTCGTGGAGGAGTGCCGGTCATCATCATCGACACACCCGTACGGCGCCGCCGACGACTCCCGGTGGTGATCAACAAGTACCACCGGACACGGTCGGCCGGATCGCCGGCATGGCCGACGCCGGTCAGGTAGCCGACTCGCCCGTCCTGATGTCCTCGCCGCTGCGCCAGAACTGTGTGCATGTCCAGAGGCCGAACGCCATCGCCGGTACGCCGATCGACAGCAGCACGATCGTGGTGACGGTGGCCTCCTGGATGTCGTCGGCATCGCCGAAGTCGTCGGCCGGGAGGTACGCCAGGATCCACCAGATGAGCGCGCCCGCCACGATCATCAGCATCGCGGCCCCGCAGATCCACAGGTCGAGCCGCCAGCGGTAGGAGAACGAGCGCCAAAACGGCTGCGCCTTGGGCCCGACACGACCGTTCGGGTTCTTGGCCGCCTGCCGCCGGTACCAGCGGGCGTAGGAGGTCTTCTTGACCAGCGAGCCGAGAACGGCGCCGTTCACCGGCGCGGTGATCGCGCCCCACAGGAACCAGACGAAGAAGATCTCGAAGTCCCAGTCCAGGGTCCAGGGAAGGCCGAGCAGCGCGACGGTCAGCGCCGAGAGCCCGATGAACCACGCCAGGTGCAACGGCGTGGACAGGAGACGGATCTCCGACTGGAAACTCCCCGCGGGAGCCCTCTTGCCCCGCTGTTGTTTCGACGCCCCGATCGATCCCCGCCGGGTGTACTCCAGCATCCACATCGCGCACATCAGGAGCATCCCGACCCAGGCGAACACGAACGGATTGTTGATCACGCCGAGCAACCCGTCCGAAACGTCGACCTGTTCCTGCTCGGTGTGCCAGGACACCAACGTGAGTCCCCCGGGGAGCAGCGTCGCCACGAAGAAGAGCACGCACAGCACGAAGACGATCCACCAGACGGCGTTGGGCCGCCCCGTACCGCCCCCGAGTTTGCCGCCCTTGCCGAGGACCTTGTACCCGATCATGTTCGTGGGGTGGAGCCTGCCCATGGCGGTCCTTTCTCGTGACTGGATCGCCGTGGCTGCTGGAACCTCGACGGTCACGGTGGTAGGAGTCAGGCGGTGCGTGCGGCTGCGCAGGCACGCCTTCGGAAGCTGTCAAAGACGTCGATCGCGTTGTCGCCGTAGTCTTCCCACGGCCTACCGGACGCGTCGGTGCCCAACTGGGCGAACAGCGGCACGGCCGGGCCGCCGTGGCCAGCATCTGGTCGGTGTTCTCGGTCGGCGAGGCGATGCCGCCCATGCGGACCAGCGTCGGCCAGTCCACGCGCCGCTTGGTGCGCGCTTCCGGCGCCAGCCCGTCCAGCAGCGCCGCGTCGAGCAGCGGCACTGCCGGAGCTCATCTCGGCGACCAGCGGGACGCCGATGAACAGGTGCCGCCGCATGGAGATCAGCCCGAGTAGTCGGGTTTCCTCCATGGCGGCGGCGTTCGCGTCCGCGATCAGGTGGATGTCGTCTGTGGCGCGGTGTCCGCGACCTCGGCGAGCCTGCGGACCAGCGCCCACAGCTCCGGCTGCTCGTGCTCGCGCATCATGATCACCGCACCGGTTGGCCCGTTATGACCGGGACCGCGTCTCGGATGCGGCGGGGTGCGGGTTCACGCGACACCGCGCCGGCCGCTGTCCGGCCGGTCGAGCAGCGCCGCGCCGGTGCCGTCCCAAGCCCGACGACTGCCCTGTGCCGCTTCAGTTGGTCCAGACGACCGGGCCGTCGCGGTACTCGTCGCCTTCGTCGAACTTCGCCCCCGTGACGGGCGTGCCGGTCGTGGCGCTGAGCGAGCAGGTCTCGTACGAGGCACCCTTGGTGGTGAACTCCTTGGGCGCGCTCTCCCGGTCGCACTTGCCCGGGATCGAACCGATCAGCACGACGCCAGTGCCGGCGCCACCGTCCAGCACACCGTCCAGCTTCAGCGACGCGTACGACAGGTCGGTGCCGCCGACGTTCTCCACCTTCATCTTGATGAAGTAGGGCGTCATACCCTTTGCCTTCTCGCCGAAGGCGGCCATGTCGGCCTTGGCGCCCTTCTCGATCGCCGTGACGGTCACGGCGATGGTGCCCTTCTTCTTGCTCGTGTACTCGAACGGCAGGACAGCCCTGCCGCCGATCTTGAGTTTTGTGCCCGGCGCGGTGACGTCACCCTCGACTGGAACGGCACTGTCGTCACCACTGCCGGCGGTCGGGCTCGCGCTGCTCGGCCCGGACGGGACTGGGGCCGACGGCGGCGGGTCCTGCGCCGCTGACCCCTCCCCGTCGCTGCCACAGGCCGAGAGCCCGAGCCCGATGGTGGCCAGAACAGCCGCGATCACGGTACGTCCCTTGTGCACTTTTACCTCACTGGTAACCAGAGCTGTCCGATACGACAGCCGCAAACGTTCGATTGGCTCGAGAAATGACCGGCAACACAGCCAGACACCTCAGTGGCGAATTGGCCCCAGGCGCGTCGCCGAGCAAGCCGACGTGGAGGTCCAACCCGACGGGCGGCAGCAACAAACCGTGCTGCAAGCCGCTCTGGTCCCAGAGTGACGTATGCCGGTATATAACTGGCATACGCCGAGAATATAAGGTTAATACGGACGTTCAACCGCACGGATCAGCGGATCTTGGCGCCCACGGTGGCCGCCTCGCGGGCCAGACGATCGGCGGCGGCGTCGCCTGCGGCGGCGTGCAGCCGGGCGAGTTTGTCCAGCACACCGGCGAGCAGGTACGGGTAGTTGATGCTGCGGGCCACCTCGACGGCGTGTTCTCCCTGGCTGATCGCGGCTGGAAGGTCATTGCCGTGCAGGCTGGTTTCGAGCAGGTCGACGAGAACACGGGTCTCGAACATGGGGTCATGGAGCGCTCGCGCGACCTCCACGCCTTCGAGGAGTCGCTGGCGGGCATCGGCATACTCCCCTCGGGCCAGGTGGAGGCAGCCCCAGGCATGGGCCACATAAAACCCGCCGGAGGGCCCGATGTCGCCGGCACAGGCGGACAGCTCGGTGAAGGCTTCCTCCGCCTCGGCATGGTGGCCGAGTGCGAGCTGCGCCTGGCCGAGCCAGTACGTGTCCCGCGCGATCAAGTTCCGGATACCGTGTTCCCTCGCCCCGGCGAGGATCTTCGCGAGGACCTCCACCGCGACGTCAGGCCTCCCCGCCTGCAGGTGGGCGAGGCCGACCTGCGAGTACGCGTGCAGTGCCGCCGCTGCCTGCCCGCTGGCGTTGAGCCGTTCGTACGCCTCGCCGCCTGCCGCGATCGCCTCCGTCAGACGTCCATTGGGCACGAGGAAGAACGGGGCGTTGCTCAGTGCCTCCAGGTAGCCCCGCTGGTCGCCGATCCGCTCGAACAGGCGCATGGCCTCGGTATTGCTCTCCTCTGCCGGTCCGTACCGGCGCCGGGTGTAACGCAGGCCGGCCATCGAGATCAGTAGCCTGGCCTGGCCTCGCAGGTTTCCCGCAGCCTTGGCCAGGGCCATCGCCGTTTCGTAGCACTCCTGCCAGTCGTCGAAGTACCGCTCCGTCTCGAACAGCGCGTGCGCGCCCACGGCAAGCTCCCAGCAGAGCTCGTCCCTGCCGAGCGCCGCAGCCTGCCGCACGCCGGCTACCAGTGCGACCCGCTCCGAGTCCAGCGACGACATCGGCGGAGCGGAACGCGGCAAGCTAGCCGCCACCCGCTCTGGCCGCCAGCGCGGAGCGTCCCGCTGGAACATGTTCTGGCCCATGTGGTCGCGGTCGGCGATGTCCGTGAGGGCGAGGAGGGCGCTGAGGGCGCGAACGACGGCCGCGTGCCGGGCCGCCGTCGGCTCCTCTTCCTCCGCGCGTTCCCTGGCGTACGCGCGGATCAGGTCGTGGAAGCCGTACCGCGCCTGGCCATTCGGTGTGCCGGTGACGTCGAGCAGGTGGACGTCGACCAGTTCGTCGAGGAGGTCCTGGGCGGCGCGCAGTTCGGTGTCGAGTACGGCCGCCGCCGCCCAGAGTGGGAAGTCGGGTGCCTCCAGGAGCCCGAGGAGCCGGAACAGCCGTCGCGCCTCGGGCCGGAGCCCTTCGTAGCTCAGCCCGAAGCTGGCCCGTACTTCAAGATCGCGGTAGCGGAGTGCGTCCAGCCGATGCTGTTCGTCGGCCAACCGCGACACGAGGTCCGGGGGGCGCCAATGCGGTCGCGACGCCAGTAGCGAGCCGACGATCCGCAGGGCGAGCGGCAGCCGTGCGCAGAGCCGTACCAGGGCGGACAGCTCCGGTTGACCCGCCGAGGCCAGTCGGTCGTCCGTGCTGCGCAGCAGGGCCAGGCTGTCGGTCTCGGACATCTCGCCGAGCGTGATCCGGCGCGCGCCACCGAGGCCGCCCAACCGTACCCGGCCGGTGACGATCACCCCACACATCCCGCTCGCCGGTATCAAGGGCGCCAACTGCGCCTCGTCGAGCGCGTCGTCGAGCACCACCAGGATCCGGCGTTCCGCGAGCAGACTCCGGTAGCGCTCCGCACGCTCCTCCAGAGCATCCGGCACCGCGGTAGCGGGAACACCCAGCGCACGCAGGAAGCGGCCGAGCACGATGGCCGGGTCGACCGGCTCGGCACGCGTGCCGGCGAGCGCCGCGAATAGCTGCCCGTCGACGTAAACGGCCCTGAGGCGATGCGCGGCCTGCACCGCGAGCGCGGTCTTGCCGGTCCCACCCGGGCCCGAAATCGTCACCACCGCGGCCGGCTCATCGCAGGCGCGATCTTCGCGGAGCACCGCACCGATCTCCGCCAGCTCAACCCGCTGCCCGGTGAAGTCGCCAAGCGCCGGCGGCAGCATCCGGGGCCTGGCAGCTTCGGCGCCGTTGGCTTCCTGATACACCCGCAGGCCGGTCGCGGCCGCCGGATCGAGTGCGGGGTCCTCGCCGAGGATGGCCTGGTGCAGGTTCCGCAACTGCTGCCCAGGGTCCAGCCCGGTCTCCTCGACCAGGACGCCACGGGCCTGGTGATAGGCGCCCAGCGCGTCCGCCCGCCTGCCACAGCGATACAGCGCGAGCATGAGCTGGGCCCACATCCGCTCGCGGAACGGGTGTTCCTTCGTCAGCGCGGTCAGCTCGCCGAGAAGTTCGCCGTGCCGGGCGAGCCGAAGGTCGACCTCGATCCGCTCCTCAAGTACGCAGAGCCGCAGTTCGTCCAGGCGGGCAGCCTCCGCGACCAGCGCGGAGACGTCGGCGATCCCGGCGAACGCGGGGCCCCGCCAGAAACGCAGCGCCTCATCGAAGAGGCGGCGCGACTGCTCAAGCTCCCCGGCCACCAGCGCTGTACGGGCCATGACCGCCAGATCCTCGAAACGCGCCGCGTCCAGCTCGTGCCGCCCGGCACGCAACAGATAGCCGGAGCCCTCCCAGGTGATCCGCCCCGGATCCCCTAGGCACTGCCGGAGCCGGTGGACGTACGTCTGCACGTTCTTGGCGGCGCTCTTCGGCTGCTCCTCGCCCCAGATCGCTTCTGCGAGGGCGTCGCCCGCGACCGGCCGGCCCGACCGGCACAGCAACACCGCCAGGAGCACCTGCGCTTTCGGCGTGCCCAGATCCAGCGGTACACCCGCCCGCCACACCGCCAGCGGGCCCAGTACCCCGAAGTCCACAGCCGCCCCTTCCACCCTCGGCGGTAACTGTAACGGCCGGCGGATCGTCACCGGCCCGACCGAGGCTATGCCGGTCGCGATGGCCATCTCGATCTGCCTCACCACCTGTTCGGCGGTACCGTCGGGCAATTCATCGCCGCAGGCCGATGCGTAGGCACGCGGACGGATCCCGATAGCTGACGTCCCACGGCGGCCGCCGGGCCTGCGCCCGCCTCGCCAGCCGGACGTCAGCCCTGGCCACGGCGTACGAACGAATCCATCGATGACCGCGACGTCGCGGCGAAGAGCGGGTGAAGGGACGAGCCGCCATGATCCGCAGGACAGGTCCTAGAGTGGCGGTCTATGGCCACCATCTACGAGGTCGCTGCGCTCGCCGGGGTGTCTCCGGCGACGGTCTCCCGCGTATTCAACGGGCTCCCGGTCTCGGAGGAGAAGACCCGGCGGGTACGCGCCGCGGCGACGAAGCTCAGCTTCACGCCGAACAAGACGGCCCGGCGGCTGCGTAAACAAAGTTCGGAGATTGTGGCGCTGCTCATCCCCGACATCGAGAACCCGTTCTTCACGGCGTTGGCGCGCGGGGTCGAGGATCGGGCCCAGGAGGCCGGCTTCTCGGTCGTGCTCTGCAACACGGACGACGATCCGGCGAAGGAACTGCGCTATCTGCAGATCGTGGCCTCCGAGCACATGGCCGGAGTCATCCTGGCGCCGGCCTCGGACGAGGTCGATCTCGGTGCGATCGCGTCGCTGGGGCGGCCGGTGGTCGCGGTGGACCGCACGACGCCGTACCCGGTGGACGGGGTCAAGATCGACAACCGGGCCGCCGGTATCGCGGCCACCACCGCCCTCTTCGACATCGGTTATCAACGGGTCGCCTGTATCGCCGGACCGGCCGGGATCGAGGCGACCGAGGAGCGCTCGCTCGGCTGGCGGGAGGTGGTCGCCGCGCGCTCGCCGCAGGTCCCGGACGGCTATCTACAGCACGCGAACTTCCGGGTTGACGGCGGCCGGGCCGCGATGCGGGCCCTGCTCGGCGTGCAGCCCCGGCCGGACGCCGTGGTGACCACGAACAACCTGATGGCCGTGGGAGCGCTCCAGGTGCTGGGTGATGCCGGCATCTCGACGCACGAGTTCGGCGTGGCCGTCGTCGGTGACCTGCCCTTCGCACCGTTCATCCCGGCCGCGGTGGCCCAGGTCCGCCTCCCGGCCCGGCACCTCGGCCGGACGGCCGCAAGCATGCTGCTGGAGCGCATCGGCGGTAGCACGCAGCCGCCTCGCACGGTCGTGCTGCGCGGCGAGTTGGAGGTCGTGGCGCCCCCCGCCACCCCCTCGCTCGACGCCTCTATGCAATCGGTACCACGACAGAACTGACTGATCAGCCCCATGTTCTGGGCACCAGTCTGACCTCTTGACGAAACCGATTTCATGCGCTTCACTCTTCTCCACCACTGCCGACGGAGAGGTACGCCGCTCCATGAACATTCCGTTCCGCAAGATCGCGCTGCTCGGCGCGACGATGGCACTGATCGGGACGGCCCTGGTGGGCTGTTCCAGCGACTCGGACTCGTCGTCGGGCGACAACCAGTCGCTCGAGATCGCTTACTGGAACTACGGCCCGGTCGCCGAGGCCAACAACAAGGCGGCGGCGGACGGGTTCGTCGCCAAGCACCCGGGCGTGAAGATCACTCTCACCCCGGTGGCCGGGGAGAACTGGGGCTCCTACTACGCGAACCTCGCCACGCTGATCGCCTCGGGCAACCGCCCGGACCTGATGACCATCTCGGGCGAGGGCGCCCAGTTCGTACACGCCAACAAGCTCGTCCTACCGATCAACTCGTACCTGGACTCCGATCCCGAGGCGAAGGCGCTGGTCGACGACATCGCACCCGGCCTCATCAAGGGCTTCACCGTCGACGGCGACATCGTCACGCTGAGCTATGGCTGGAACGACATGGTGGTCTACTACAACACCGACGTCTTCAAGCAGGCCGGCCTCGAACCTCCCGCGGCCGACTGGACCTGGGACGACTTCAAGGCCACCGCCAAGGCGCTCAGCAAGGACACCAACGGCGACGGCAAGACCGACCAGTACGGCTTCACCTGGGCCAGCAATGAGATCTTCCCGGGCATCATGCCGTGGGTGGCGAACTCCGGCGGCAACCTGACCAGCGACGACGTCTGCCGGGCCACGGTCGACACGCCCCAGGTGAACAAGGCCGTCTCCTTCCTGCAGGGCCTGATCACCGAGGGCATCGCGCCCGCCCCGATGCCGATGAGCGACGTCTTCACCCGGTTCCAGAACGGGCAGGTCGCGATGTTCGGCGCCGGCCGCTGGCCGATCGCCAGCTTCGTCCCGGCCGGCTTCAAGGCCTTCGACATCCAGCTCTACCCGAAGGGCGACACCTACAAGACGGTCTTCGGCGGCGCCGGCTACCCGATCCTCAAGTCGTCGAAGAACCCGGACCTCGCCTGGGAGTTCCAGAAGTTCACCGTCAGCGACGAAAGCGAGAAGGCGTACGTCGGCACGCCCGACAAGCCCGGCGACTCGATCCCGTCCCGCCGCTCGGTCGCACAGACCATCGCCAAGACCGGCGTCCCTCCGGCGAACTCTGACCTCTACTACGACAGCATCGACAAATACAAATCCCTGGTGCCGTACCCCGCGCCCGCCAAGTACAGCGAGTTCGAGTCGACCGTCCTACGGAACCTGCAACTCGTCTTCGCCGGTGAGGTTCCCGTCGCGGAAGGGCTGAAGAACCTCCAGGGCGAACTCGAAAGCATCGTCACGTGCTGACGTACCCGACGATTTCACGCGCATCATGACCACCAGCATCGAGCCCCGGTCCGGGGTGGGCGGCCCTTCGGTCGCCGGCCCCGGGCCCCGGCCCCCGCGCCGGCGCCGCCGTGACGACACCCGGGCGGCCCTGGGCTTCCTCGCCCCGTCGCTGGTCACCTTCCTGCTGTTCGTGCTGGCGCCGACGATCGGCGTGCTGGTGCTGAGCTTCTACGACTGGAACCTGCTCAGCGACGGCACCTTCGTCGGCTTCGACAACTTCGTCCGGCTCGCCCACGACACGCGACTGCTGGCGATCTACGGCTCGACGACGTTCATGGCGGTCGCGATCCTCGTGCTCAACGTCGTGCTCGGACTGTTGCTCGCCGTCCTGCTCGACGCCCGGATGCCGCGGTGGCTGCGCGGGTTCTTCCGGCTCTCGTTCCTGTTCCCGTTCGTCGTCTCGGCCTCGGCGGTCGCGCTCATCTGGCGGTTCCTGCTCAACAAGGACCTCGGGCTGGTCAACTACCTGCTCGGCTTCCTCCAGGTCGACCGGATCGACTGGCTCGGCTCGTCCGGGTGGGCGCCGATAGCGATCGTCATCGTCAACTCCTGGAAGACCATCGGATTCTCGATCCTGGTCTACATCGCCGGCCTGCAGTCGATCCCGAACGAACTGCACGAGGCGGCGGTGGTGGACGGCGCGAACGTCTGGACCCGGTTCTGGCGGATCACCTTCCCGCTGCTCTCGCCGATCGTCTTCTTCCTCGTCGTGATCAACATGATCAATTCATTCCAGATCTTCGCCGAGCCCCGGGTGCTGACCCAGGGCGGTCCGGGGGACTCCAGCCGGACGGTCGTCCAGTACCTCTACGACCGCGCGTTCGGCGACTTCGACCTGGGCTACGCGTCGGCGATCGGCATCACGTTCGCGTTCGTTCTTGTCCTGCTCACCGCCATCCAGTTCCGGCTCTCCCGCAGATGGACGTTCTACGAATGAGCACACCGACCACCACCGGCCGGGCCCCGGTACGGTCCACGGCCGTACCCGCCCGGGTCATCTCCCGCGTCCTCACGTTCCTCGTCCTGGCGATCGCGGCACTGGCCATCACCGCGCCGTTCCTCTGGATCTTCCGCGGCGCGTTCTCCGGCTCCGACGCCGAGCTGTACCGGCTGCCGCCGAGCCTCAGCACCGAGAACCTCACCCTCGGCAACTTCGGCAAGGTCACCGAGCAGGTGCCGTACCACCGGTTCTTCCTCAACTCCGTCATCGTGGCGACGACGATCACGGTGGCACAACTGATCACCTGCTCGACCGCCGGGTACGCCTTCGCCCGGCTGAGCTTCCGCGGCAAGAACGCCATGTTCGCGGTCGTCATCGGGTCGCTGATGATCCCGATCCAGGTGACCATCGTCCCGCTCTTCCTGGTGATGTCGGAGCTCCAGCTGACCAACACCCTGTGGGCGCTCATCTTCCCGGGCATCTTCAGCGCGTTCGGCATCTTCCTGCTCCGGCAGCAGTTCCGCACCCTGCCGCCGCAACTGGAGGAGGCGGCCCGGATCGACGGCGCCGGACACCTCCGTACCTTCTTCCAGATCATCCTGCCGCTGAGCGGGCCGTCGCTGGCGACGCTGGGCATCCTCTGCTTCACGTACTGGTGGAACGATCTGCTGCTGCCGCTCGTGATGATCAGCGACACCGAACGGCAGACCCTCCCGGTCGGCCTGGTGCTGCTCGCCGGCCGGTTCTCGACGGGGTCGCTGGGCACCATCGCGGCGGGCATCGCGATGGCGGTCGTCCCGGTGCTGATCGTCTTCGTCGCGGCGCAGCGCTACATCGTGCAGTCGATCGCGTCGAGCGGGTTGAAGCTCTGATGGCCGCCACGTACACCGCCGCCGCGACCCTGCCCTGGCTGGCCAAGCGGGGCCTGCTCGCGCTCTGGCGGGAACTGCCCGTCGCGCTGGTCGCCGGGACACTCACCCTGGCGGCCGCGGTCCCGCTCGCGGTCGCGGCCGGCACCGCGGCGCCGGGCTGGCTGCTCGCCGGCACCACCGTGCCGGCCGCCCTCGGGTTGACCGGACTCGCGCACTTCGCGGCGGGGGTGGCCGACGGCGACGCGACCCGGATGCGGGCGCTTCGGCTCGATCCGGTCCTCGCCCTGGTGCTGGCCGGCGGCGGCACACTCGCCGGGCTCGGGCTCTCCGTCGGCGGGGTCGCCGGGCTCGCCGGCGCCGCCGGGGCGGCCGTCCTGCTCGTCGTCGCCCCACTCGCCCTCGCCTACGGCGGCGTACGTGGCCGGACCGGCCTTGCCGCGCTGCGTGGCGGGGCGATCCTCGCCGCGGTCCGGCCGAGTTGGGCGCTGACCCTGGTCGCCCTCGGCGTGCTCGGCGGCTTCGCCGCCGTGGCGTCGCTGGGCATCCTGGCCATCGCCGTCCTGCCGCTGCTCGCCACCGTGGCGAGCTCGGTCGTCGCCGGGCTCGTCGAGGAGATCAACCGTTCGGCCGGACAGCCGTGACCGCACTGATCCGCTCCCTGGCCCCGACCCACAGATCCCTCACGGGAAGGGCAAGAACGGCAGCCCCACGGCCACCGGCCGACCCCTCGCCCCGGTCGATCCGCAGCCAGCGACCGGTCCCGCCCTCCCCCGCAACCACACCCGACGAACCGCCGAAGGACGCCCCGCACGTGACCTCACGACTCGACCCGATCACCGGACCCGACCAGGCCTGGTGGCGTACCTCCCGGCGACGCGTCTTCTACGACGCCCACACCCCCGACTGGACCGACCCACACCAGCGCGGCAACGTCCCCGACACCGCCTTCCCGGTGCTCAGCCAGGCACGCCCCGAGCACGACCTCGCCGTGCTCGCCGACGCCGGCGCCGACTCGGTCGTTCTCTTCGCCAAATGCCAGTACGGCAACGCCTACTACCCGACCGAGGTCGGTCGGCCGCACGCCGCACTCGCCGGCCGCGACCTGTTCGGGGAGCAGCTTGCCGCGGCGCACGCCAACGGCCTGCGGGTCATCGCCTACTTCTCGAACATGTGGGACGTCGCGGCGGCCGGTGAGCACCCCGACTGGGCATTGCGGCCGCTCGCCTCCCGGGGCAGCACCGGCCGCTGGCCAGCCCTCTGCCTGCTCAGCGGATACCGGCAGCGGGCCCTCGACCAGGTCCGCGAGATCGCCCGCCGCTACCCGGTCGACGGTCTGTGGAGCGACATCCTCACCGCCGGTCCCTGCGTCTGCCCCCGCTGCCAGGCCGCCTTCCAGGCGGAGTACGGCCGGGACCTGCCGGCCGACCGCGACGACGAAGCCTGGCCCGACCTGGTCCACTTCTGGCAGCGGATCCTGCGCGACTACCTCGCCGAGCAGCGTGCGGTGCTGCGCGCGGAACGGCCGCACGCCGCGCTCGTCCCCAACTTCTACGCCACCACCTTCGTCGACGCGGTGCTCGGGCTGAGCACGGCCCACCTCGACGCCGCCGACCTCGGGTCGAGCGAGGGCTACACCGACTGGCACGGCCTCGGCTTTCCGAGCTTCGCCGCCGAGTACATCCGGGCCGGTGTCCTCGACCGGCCGGCGGAGGTCCTGGTCAGCCGGTTCGTGCACACCTGGGACTTCACCCTGCGCTCTCCGGCGCAGCTGCGCTTCGAGGCGTTCACGGTGGCCGCCCACGGCACCGCCGTGACCGTCGACGACCAGCCGTACGCGACAGGGGCGATCGAACCCGAGGTCTACCGCCGGCTCGCCGAGGTCTTCGACCGGATCGCGCAGCGGTCGCCGTGGCTCGACGACGCCGAGCCGGTCCGGTACGCCGCGGTCTGGGCCGGCCAGCGGTCCCGGGAGTTGGAGAGCCGGCTCGGCGGCCCGGAAAGCCCGAGCATCGGGGAACAGTCGGCCCAGTTCCCGCCCGGCGAGCGGCGCGACGCGCCGAGCGACCTCGCCGCGGCGGTCACCGGCAGCTACCGCGCGCTCGTCGAGTCGCACCTGCCGGTCGGCTTCGTCGACGAACGCCCGGGCAGCCTCGCCCGACTGGCCGGCTATCGGGTACTGGTGCTGCCCGACGTCCTGGCCCTGGACGAGCCGGAGATCGACGCGATCGACGGCTTCGTCCGGGCCGGCGGCGGGCTGGTCGTCACCGGACCGGTCGCGGTACGCGACCCACGTGGCCGACCCCGCCCCGGCTCCGCCCTCGCCGACCTGCTCGGCGTCGACTTCGGCGCACCGAGCCCGGCGACCTACCCGTACCTGCGGTTCACCGACGACGAACTGCGCGCCGAACTCGGCGACCGGCCGCTGCCGCACTACGGCCGGATCGCCGAACTGACCCGGCTCGCCCCCGACGTACGGGTGCTGGCCCGGCGCACCGATCCGGTCCTGGAGACGGACAAGGTCACCTACTGGCACAACAACCAGCCGGCGCCGGGACCGACGAGCGACCGGCCGGTGATCGTCGAACGGGCCGTCGGCGCCGGCCGGATCGTCGTCTCGGCCGCCCGCCTCGGCAACAACCACGCGCGGCTGGGCCACGGCGACTACCGCGACCTGCTCGGCGCGCTGGTCCGCCGGGCGGCCGGCGACGCACCGCCGGTCGAGGTGCTCGGCACCCACCGGGCGACCGAGTTGGTGCTCGCCCGCCGCGGCATGCACCTGGTCGCCCACCTGGTCACCGGCAATCCGGTGACCAGGCTGGACGTGTACGGGGCACAGCAGCCCGCGGCGATCGAGGACATCGCGTCGGTCGCCGCCCTGCGGCTCGCCCTGCCGGCGGACACCACCGCCGCGGCCCGGGTCGTCGACGGGCACACCGTCCCGCTGGAGCTGCACCGGGACGGGCAGGGGCGGGTACAGGTCGAACTGCGCGACCTGGACGACTGGGAGACCGTCGTCGTCACCGGCGAGGGTCGCTAGGTACCGGTCACCATGGCAACGATCTATCAGGTCGCCGCCCGGGCCGGCGTCTCGCCCGCCACGGTCAGCCGGGTGATGAACGGCGGCCGGGTGTCGGCGGAGTCGGAACGGCTCGTCCGGGCGGCCGCCGAGGAACTCTCCTTCACGCCCAACCGGACCGCCCGGACCCTGCGTACCCGGCATTCCGACGTCATCGCGCTGATCATCCCGGACATCGAGAACCCGTTCTTCACCGCGCTGGCCCGGGGCGTCGAGGACCGGGCCCGGGCCGCGGGCTACTCGGTCGTGCTCTGCAACACCGACGACGACTCCGCCCGCGAGTCGACGTACGTCGACATCGTGCTCGCCGAGCAGATGGCTGGCGTCATCCTCGCGCCGGCCGACGGAGACGGCGACGTCGGGCGGCTGATCGCCGGCGGGCGGCCGGTCGTCGCCGTCGACCGCAGCCCGCACGGGGTGCACATCGACGCGGTCACCGTCGACAACCGCGCCGGCGGGCGGTTCGCCGCGGAGTCGCTCTTCGCGGCCGGCTTCGCACGGGTCGCCTGCATCACCGGGCCGAGCCGGGTCGAGACTGCCCAACTGCGGCTGCAGGGCTGGCAGGAGGCCGCCCGGGCGCGCGGCGCCGACCATCAGGAACTGCTGCGGTACGCCAACTACCGGGTCGACGGCGGGCGGGCCGCGATGACGGACCTGCTCGCCCTGCCACAGCCGCCCGACGCGGCGGTGGTGGCCAACAACCTGATGGCGGTCGGGGCGCTCGACGCGCTGCGCGAGGCGGGACTGGACCCGCCCGGGTTCGGCCTCGCGGTCTTCGGCGACCTGCCGTACGCCTCGCTGCGGCGGACCGGCGTCAGCGTGGTCCCGCTGCCCGCCCGGGAACTCGGCGACACGGCGGCCGGCCTGCTGCTCGACCGGATCGCCGGGGACGCCGGTCCGGCCCGGACCGTGGTCCTGCGTACCGACGGTCCGGCCGGCGGCGGCCAGGTTACGGAGGGGAAGCGGTGACGCGAAGGGCATTCCTCGGGGTCGACATCGGTACGTCCAGCAGCAAGGGCGTGCTGGTCGACGAGACCGGCCGGGTGCTGGCCTCGGCGATCCGCGAACACGAGGTCAGCCGGCCGCGGCCCGGGCACGTCGAGATGGACGGCGAACTCTGGTGGACCGAGTTCCGCGAGCTGGCGCAGGAGTTGACCGGGGTCACCGGCGTCGAGGTCGCCGCCGTCGGGGTCAGCGGCATGGGGCCGTGTGTGCTGGTCACCGATGAGACCGGCCGGCCGCTGCGGCCCGCGATCCTGTACGGCGTCGACACCCGGGCGGTGGCGCAGATCGAGCGGCTCACCGAGGAACTCGGCGGGCCGGAGGCGATCCTCGACCGCTGCGGATCGGTGCTGACCACGCAGGCCGTCGGGCCGAAGCTGCGTTGGCTCGCCGAACACGAACCGGAGACCTGGGCGCGGGCCCGCCGCCTGTTCATGCCGGCGTCCTGGCTCGCCTACCGGCTCACCGGCGCGTACACGCTCGACCACCACTCGGCCAGCCAGTGCACGCCGCTGTTCGACATCCACGGCCTCAGCTGGCACCGGCCCTGGGCGGAACTCGTCGCGCCGTCGCTCGAACTGCCCCGGCTGGCCTGGGCCGACGAGGTGGCCGGAGTGACCCGCGAACCGGTCGCCGGTATCCCGGCCGGCGTGCCGGTCGTCACCGGCTCGATCGACGCCTGGACCGAGGCGGTCAGCGTCGACGCGCAGCACCCCGGCGACCTGATGCTGATGTACGGCAGCACGATGTTCCTCGTCGCCACCGTCGACCGGCCACTCACGACACCGTCGATGTGGGGCACGGTCGGCGCGTTCCGCGGCACCCGCAGTCTCGCCGGCGGCATGGCGACCTCCGGCGCGGTCACCGGCTGGCTCCGGGAACTCGTCGGAGCGCCCGACTACCCCACGCTGCTCGCCGAGGCGGCGGCGTCCGGACCGGGCGCCCGGGGGCTACTCATGCTGCCGTACTTCGCCGGGGAACGGACGCCGATCATGGACCCGGACGCCCGCGGCATCGTCGCCGGCCTCACCCTCAGCCACACCAGGGGAGACCTGTACCGCGCCGCGCTGGAGGCGACGGCGCTCGGGGTCCGGCACAACGTCGAGACGCTGCGCGCCGCCGGGGCCGACGTCACGAACGTGGTCGCGGTCGGCGGCGGCACCCAGGGCGGGCTGTGGACTCGCATCGTCAGCGACGTCACCGGACTGGCGCAGGTGATCCCCACGACGACGATCGGAGCGAGCTACGGCGCCGGCTACCTGGCGGCCCGGACCGTGGTCGCCGCCGACATCGCCGAGTGGAACCCGCCCACCGAGAGGATCGAACCGGACCCCGCACCCCGGGCGAACTACGACGAGCTGTACGCGCTGTACCGCGAGCTCTACACCGCGACCCGCCCGGTCGCCCACACGCTCGCCGCCCGGCAACGGCACCTGCCGTGAGTCGCGCCGCGCCAGCCGGGCGACGGGCGGACCCCCGTCACCGGCGACCCCGTACCGAACATCGATCTCCCGGAGGGCCACGATGAGCCGCTACGTACTGCCCACTCCCCCGAGCCGCCCGGCGGCCGAGCCGAAGACCGCGTACCTCATCGCGAGCGGCGACCTGCGTCCCGCGGCGAACCTCGCGGGGTGGCCGACCCAGGAGCGGATGGAGGCCGATCTCACCGCGGCCTTCGCCGAGCTCGGCTGGACGGTGCGGCGGGCCAACCCGGTGGACCCGGCGACCGGCCACGGGTTCATTTCCAGCCAGCGGATGGGTCTGGAGGTGTTCAAGACGATCCCGACCGACGCGCCGCTGATCGTCGCCGAGGCCGTCTGGCAGTACAGCCACCACGTGCTCGCCGGGCTGCGGACGCACCGGGGGCCGGTCCTGACCGTGGCGAACTTCGCCGGTGACTGGCCGGGCCTGGTCGGGCTGCTCGGCCTCAATGCCGGGATGACGAAGATGGGCAGGGCCTACTCGACAATCTGGAGCGTCGACTTCACCGACGACTGGTTCAAGGCCGGCATCAGGAGCTGGACCGAGACCGGCGGTATCGCGCACGACACCAGCCACGTACGCGACCTGCCGGCCCTGCCGGACAGCCCGGAGCGGGACCTCGGCACCGCCCTGGCCCGGCAGCTCCTCGTCGACAAGGCGATCATCGGCGTGTTCGACGAGGGCTGCATGGGGATGTACAACGCGATCATCGACGACGAACTGCTCAACCCGATCGGCATCTACAAGGAGCGCCTCTCGCAGAGCGCACTCTGGGCCGAGATGCAGACCGTCTCCGACGCCGAGGCCGACGCCGTCGGCCGCTGGCTCGCCGCGAAGGGCATGACCTTCCGGCTGGGCACCGACGAGGCGACCGAGTTGACCGAGGCGCAGCTGCGCTGGCAGTACAAGATGTACGTGGCCGCGCTGCGGATCAGCGACGACTTCGGTCTCGACGCGGTCGGGATCCAGTACCAGCAGGGGCTCAAGGACCTCTCGCCGGCCTCGGACCTCGCCGAAGGGCTGCTGAACAACGCCGACCGGCCGCCGGTCACCTCCCGCGACGGTGCCCGGATCCTCTGGGAGGGTACGCCCCTGCCGCACTTCAACGAGGCGGACGAGGGCGCCGCCGTCGACCTGCTGGCAACCAACCGGATCTGGACGGCGATGGGCCTGGACCCGGCGACGACCCTGCACGACGTGCGCTGGGGCGAGGAGTACGCGGGACAGTTCGTCTGGGTCTTCGAGATCTCCGGTTCGGTGCCGCCGTCGCACTTCGCCGACGGGTACGCCGGCGCGGTCGGCTGGCGGCAGGACCCGGTCTACTTCCCGCTCGGCGGGTCGACGATCAAGGGTGTCTGCAGGCCGGGCGAGATCGTCTGGAGCCGCGTGTTCGTACAGGGCGGCGCGCTCCACGTCGACCTGGGGCGGGCCTCGGCGATCGCCCTGCCTGAGGAGGAGACCGAGCGGCGGTGGCAGGCGACCACACCGGCCTGGCCGATCATGCACGCGGTCCTGCACGGGGTGAGCCGGGACCAGTTCATGGCCCGGCACAAGGCGAACCACCTCAACGTGGCATACGCGCCGGACGCCGACGCGGCCGACCGGGCGCTCGTGGCGAAGGCGGCGTTCTTCGCGGAACTCGGCGTCCAGGTGCACCTCTGCGGCGAGACCGGCGTCGCCTGAACCGTCCGTCGACGGCCGAGCCCGGCGTGCTTCGACCGCGCCGGCCCGGCACGTCGGCGGCCGCCGGGCCGGCGCACCCACGAACCGGAACTCCAGCTCAACCTCGCACGCGAGTTTGGCGCCGTACCGGCCGAAGCTGGTCCGCTGTCACCGCCTTCGGCCTGCCGGCTGGCGTATTCGGCGCGAGATCGATAGATTTCGACCTGACATCTACTGATGGAGGTCAATGTGTTGGTCGGACGTCTGCGTTCCTCCCTCTTCGTGGCGGGTCTGTCGGTGGCGGCCCTGCTCGGCACGGCCGGTGCCGGGTCGGCCGGCCCGCCGTCCACACTCGACGCCACCTGCCCGTCGAATGCCCTCTGCCTCTACTCCGGCACCGGGTACACCGGTGACATGCTGCCCCTGGTCTCGCTCAACCCCGGCGGCACGTGTGTGAGCCTGGTGGCCGAGGGCTGGGGTGATCGGGCACGCTCCGTCGTCAACACGCACAGCCGCAGCGCGGCCCTTTTCCAGAACGACGACTGCCTCGGCGACCCGTACCAGGTTGCCGGCAATTCCAGCATTCCCAACCTCGGCTCCTTCAGCCCCGAAAGTGCCTGGGTGAACTAGCCTCGGTCACCAGCGGGAGCGATGGTCAGGGTTGCCGGTGATCCTGCAAGGTCAGCACTAGCTGCTGGCGCTGTTGTATCGGACGAGCCCGTGCCGCCACACCAGTGCGGTGAGCGAGCAGGACACGATCACGACGATCGGGGCGAGCAGGAGCGCCGCGGTCGGGTCCAGCAGTTGCTCGGTGGGATACGAGCCGCTGAGCGCGGCCGGGGCGAACGAAACGAGGATGACCTGCACCGTACGCGGGAAGAACTGGCGCGGGTATTGCCCGGAGCCACGCCAGGCGGCGGCCAGTTCGTTGACCGGCTCGATCGAGCGGACCCAGAAGGCGAGCAGGGTCAGGTCGGCCCAGAACGTGCAGTAGGCAACGGCTCCCGCGAAGGCCCAGACGATCATGGCGAGGACGGCGGTCGGTCGGAGATCGAGATCGAAGGCGCGGCCGGCGACGACGAGGATCATGGTTCCGGTCAGGCATCGGCCGAGTTCGGTGGGTTGGATCCAGCGCAGCACCGCGTAGAAGAACGTCGGGACGGGCCGGATGATGGCGAGGTCGAGCTCGCCCTTCCGGCTGGCCGAGTCGAACCGGCGCAGGCCGGGCGTGACGAAGCAGTCCATCAGGCCGGTGGTGATTGCGAAGACGCCGACGGTGAGCACGGACGCCCGGGAGATCGCCGGGTCGGATCCGGTGTAGCTGGTCAGGATCAGCACCGGGAGAAGGCCGATGGCCAGCTCTGCCACGCTCGCCAGCAGGTGCAGCCAGGCCTGCGAGCGGAACTGCAGATCGCGCAGGACCGCCTGGCGGATCAGCTTGATCCACACTACGACGGTGACCCGTACGGTTCGCCAGGTCATGCGCCGGCTCCGCTGTAGTGGCGCAGGCCCCGGACCCAGACGAAGCGGGCGGTGGCCAGCGCGAGGAGTACCCAGGCCGCCTGCACCGCCAGACCACCCCGCAGCTCGGCGGCCTGCGGTGCTAGCAGCGTCTGGATCGGAAAGGCGACGGCATACCCGAAGGGCTGTGCGCGCAGGAACGGGCCCCAAGCCGCGGGCATGACCGACAGGGGGATGAGCGCACCCGACAGGAACAACGTGGTCAACTGCCGGAAGCGGTCCACGGCCGTGACGTCGTCCCACCAGAAGGCCAGCGAGCCGACGACGACGTCGAAGCTGAACATCATCGTGGCGCCCATGGTGAGGGCCCACAGGAACAGCAACCAGCGCCCCGGATGGGTGGGCAGTTCGAGGTCACGGTGGAACGGGACCGCGAGCACGACGACCAGCGGTAGCAGGGTGGCGAGCTTGGCGACCTTCTCGGAGACGTTGTTGGCCGCTGCGGCGAGGTGGGTGGAGCACGGCCGGACGAGCCAGGCGTTCAGGTGTCCCTGCCGGATGCTCTCGGCGAGGAACGTGGCCGTCCAGCTCGACGTCAGCGTGGTGACCACGCTGACCAGGACAAGGTACGTGGTCAGATAGTCCCGGGTGACGGGCGGCTCGGCGCCGTGCGCGATGGCCCCCCGCCAGACCAGCAGCGAGATCAGTGGGACCACGATGACGCTCGCCTGCATGGCCAGCAGCCACCACCGGTACTGTGCGATCATCTGGATCTCCTGGCGCAGCAGGCTGAGGAACACCCACCCGTTACGCCGTAGGGTGTGCGCGCGCACGGTCGCCCCCGCTCTCGCTGAACATCTTCGACATGACCTCATCGAGGCCGGGTTCGACGATCCGGAGGTCGACGAGTTCGCCCCACCGCGTCGCGGTCTGGACCAGCTCGCCGATCGGCTCATCACCGAGGCGCAGCCGTACGCTGTGCGGATCGGCCTCGACGGACGCCAGGGCCACCTCCGGCGGAAGCTGTGGCCGCTCCCGGTAGTTGAGCACCACCTCTGTGGGGATGCCGGCGCGAGCCCGCAGATCGGTGAGGTTGCCGTCGAACGTCGCCCGGCCGCCGGTGACGATGACGACGCGCTCGGTCAGCGCCTCGACGTCGCTCATGTCGTGACTGGTCAGCACGATCGTGGTGCCGAAGGTCCGGTTGATGTCCCGGAAGAGGCGACGCACGACCAGCTTGGCCTCGACGTCCAGGCCGATGGTCGGTTCGTCGGCGAACAACAGCGCCGGCCGGTGCAGCAGGGCCAGGGCGAGTTCGCAGCGCATCCGCTGGCCGAGGGAGAGGTTGCGCACCGGCGTGTCCAGGATCTCGGTGATGCCGAGCAGTTCGCCGAGTCGCTCCACCGTCGCGGCGAAGTCGCCTGGCGAGATCTCGTACATGCTTCGGTGGATCTTCAGCGACTCCCGGGTGGACACGTCCCACCAGAGCATCGCCTTCTGGCCGAAGATCACGGAGATCTGCGACAGGAACCGGTACGAGCGATCCGCCGGCCGGTGCCCGCACACGTTGAGCTTGCCGCCGGTCGGCACCAGGAGGCCGCTCATCATCTTGACGATGGTGGTCTTGCCCGCCCCGTTGGGCCCGAGCAGGCCGATGATCTCGCCGCGCGCGACGGTCAGATCCAGCCTGGCGACGGCCTGCACGCTGGTGAGCTCGCGGCGGACGAGACTGCGAAGGGCGCCTCTAAGCCCCTGCGGCTGCCGATAGAAGTCGTATCTCTTGCTGAGGTCGCTCGCCGATATGACCGACTCGGACCCCGAACCGGGCGAACCCACTCCTGACTCCTCACCGACCACGCAGGGCAAGGGGTCGGTAGACAGTCAAGCCGTGGGCGCTCCAGCCCTGTAGGAGCTTCCCAAGGCTAACCACGCCCCCGGACACCGGCAAACCGCGATAGCGGATCGCGGCGTTCGAGGCCCTCGGGGCCGTCAACGGCCGCACGCCCCTTCCATCAGGCGAGAGTCGCCGCCTCGTGCCTGGGTGGTCGTGCCGCGACCGCCCCGACCACCCGGTGCGTCCAATTCTCCCAGTCGTCGAAGCCCAGGAACCGACCCAGCCGCCCGAGTTGCGCCGGCGGATCGTCGACGAGATCCTCGTACGTCATCCTCAGCAGTTCCTGCGGCCGGGCATCGGCGATGGCCTGCTCGGCCTCGCTGGCGAGGAACGCACACAAGCCCCGGTAACGCTCGACGTCTCGGCCGCGTTCGCTAAGCGTCTGCGCCGTCAGGCGGTCCGGCAGGTACCGCTCCAGTTCCTGCGGCACGGGCTCGCCGGCGGCGATCTGGAACGGGTCGAGCCCGTACCGGCCGAGTGACTCCAACCTGAGCTGAAGGTACTGGAAGGACGGGTGGCGGCTCATCGACTGGGCAGTGTCCGCCCAGTCGCGGGTCAGGTAGACGATCTTCGCGGTGGGAAAGGTCTTCAGCAGGTACGGCGCCAGGTGGCTGGAGCCACCGGATCGCTCGACCCAGCGCCGCCGGTCAGTGAGCACGGTGAGCATGTCCAGGAACATCTGGTGGTGCCGGGCCACCGGCTGGTCCGGAAACCCGGGCACCAGTTCGGCGAGTGTGTCGTACAGGTGGTCAGGGTCGGACGAGATCTTCGGCAACGTGGTCGCGAGGATTCGGGGCAGCTCGACGAGGTTACCGGCCCACCGGCCGTCCTCCGGGTAGCACACCTCGACCGGCGCCAGACCGATCCGGAAGAGGGTGGCGAGTTCCGGCCTGGGACTGCTCAACCTCGACCAGTACGCGGCGCCGCTGAGCTTGTCCCTGACGTCGGTCCAGGGCTCCACCGCCATGAAGAACTCCTGGACCGACAGGGTGTCGGGCTGCTCGGCGATCAGGTCGGACAGCAGCGTCGACCCGCACCGACCGGTGCTGATGATGATCGCCTGGACAGGAACCGGTGACTCCATCGGAGGTCCTCCTGAACTGTGCGGATCAGCGGATGCTCTCAGGTGCAGACCGCTGATCCTGACCGTCACGCTCGGCGGGCCCTGCGGTGTCCGGGCGGCTCGGTTGGACACCACATTCCTGGCGTAGCCAGGACAGGACGATGTCGCGGACGGTGCTCGGTTGATCGACGAGGATGGTGTGTTTCTGGCCGGACACGGTGACAATCCGCGCTTTCGGTAACAGCCGCCGTACCTCGGGGGCCAGTTCGACCACGGTCGAATCGCCGCCGTACACCCACAGCACCGGACACCCGATCGCGGCGATCCGCTCCTCGGCGGGCAGCCGACTGGCCGGCAGGTCACGCACGAGGCTCGTGGCGGCGAGCACCTCGCGAGCCATCCTTGCCCGGCGGCTGGCCCGCTCCCCGCGTTCGGCTCTGATCTCGGCCAGCGCGTGTTCGCGCGGCAGGTACGTGGCGGCGTTGTTGAGCTGCCGCACCACCCGTGCGAACCACGCGGCGGTGGGCGGGGAGGACTCGACGGCGGCGATGGCGGCGACCCGCTCCGGGTGGCGTGCCGCGTAGCCGAACGCGATCGTACCGCCGAAGGAGTTGCCGAGCAGGTGGACCGGGCCGGTGACGTCGAGCGCTGCCAGCAACGCCGCCAGGTCGTCGACGAAGTCGTCCAGCGTGTATCCCTCCGGCGGGCGTTCGCTGTGTCCATGCCCACGCAGGTCGTACATGATTACCCGGAGGCCGGTGGCGGCGAGCGGGTGGGCCAGGGTGAGGTACCAGCTGGCCAGGGTGTCCGAGGCCATGCCGTGGATCAGCACGGCGGTCGGGGCCCCGCCGTGCGCTCCGCAGACCGTGCCGGCCACCGCGTCGGGTGGGATGACCTGCTCCACGTGGACGGACAAGCCGTTGGCCCGGACCATGCTCATGCCGGCGTACTCGCCTTGCCGGGGCTGGCGTCGGCCCTGCCGAGTGCGGCGGCGATGTGTTCGACGAGCTGGCCGACCCGCAGCTGCCGTACCGACTCCAGGTCGAGGCCGGCGATGAGCTGGGCGAAGTTGACTCTGTCGCCGTACCGGACCTGCAGGCGACCGGCGAGGGAGATGATGTCGATGCTTTCCATCTCCAGGTCGTCCTGGAACCGGGTCGCCATGGTGATCTCACCGTCGACTCCGGCGTCGCCGAGAATCGCGCGCAGCATCTCGGCAATGTCGGCGAGAATGCTCGCCTGGTCCACATGCATGTGATGTCCTTTCTCGTGATTGCGTACCGCTACGGGCAGCCGGTTCAGTGGCCGGCCTCCGGTCCCCACGTCCAGCCGACGACGTACCGTGCGGTCGGGTCTTCGGGGTTGGACACCTCTCGATGTGCGACCTGGTAGACACGGTCGCCGACCACGACGGTCAGCGCGGCTGGGGTGGCGGCGACCACCGCGAACCGTTGCGGGTCGCCGGCCAGGCCGGTGCCCTCTGCCTTGGCGGCGGCCTCCTTGGCGACCCAGAAGCGGGCGAACCACAGGCGCCGGTCTTCGGGGGTGGCCAGCGAGTCGAGCAGCCACCGCTCCGGTGCGGACAGCGCGGCCGTGACAGTGCTCTCCGGATGGTCCACGATCTCGGCGACGTCGATGCCGACGCCGGGGGCGTCGGGCGCGGCGTGTGGCGCGCGGGGCTTGGCGATCGCCACTCCGATCTGCGTGGCGTGCGCGAGTGAGACGTCACAGTCGCGGAAGCCGCGGCCGGGTCGCGGGCGTACCCGGGGTCTCCCGTTCGGCTCGTTCGTGACGGTCAGTTCGATCGGATAGACGTCGGTGTGGCCGTCGTCCCACAACTGGAACCGGACGGCGTCCTTGACCGCGATCCGGCCGAGCAGCCACTGCTGGCGTGCCTTTGGCGGCTGCCGCTCGTAGTCGGCATAGCCGCTGGCGCCGAGGATGCCGCGAGCCGCCAGGCCACGGGTGACCAGGTCCGTCCAGTAGTCGAAGGCCATGGTCCAGCCCTCCGGCTGCCGCAGCGACATCGGATGGCGCTCCGGGAAGCGCTCCGCCAGTCGGGCGGTGCGATGGCTGTCGAACCGCCGGTCCACACAGCCGTCGACCTGTGCCCACACCCGGCCGTCGATGGAGAGCTGGGTGTCGGCGACGAGCCGCGCGTCGTCGATCGCGCGCACCCGGGCGACACAGTCGAACGCCGTACCGGGAGCCGGCGGCGGTCCGAAGAACCGTACGTGTCCGAGCTCCACCGGCAGCGCCACGGTCCGCGACGGTTGCGTCGTGATGAGCCAGTTGCCGATCAACTGCAGCGCGTTGTCGAGTAGCGCGCCGGGCGGCACCGGGGCGGTCACCACGCCGCGGACGTGCATGTCACCGAGGGCGTGCACCTTGGTCACGCCGTGGAACAGGGGGCCGTGGAACATCAGGCGTTCGGCGTACATCTGCTCGGCGCTGATCCGTGGCGGCCGTTCGGTGGCCGGGTCGTGCCGCCAGACCGCCGGAGGGTCGGCCGGGTAGTCCGGCGCCACCTCGAGCGTCGAGCGGGCGTAGCCGCCGAAGGTCACCGCGAGTCGGCCGGGCCCGACCGGCCTGACGGTGATCTCGACGTCCTGCGGCGGCGCGGCGATCAACCAGCGGTTGAACCGCGCGTCGCGCACGCCGACCACCCGGAAACCCGGAATGGCCTGCTCGGCCGCGTCCATCATGTGCTGTACGACGGTGGTGGCCGGCACCACGGGCCACCGGTCTGCCGGGTCGGGCCAGTCGTCGGGTTGGGCGAAGAAGCAGTGGTCGCGCAGGTACGGCATCGTGTCGAGGGCGACCCGCAGAACCGTACGGTGCACCTGCGGCGGCGGCAATCGCGGGTGCCTGGTCCCACCGTCGGTGACCCCGACCTCCGTTGCGTCACACAGCAGCGAGGCGAGTTCCGCGGCAGCGCTGGAGTGCTCGGCGAGGGTGTCCAGCGTGGCCAGTGCCGGCGATCTCGGCAGGGCCACGGGACCCTGCGTCGCCCCGGCAGCCGTCCCTTTCCCGGCGACCGGGCCGGATCCACCGGCCATAGCGTTCGGGCCGTTCGTGGCGCTTGGCCTGCCGGTGCCGTCCGGGAGGCCCGTCGACTCGGCGGGCACGGAGACGCCGAGCAGTTTGTCGGCTCCCTCGCCGAGGCGGACCAGCGGGCCACCGAGGTCGAGCCGCATCATCGGGACTCGACGGGGCGGTTTGTCGGCAGCCGGCGCCCCGGCTCGGGTCTGATCCGCGATCGCCGGGTCGAGGACGGAGAGGTCCGGTGCGGCGCCCTCGACCCACAGCGCGGTGGCGACCCGGCGCAGTTGGTCCAGCCCGCTGCGGTGAGCGACGTTGACCGGCATGGCGAGGTGGTCGCGGCCGCGCAGGTTGTCGGCGATGACCGAGGCGAGCTGCCCGGCACCGACCTGCAAGAACACCCGGAAGCCGGCGTCATACATGGCCTGGATGGTCTGCCGGAACCAGACCGGTTCGAGCATGTGTCGGACGAAGATCTCCAGCACCCGGGCCGGCTCGGTGGGGAACGGTGCTCTGAGGGTGGTGGACCAGACGGGTACCCGGGTGGGATGGACCTGCCAGCGGCGTAGCGCGACGCCGATCGACTCCAGCCCGGAGGCGGACATCGGGGTGTGGAAGGCGGAGCGGAACGGCAGCTTCTGACACAGGATGCCGTCGCCGCGCAGTGCCTCCACAAGGGAATCGAGTTCGCTCTCGGGTCCGTTGACGATGCACTGGGCGGGCGCGTTGTCGTGGGAGAGCACCACTCCCGGGAACCGGGCGAGCCGTGGGGTGACCTGTGGCGCGGCCGCGCCGATGACGGCGAATGCGCGGCCGGGCACCTCGGCCGACGCCGAGTCGAACGCCGCGAGGAATTCGTCCATGGACGCCGAGCTGACCTGCCCGGTGGTGGCCGCGGCGGTCCACTCGCCGATGCTGTACCCGGCGACCGCGTCCGGGGTGATTCCGATGCGGTGCAGGGCGGCGGTGAGCAGCTTGCCGACCTCGATCACGCCGGCGCCGTGCCGACCGAGGTCGTGGGCGGACCACTGCCGATCGGGCAGGTCGAAGTGCGCGGCGATGTCCGAGGTGCGCGGGTTGAGTTCCGCCTCCAGCCCCGGGTACACGAAGGCGAGCTGGCCAGGGGATTCCCCGGCGAGCAGCGGGGCCGGGCTGAACCAGATGTCGCGGGCGCCGCGCCAGGGCTGCCCCTTGGCGACGGCGCGCCGGGCGTTGCCGAGGCGTCTGGTGTCGGGGTTGACGATGCCGAGCCGGCAGTGTTCGTCCGCTGTCCGAGGGTGGGCGCCGGCGGGACCGGCCAGTCGGGCCCGGTTGGCGCCGCGGGCGCGTACGGTGTGGTCGTCGGTGTCGAGCAGGCGGGCCAGCGCGGTCGGGTCGGGGGCGGCCAGCCACAGCACCTCGTCGGGCTGCTCGACGGTGACCGGCGTCGTGGCTCGGACAGCCGCCTGCGCTGCGGGCACAGTGTTGGTCACCGGCCTGGTCGTGCCCGTAGGGCTCCGACGGGCCGCCCGCGCCTCCTCCAGGATGACGTGGGCGTTGATGCCGCCGAAGCCGAACGCGTTGACGCCGGCGCGGCGTGGCTGGTCGCTCTCCCACGGCTGGGCGGTCGTGATCGGCGTGAACCGGGCGCGCGCCAGCTCCGGCCGCGGAGTATCGCAGTGCAGCGTCGGCAGCAGCACGCCGCGGTGCACGGCCAGGGCCGCCTTGATCAGGCCGGCGATGCCGGCCGCCGGCATGGTGTGACCGATCATCGACTTCACCGAGCCGATCACCGGTCGTGGCCCGCCCTGGTGCGGGCCGAACCCCTCGGCGATGGTGGCCAGTTCGGCGGCGTCGCCGGTCGGCGTCGCGGTGCCGTGTGCCTCCAGCAGACCCAGCGCGTCCGGGGCGGTCGGGTCCAGCCCGGCCGCCGTCCAGGCCCGCCGGATGGCCAACACCTGACCGGCGCTGGCCGGGTTGACCATGCTCGCGGCGCGCCCGTCGCTGGACACCCCGATACCGCGGATCACCGCGTAGATCCGGTCGCCGTCGCGCAGCGCGTCGGCCATCCGCTTGAGTACGACGATTCCGGTGCCCTCGCCGATGAGCAACCCGTCCGCCCCGCTGTCGAACGGCCGGATCTCGCCGCGTCGGGAGATCGCGCCGAGCTGGCTGAACACGGACCAGAAGCTGATGTCGTGCACGTGGTGTACGCCACCGGCGAGGACCGCGTCGAGCCGGCCGCTGTTCAGCTCGGTGATCGCCTGATCCACCGCGATCAGCGACGAGGCGCAGGCGGCGTCCAGGGTGTACGCGGGACCGCGCAGGTTGAGCCGGTTGGCTACCCGGGAGGCGGCCAGGTTCGGCACCAGCCCGATGGTCCCCTCCGGCCGGTGCTTGCCGAGCCGCTCGTCGAACCTCGCCCGCACCGCGTCCAGCCGGCTCTCCGGCAGGTCCGGGATCAGCTCCCGGAGCACCTGGATCACCTGGCTGGACATCCGCACCCGCTGGGCGTACCGGGCCTGGGCGGGGCTGAGGATGCCACCCCGGCCGATGATCACGCCGATCCGGTCGCCGTCGGGCAGCCGGTCGGCGCCGCCCGCGTCGTCGATGGCCGCCGCGGCCACCTGCAGCGCGATGAGCTGGTCCGGCTCGATGTCGGCGATGGACGCCGGCATGATGCCGAACCTGAGCGGGTCGAAGGTGGCCAGGTCGTCGACGAAGCCGCCCCGGCGGCAGTACAGCCGGTCCGGCCGGTGGGCCTGCGCCGGGTCGTAGAACTCCGGATCCCACCGGTGCGGCGGCACCTCGGTGATTGCGTCGACACCCTCGACCAGGTTGCGCCAGTAGGTGTCCAGGTCACCGGCGCCCGGCATCAGCGCCGCCATCCCCACGATCCCGATCTGGGCGCCGTCCATGCCGCTTACCAGCCTGACGCGGTGTAGATGACGGAGGTGACCGCCGGGTCACCCCAGGCCAACTCGCCCAGTAGGCTCAGCGCGCCTTCCTCGGGGTCGATCAGACCGATGCCGCGGCGGGCGAACTCCCGGCCCAGTTCCGCAGTGACCATGCCGCCGTGACCCTCGGACGGCGCCCACGGCCCCCAGTGGACGGTCAGGCAGCGGTTGCCGGTACCGGCCGCCCAACGGGTGCCGATCGCCTCCAAGGCGTCGTTGGCTGCGGCGTAGTCGCCCTGACCCCGGCTGCCGTACGCCGCCGCGATGCTGCCGAACAGCACCACGAACCTCGGTTGGCTACCCAGGCTGTCCAGCGCAGACAGCACCGCCTGCGCACCCCCCACCTTGGCGTCGAAGACGCGGGCGAACGACCGGGGATCCTTGTCGGCGATCAACTTGTCCTCGATCACCCCGACGCCGTACACCAGTCCGTCGATGCGGCCGTACTGGCCGTGGATCGCGGTGAGCAGCCGTCTGGTCGCCTGCGGGTCGCGTACGTCGAGGTTGTGGTAGCGCGCCTTGGCGCCCAGCTCCCCCAGTTCCCGCAGGGTGCCCTCGACCTCCCGGCCGGCCAGGATCGCCGCAGCCGTGCGGCCGATCGTCGCCGCGGAACCGATGCGCTGGCGCGCGAGCGCCGCCCGCAACGCCGCAGGGTCCGTGGCCGCCGCCAACACCGGATCCTGCGGGCCCTCCGGCAGCGGCGTGCGGCCAACCAACTCGATGCGGCACCGGGCGGCCGCGGCGAGGGCACGAGCGACCCAGGAGGTGATGCCCCGCGCGCCGCCGACCAGCACCACCACCGAGTCACGGTCCAGACCGATCGCCCGGGCCTCGGCCACACCATCGCCGGCCGGGCCGGCACCGCCGGCCGCCAGCGCGCCGAGGCTCACCGGAGCCAGCTCGCACCCGCACCGCTGGCCCGCGATACGGTGCACCACCGCCGCATCACCCCCGACGAGCAACTCGTCGACGATCTGCTGGGCGACCCGCTCCGCGCGTTCCGCACCATCGACGATGACGAGCCGCGAGATGGTCGACGGATACTCCCGGGCGATGGTGCGGAACAGGCCACCCAGCCCGTCCGCGCCCGTCCCGGCGCTCGGGTCGGCGACGGCCAGCACCCAGCGCGGCCCGCCCGCCAGAACCTGCTTGATCAACCCGAAAGCGCCGGGCAGCAGCGGCGCCTGCCCACCAACCAGCCCGTCGAGCAGGACCAGCCCGTCCACGCCGTCGACGGTGCCGGGCTCGGCGGCCGTGCCGGTGCGTACGGTCGCCCCGTTCTGGCGCAGCAACTCAACCACCCGTACGGCCGTCGGACCGGAACCGGTGACCAGCAGCGTGGCACCCGCGAGCGCCGTCGCCGGTTGGATCAGCGCGTCCGCGACCGGAACCAACCTGGGGAGCATCCGCGTCGGCGCGACACCCAGCCGGACATCGGCGTCCACGGGTACCGCTGGGCCACCCGGAGCCGTCGCGGTACCCGGCGGTGCGGGGCCGGCGGGGATCGCTGTGGACGACGCCGTGTGCGTCTGCGTCGACGTCCCGGACGACGCCGGGGCCTGTGCCGGCCGGGCGGGTGCGGTCAGTGCCGGGACCGTTGCGGCCATGGCGTCGTTCACCCGGGAGGTGAGCAGGTCGACCATCCT
>NZ_JBDJAV010000040.1:0-88713 GCF_039649625.1 Plantactinospora sp. ZYX-F-223 | reverse complement strand
GTCCGCAACCGCCACCCGGTCCGCAACCGCCACCCGGTCCGCAGCCGCCGGCCGGCAGCCCGGGTGCGGTAGCCGGGCCGGACCGGTCGGGGCGGCGCTCCGGCGACGTCGTCGGCGTCGTCGAGGGTGCGGTCTCGGTCGACACCGACTACCACGAGTTCTGGGGCCCGCCCGCGCTGGTCGCCGTGACGTTCCTGGTCGGCGTTTTGGCCACCGGGTACGCCGTGGCCGGCGCGGCCGACACCGCGACACTGCTCGGCCGGGCCCTGCTCGGGCTCGCGGCGCTGATCGTGCTCCCCCGGCTCGCCCTCGGACGGTTTACCGGGAGGCCACCCGCCGGCACCCCGCTCCGGCCGGGCCGGCGGCACGGATCGACCGGGAAGCCGTCGAAGCCACCGGCCGGAGTACGCCGGAGCCTCCGCCTCCCGGCCAGCGGCCACCCGCTGACCGTACGCCGGTTCCGGATCCGGACCCTCGGCAACGAGACCCTGGCCGGGGTACTGCCCGGAGAGCTGTCCGGCGCCGAACTCCGCCCCGGTGACGTGGTCCGGTTCAGGGGCCGGGCCAGCCGCGACGGTCACCTGGTGCTGCACCGGGTCGATGTGCTTGCCGGGCCCGCCGGTCCGGTGGTCAGCCGGGTCACCACCCGCCGACCGGTCGGCTACCTGCTCGCCCGGTTCGGAAACCACACGGGACTCGCCCTGGCCGCCCTGACCGTGCTCTGGGTGGCGGCGGTCGTACTCGGGCTGGTGCCGTGAGCCCGACCGTCCCGGAATGAGCGGTGTCGAGCGCCGTGCGGTGGGTAGTCCCCCGCGCCCGCTGGGCCCCCCGGAGGGGGCGTTCCGGCTCTGCGGATTCCTCGCCGCCCTCAGCCTGCACCAGGCCGGGGACCCGGTCGGCACGGGGCACTGGTTCGAACGCAACCGCGCCGGCTGCGGCTCCCCCCCCCCGGCCCTGCACTGCGAGGAGTACGACGTGCCGCAGCGGCTGCTCCGGGGCAACCTGCCGCAGGCGCTCGTACCCGCGCTGCTGCCGGAGACGGCGGTGACGCTGAGCGGACCGGCCGGTGGCCCCGACCACTCCTGACCCCGCTCACCGCCACCGGTCGCGCCCACCGGACGACGGTAGTAATTTCACCAATACCCCGCGCCGGGTCGCATCGGTACGTTCGAATCGCCCCAGGACGTGAGGAGTGGCCGTGACGGTTACTGTGCCCCAGCTCGGCGACCGCGCCGGCCCGGCACCGGCGACCCCGCGGTACACCATCGACGCCCTCGCCCGCCTGGTCGGGATGTCACCGCGCAACATCCGGGCGCATCAGGCCCGCGGTCTGCTCGCGCCACCCGCCCGGTACGGCCGGACCGCCTACTACAGCGCCGGCCACGTTCGCCGGCTGGAGAGCATCAAGTCGTTGCAACGGCAGGGCTTCAACCTGGTCGCCATCGAGGCGATGCTCGGGGTACGCCACCCGGCGCCCCCGCCCGCCGAACCGCTGGCGACCGCACTGAACCGGCTGGCCGCCGAGCACCCCGCCCTGCTGCACAGCCTCGCCCGGCACGGCGTGCTGGTGCGCGCCGAGGACGGCTCGGTCAGCACGGCCCGCCCCCGGGCCGTGCAACCCGCGCTCGACCTGCACCAGGCCGGCGTACCGGTGCTGGCCGCGCTGCGGCTGCTCGGCGAGGTGCTGGACCGGCTCCGTCCGGTCACCGACGAACTGGTGCCGGCCGCCGGCACCCGGTTGGCACAGCTACGCCGGGCCGGTGTCCCGGCCACCTCGGGTCAGCAGCCCGAGCACGAGACGGCGGTGCTGACCCAGGGCCTGGCCCGGCTGCTCAGCGAGGCGTTCCGGGTCGTCGCGGAGAACGCCTGCACGGGGTCTGCCGGCGGGATCGGCCCTGACCGCTGACTCCTGTGGAACCCCGCCGCGACCGTCAACTCCCGCCGCGCCGGCGGGCGTAGCGGGCCGGGGTGGTGCCCAGGTGCCGGACGAAGTGCCGGTGCAGGTGGGCCTGGTCGTGGAAGCCGACCGCCACGGCGACGCTGGCCGGTCGCTCCCCGGCCAGCAGCAACCGGCGGGCCCGGTCGACCCGCCGACCGGTCAGGTAGGCGTGCGGCGGCAGGCCGTAACTGCGGGTGAAGCACCGGATCAGGTGGCTGGGATGTGCGTCCAGGATCACCGCCGCCTCCCGCAGGGACATCCCGACCGCGATCCTGGAGTCCAGCAGCTCCCGCAGCCGGCCGGCCAGCCGGTCCGACCGGCCGCTCGGCGGGACGGGCGCGAGCGTGTCGAGATGCTCGTGCAGCCGATCCCGGATCAGGGCGAGCCGGGATTCGGCCTCGAACGCGTCGCCGGGGTGGCCGAGCGAGGTGTGCAACTGGTGGATCCGGTGTCGCAACAGTTCGTCGTCCAGGACCGGACCGTCCACCGCGCTGCCGACCAGGTGCTCCGGCAGTACGGTCGTGTCGAGGTAGAGCACCCGCTTGCGGAAGCCGGCCGGGGTGACCGTCCGGCCGTCGTGGGTGACGCCGGGCGGGAGCAGCAGCACCGTGCTTCCGGCGGTCATCCCGTGCCGGTGCCGGTCGAGGGCGAAGTCGACCGATCCCCCGTCGAGGATCATCAGGTCCCAGGTGTCGTGGGTGTGCGCCGGATAGGCGTGCTCGGTGAAGTGCGCGTGGAAGACCTCGGCGATCCCCGGCACCTTCGGCCGCCAGGCGCTGATCGTCGTACCGGACCGCTCACCTGCCATGTCAGGAACGTACAAGACCGGTGCCGCGCAGCGGCGGGACGCTCACGCGATGGGCGTTGTCCGCTCCTCAGCCCGGCTGAGTGAACCTCTTTCAACCTGAACCGCGCGACGCTCGCGCCCCGCGTCCGACCTCGCGGTCCACCGGACCGCAAGGGGAGGTTGAAGACCGCTGAGCGTGCGGGCTATCGGAAATCGCCGTGTATTCCGGATGTATTGACCTCCGTCATAGTTCTGGCGTCACACAACGCGCGAAATGGCCGATCGGAGGAATTCCATGCGCATCATGCGTAACGCTGCCGTAGGAATCAGTCTGGGTACCGTCTTGGCGCTCGGCACCCCATTCGCTCCGGCGCAGGCGGCCGGGCAGGCCGCCGCCGCGTTCTGTGCGCCGGAGCACTGGCAGGACGAGTACACCTACGGCGGCCGATGCGTTGGCAGCGAGACTTTCTACTACGCAGCGGTACCATGCGAGAACGGCGCCGTCGCACGCGGACCCGCCGTCCGGGGGTCGACGTGGTCCTATGCGTACTGCAGCAAACTCAACTCGCGGATCCGCCCCGGCGCCCGGGGTGACATCTACCCCCTCTAGTCGCTACACGACGGTGGGGCGAGCAGCCGGTCGAGCAGCCGGGGGGACGGACGTCCTCTCGCGTCCGGCCCCGCTCCACCAGCCAGTGGTGAAGCAGACCGGGCGAGACCCGTCAGGTCCTCCGCCCGGTGGCCGTGCCAGTCAGCGGTTGACCTACGTTTTCCTTGCTCAACCGCGCGCTCAGATTGGAGGCGATCGTGGTCGCGTCCTTGCCGTCCCGTCGACTGATACCCCTTCTCTGACCGGAAAGGCGGCAAGACGGCGGGTTGGATATTGGCGGGCGCCGATGTACTGTGGGAACGCTCCCAGATTGCGTCCTCCACCCCACTTGCTCGAGGAGCTGAAACATGTCGCGACGGCGTTGTCGCCCGGCCACCATGCTGGCCGGGCTGCTCGTTCTGGCCCTGTCTGCGTTCCTGTTGCCACCGGCGTCGGTGGCCGGCACCGCCGCGGCCGGCGCATCCCACACCCGCGCGGTGCCACTCGCTGAGCTGACCGTGGTATCCGAACAGGTGGCTTCCGGTCTGCAGCGTCCGATCGCGATCACCGGGCTGCCGGACGGCCGGATGCTGATCGCGGAGAAGAACGGCACCGTCCGCGCCTACCACCCCGACACCGGCTTGGCGGCCGAGCCGGTGCTCGACCTGACCGCCCGGATCGACACGTCGGACAACGAGCGCGGCCTCCTCGGCATCACGCCTGCGCCGAACTTCGCGCGGACCGGGATCCTCTACGTGGCCTACACGAGCCTGCCGGCCGGCGCGCTGACCCTGGCGCGAGTGCCCATCGGCGCTCCGGAGCGGGTGCAGGTGCTGCTCACCCAGGAGCACGCCGAGTACGGCAACCACAACGGCGGACAGGTGGCGTTCGGCCGCGAGGGCTACCTCTACTGGTCCCTCGGCGACGGCGGCCACGCGAACGACCCGTTCAAGGCCGGTCAGGACCTCGGCACCCTGCTCGGCAAGATCGTGCGGATCGACGTCAACCGCAGCTGCGGGGCGAAGCCCTACTGCGTGCCCGCCGACAACCCGTTCGTCCGCACGCGCGGCGCGCGGCCGGAGATCTGGCTCTACGGGCTGCGCAACCCGTGGCGGTTCTCCGTCGACCCGGTCGACGGCTCGCTGTGGATCGGTGACGTCGGCCAGGGCCTGGTCGAGGAGATCAACCACATCCGCCCGTGGCAGGGTGGGGCGAACCTCGGCTGGTCCTGCCGGGAGGGCACCCCGGTGTTCGACCCCGAGCAATGCCGGCCGGGCGTGCGGTACACCGACCCGGTCTTCGAGTACGAGCACTTCATGACGGAGAGCTGCTCGGTGACCGGCGGCGTGGTGTACCGAGGGTCGGCAACTCCGGAGGCGTGGGGGACCTACGTCGCGAGCGACTACTGCTCGACCCTTGCCTTTGCCGTGCGTCCCAAACCCACGGGCGGCTACGAGTCCGCCACGATCGGCAACTTCCCCATCCAGCCGACCGCGATCGACGCCGACGTGCACGGCGAGCTGTACGTGCTCAGTGACCTCCCGGGATGGCTGAGCCGGGTACGGTTCGAGCGGGTCCAGCCCACCTCTGGCGGCGGGGCGGCCAACCGCTGAACCCCGGGCAATCCCCTCCGCATCCGCAAGACCCCTGGGGGACGGCCGCGTCCGGGCGGCCGTCCCCGGCTCACTCCGATACAGACCCCGGGTGCGTTTCTTCTTGAATGACCTGCGTGATGTGCGTCGATGTCTGCCTGTTGCGGTGAAAACCATGGATCACCATCGATCACCCCATTCGTGGCGCCGTCGACACCGCCTCTCCGCTGACTACCGCCAGCAATCATTTCTGGCCAAACCTGCGGCGATGCGTTCCAACGGCTCGGACAGCGCCGACCCCGTCATCCCCGAGCCAGCAGGCTGACCAGGGCGGTACGGGAGGTCACCCCGAGCTTCCGGTAGATCCGCATCAGGTGCGCGTCGACCGTACGCGGGCTGATCTGGAGCTGTCGGGCGATCACCCGGGACGTGGCACCGGTGACGGTCAGCTCGGCGACCTCCCGTTCCCGGGCGGTCAGCAGCGCCAACGGATGCGCCTCGTCCGGCGCCGCCCCCGGCTGGTCCGCCGGCACGGCACGCCGGGACAGCCGGGCGGCCAGCCGACGCTGCGCCCGGTCCGCCTGCCCGGCCAGCCAGCGTGCGCCGCTGGCCGCGAAGAGCTGCTTGGCCCGGCCGAGCTGCTCGCGGGCCGATTGCGGATCACCGGTCGCCACCCGCGCCTCGGCGAGCACCATCCGGGCCTGCCCCTCGGCCACCGGCATGCCGGCCGCGCCGAGCTGACCGATCGCCGGCGCCACCTCCGCCACGGCGTCACCCGGGGCACCGTGCGCCAGGGCCAGCGTCGCGCCGGCCAGCCCGACCAGCCCGAGCCGCCCGGGCAGGTCACCGGCGACAGCGGCGGCCCGGGTCAGCCAGCGCCGGGCCTGCGGCGGTATCCCACCCGGCCCGCCCCCCGCCGATCCGGCCCGACCGGCTCCGGCGGCGGAGAGCGCCCGTACGACCAGGACACCCGCCTCGGCCGGCCCGAGGCAGCGGTACGTCTCCGCGTCGGCGAGCAACTCCTGGCAGCCGGCGTCGTCGCCGACCGCCGCACTCGCCTCGGCCAGGTGCGTCCGCACCACCGCCCGGTACAGCGTGGACCGGGGGGCGGCGCGGCCGCGCAGCCTCTCCAGGGCCGGGCGCACGGCGTCCGGCCCGGCGAGCCAGAGCAGCGGCCGGAGTCGTACCGCCGCCGCCAGCGTCGCCGCCTCGACACCCCCCTGCCACCGGGCGATCTCCTCCGCCTCCTCGGCGTCCCGCAGCGCGTCGTCGACCCGGCCCACCGTGCCGTAGAGCACGGACCGGGCCGCGTAGAGCAGCGGGTGGACGTGAATCCGCCCGTATCGCAGCCCCACCTCGATGCCCCGCTCCGCGTGCGCCAGTCCGTCGTCGACCCGGTCCAGCATCGCCTCGATCCAGGCGAGCAGGGCGATCGCACCGAGCTCGTCCCGGAGCGCGACGTCGCCGAGGGCGTCGATCATTCGGGCGGCGTACGAGACTCGCAGCCGCGCGGTGGCCAGCGGCTCCCGGGCGACCGCGCAGGCGGCCAGTACGGTGCTCGCGGCGGCCTCGATCCCCCGGTGCCCGCCCTGCCGCGCCCGGTCCACGGTCTTGCCGGCGTGCCTGGCGCCGGCCCGCCAGCGGCCGGCCAGCATCTCCGTCACCGCGAGTTCCAGCCGCAGCATCGCCTGCGGCGTGCCGGTGGCACCGAGCCGTTCCAGTTCGGTGCTGAGCAGCGCACTGGCCACGTCGAGCCGACCGGCCAGCCGCTCCAGCACGGCGAGCTGCTCGACCGCGGCGTGCCGGTACGGGCCGGCGACCGCGACGAGATCGTGCAGCACGGTCCGCGCCTCGTCGAACTGGCCGGTCACCCCGAGCGCCTTGCCGAACAACAGTCGCAGCTCGGCCCGGCGATCGGCCCGACCGGGGCCGTCCGGCAGTGCCGACAGCGCGACGCGCAGCCAGCCGGCGCTGGTGCTCGGTGCCGTACCCATCGTGGTCATCGCGGCCGTGGCCAGCACCTCGGCGCCGGCCTCCTCACCCGGCTGGATCGCCTTGGCCAGGTGGTGGGCCCGGAGCGTCAGCGGGGCGCCACAGCGTTCGAGGTGGGTCGCGGCCCGGCGGTGGGCGGCCAGCCGCCAGGCCGGACCGGCCAGCCAGTACGCCACCGCACGCACCAGCGAGTGCCGGAAGTCCAGCTCCGCGCCGACCGGACGGAGCAGGTTCCGGGCGACCAGCGCGTCGAGCGCGGTGCTGGTGCGGTGCGGGTCGATCCCGGCCGCGGCGGCGACCGTGCCGATGTCGAGGCCGGGTCCGACCACGGCGGTGGCCTGGAGCACCAGCCGTTCGGTCGGGCCCAGCCCACGGATCTCAGTCGCCATCGCACCGTGCAGCGCGCTGGTCACCGGCTCGTCGGGAAAGTCGCCGCGACGCAGCGCGCCGAGGACCTGCGTCGAGGTGCCGGCCAGCAGTTCCAGGTAGAGCGGGTTGCCTCCACTGACCTGGTGCAGCAGCCGGCGCCGGGACGCCGGCTCGGCCGGCAGCAGTTGGTCGACGTCAGCCCCGGTCAGCGGGGCCAGCCTGAGCCGGTCGGGCAGCGGCGCCAGGTGGGCGAGTTCCTCGGCCAGTCTCGGCGGGCACTGCTCGGACCGGAACGCCAGCACCACCGTGATCCGGGCGTCCGGTGGATGCCGCAGCAGATAGCCGAGGAACTCGACGGAGGCGTCGTCGGCCCACTGCACGTCGTCGAAGACCAGCAGGGCCCCGGCGGGACGGGCGGCGGCGGCGACCAGACCACGCAGCCGGCGGTGCCGCTGGTGCCGCTCGACCGCAGCGGTGGCCGGCCCGGTGCCGTCGGGGTCGCGCATCGCGAGGCTGTCGAGCGACGCGTGCAGGTCGGCCCGATGATCGGGTACGCCGGCCAGCGCGTCCAGCAGCACACCGTACGGGAGGGAGCGCTCGAACTCGGTCGCCCGACCGAGCAGCACGGTACGATTCCGGCCGCCGGCCACCCGCGCCAGCTCGGCGACGAGTCGACTCTTGCCGATGCCCGGTTCGCCGTCCAGCACCAGGAACCGGGGTCGTGACCTGTCCTCGTCGAGTAGCGCGACCATCCGGGCCAGCTCGGCACCGCGACCGACCAGGGCGGCGACGGTCTGTGCCGCCGCCGCTCGCGGTACGGCCGTCGGCTCCGACGGCGATGTGACCGGCACCTGCGTACCTCCAGGACATGGGTTGATCCTGGTCCGAGGTAACCGCGTTGACCGTCGTCCATGCCAGAGGCGATCGGACCGAACTATCAGCAGTCATCAGTCCATTGACACCACAGCGCCGAGAACCTATGGCCGACCGCCCCGGAACGTCCCCGGATGCCGGGGACGTTTCCGCAGTTCACACCGGGCGGACGGGCTTCCGGTCGGGCCCGGCCGCCGTGGTCACGGGGACGGCGGGCGGCGGCAGCGGGGGCGGGGGTAATCGGGGACGGTGCCGCTCCCGGGCCCGGCGTCGGGTGTGGACTTCCCGCAGTACGGGACGGCCCGGTCCCGCAGGTAGGACCCTCGGCGATCGGCGAGACGCCGTACCCGGGCAGGGGTTTCCGGACGCTCTCCCCCGCCAGTCCGGTCCGGGCCGGCGGACGTCGCCGGGCCGGGCCGTCAGTGCCGCAGTTTCGCGACCGCCTGCCGGACGATCCGCATCCCCACCATCCCGGGCATCGCCTTGGTCGCCATGCCGCGCAGGTTCTTGACGGCCATGCCCTTGTCGGCCATCCCGCGCATGCCCCTGGCCACCGCCATCCCGCCCAGGCCCTTGCCGGCCATGCCACGCAGCTGCTTGCCGGCCATCCCGCGCATGCTCCTGGTCCGGTACGTGATCCCGTTCATCCGGTTCAGCATGCCCTGCACCACCTGGCCGGGCTTCTGCTGCTCACCGGCGAGCGCGGTGACCACGATCAGTCCGCCGGTCAGGGCCGGAATCACCCACTGCAACACCCGCAACTGCCGCTGCCGCGCCGCGACACCCGGCGGTGTGCCGTTCTCCGGGGCCGTCGTCGCCACCACCGGCGCCTCGGTGGTCTTCTCCAACTGCATCCCGAGCATCCGGCTGTAGCCGGTCGCCGCCAGCGCCGCCACCGTCAGCCCGGTCTTGACGGCGCTCATCCGGCCCACCCCGGACTGGACGAGCATCCGTGGACTCTCGGTGATCAGCTCACCGGCGGCACCGGCGACATGGGTGCCGATCGCCGCCGCGTTCACCGGGGTCCACCTGGCCCAGCCGGCCGAGGCGACCCCCAGTCGCTGTCTCGAGTCGCTCACCTTCGCCGCCGCGCCGTTGACCCCGATCGCCCCCATCAAGGCGCCGCCGAACCAGGCAGCCAGGCCGAGATCGTGCATCGAGCGCAGTACCGTATGCCGCTCCGACATCTGCCAACCTCCGTCGTAGGAGATCCGCCGGGTACCCGCGCGGCAGGCTTCCAATCCCGCCGCGGGGACTATTCCAGGACGGTGTCGTCGTCGGGTACGCCCAGGTCCTGGATCTGGTAGTCGATGCTGTGCAGCGGCAGGTTCCGGACGAAGAAGACCCGCGACGGCAGTCCCGTCGACCGCCGGGTCCCCTGGGTGATCCCGGTACCGGTGAAGCAGAGCCAACTGATCCCCAGCACCTCCCGGATGAAGTAGTCCGTACCCCACGGGGTGTACCTACGCTCCCGGATGGTGCAGCTCGAATACCACGCCTGCTGGTCGTCGGAGTAGTAGTTCCGGGGCGGGCGGCCGAGCAGCGTGCGCTCCTCGTCGGTCGCCTCGAAACACCCCGCCCGGCTCGGGTCGGAGAGGATCCGGAACGCCGCCTTCCAGGTCGCCGGCAGCAGGTCCATCTTGCGGCGGTTCAGCTCGCCCAGGTCGAAGGTGAGGGCCAGCCAGGGACCGTTGGAGTTGTCGACCTGCTCGAAGGCGTCCCCGATCCAGAGATTGGCGAGGATCTGCCGCAGGGTGCGGTGCCGCTGCTCCTCGTAGTCGCCGACGAAGACGTACTTGCGGGTGCTCAGGCCGAGCTGGCCGGTGGGGTCGAAGCCGTCCCGGGGTACCAGCCGGACGGCGCGCTCGACCACCGTCCGCTCCTCGTACCGGCGCAGCAGTTCGTCCGGGGGCAGCGCCAGGCAGTGCCGGAGGGTGTCCCGGAGCCGCTCGGCGACCTGCCGCAGCCCACCCGCGTCGGTGACCGGTACGGCCTGCTTGAGCCGCAGACCGTAGGGAAGGTGGGCGGCTCCGGCAGACTCGTCCAGCAGGATCGGCACGACCCGGTGCAGGCCGTCCTCCCGGCGGGACAGCTCGACGGCCTGGGCTATCTCCTCGCGCTGGTAGTAGGCGCGGTCCGTGCCACCGGAGATCAGCACCAGGGTGACCGCCGCGCTTCGCTGCGCCGCCGGCAGCCGGCTGTCCCAGTCGTCGCCGGGCAGCAGGCTCCGCTGGTCGAGGAAGACCCGGAAGGGCGGACTGAGCAGGTCGTACAGTTCCTCCGCGGCGGCGCGGTCCGCGGTCGCGTACGCGATGAAGAAGTCCCAACGGTCCTCTAGGGTCATTCCCCTGCTCCCTCTCCTCGGCCCAATCGCCGATCGGGATCGCACCGACGCCCCATCCAAGCAGCCCGCCCGGCGTCCGTCGATGCGAACCACTGGCCCGATGAGCCTTTTCGACCTGGACCCCGCGGCGCTCACACACCGCCTCCGACTCCTGCGTTCCGGCAGACCGCGGCGGGAGCCGGATCCCGGCCGACCCGACCGCCCGTGTTCCGCAAGTGCCGTACCGTTCCGAGGAACAGGTGCGGAATTGCCGACGGCACGATCCGTTTGGCGTACCCGTCGGTGCCGCCGACCGGTGCGGCGCTCCGTTCGGGCATTAGCGCGGGGTAGATCAGTCAGGAGAGCGGAATCGATCTGGACCGGCTCCGGCACCGCCATTTACGGTTCGGATCGTCACCGTCGGGTCGAAAAGGTTCGCTGGTTTACCCGTGCCGAACAAACCCTTCGGCGGAAGCCGGTAACTCATCCGGACCAGAGGTCGTCGAAGGAGCGCCGCTCCGGTCGGGCGGGCGGTGACGGAAGGCGTGCGTACGAGATGACTCCGCTCGGTATCGACCTGGGCACCACCCGATCCGCGGTGGCCATGGTGGACAGCGGTGGACGGCCGATGGTCCTGCCGAACCCGCTGGGCGAGGAGACCACCCCGTCGGTGGTGTGCTTCGAGTCGCGTCGCTCGGTGTTGGTCGGTGCCGCCGCGCAGGTCGCCGGCCAGTCGACGCCGGACCGGATGGTCGCACTGGTCAAACGGGATCTGGACGGCAACCGGTCACACTGCTTCGACGACGTCGAGTACCCGCCGGAGGCGGTCTGCGCGCTGATCCTCCGTACCCTGGTCCGGGGCGCGGTGCCGGGGCCGTGGTCGGGGCGGAGCGTGCCGGCGGTGGTGACGGTACCGGCCTGTTTCGGTCCTCGGCAGCGCGAGGTGACGCGGCGGTCCTGCCTGCTGGCCGGGGTACGCCCGCTCGCACTGGTCAGCGAGGCCGTCGCCGCCGCACTGCACTACGGCAACGCCACGGGCGTGGGCAGCGGCACCGCCCTGGTGTACGACCTCGGCGGCGGCGTCTTCGACGGCACGGTACTGCGGCTGGGGCGGCGCATCCAGGTGCTGGCCACCGACGGCGACCCCGGACTGGGCGGCGTGGACTGGGACCGCCGGCTGATGGCGTTGCTGCTGGAGCAGTTCGTCGCCCGGGCGGCGCCGGACGACGACCCGGCCGCCGACGAGGTCTTCATGGCCGGGCTGGCGCTGACCGCCGAACGGGCCAAGCGGGCACTGTCCGGCTTCCCGGTCCACCGGGTCCCGATCCGGTACGCCGGGCACAGCGTCACCGTCACGGTGAGCCGGGACGACTTCGAGGCCGCCACCCGGGATCTGGTGGACCGTGCGCTGGTCCTGCTGCGCGGGCTGCTCGGCGTGGCCGCCCGGGCCGGCGTGTCGGACGTCGACCGCTGTCTCCTGGTCGGCGGGGCGAGCCGGATGCCGATGATCGCCGCCGCGCTCTCCGCCGAGTTCGGCTGGCGTCCCCGGTTGTTCGAGCCCGACCTCGGCGTGGCCAAGGGCGCGGCGTTGCACGCACACCGGATGACCCGACTCGATGCCGAGCAGGTGACCGAGGCGGACGCCGCCGAGCCCGGCGCTGGCGGAGGAGGCGACGCCAGGCGCGGGACTCAGCCGGTCCGGGTGGCGGAACCGGTTCGCGCGGCCGGGCCGAGTCCGGGCGGCGGAGGCCCGGCCCGGAATCGGGTCAGGAGGCCATGATGGGCGGGACGAGCACCGACGAACCCGGCCCGGACGCTCCCGCGCCGGATCCCGACCCCGCATCGGAGCTGGCCGAGCTGACCCGGGAACTCGCCGACCTGCGCGCGGAGCTGACCGCCTTCGACACCGACCCGGAGTACCGGACCTACGTGCTGGCCCAACACCGCGCCGGACTCCGCTACGAGGTGGCCCGGGTCTGCTGGCGGCGCTACCTCTCCCTGGCCGATCAGCCGCCCCGCGAACCGGCCGGTCCGGACGGCGGGACGAGCGGGCCGGAATGCGGGGCGGAGGAGGTCGCTGCCGCACTGCGGACGGCGATGGCGGCGCTCCAGGAGGCCAGGGAGGCGCTGCCGAAGGAGTCCGAACTCGCCCTCGACGTGGCCTGGTGGCTGGGTGGTGCCTGGACCGACCGTTACGTCACCGACGCCGATCCGACCGCGCTGAACCAGGTGATCGAGTTGTCCGCCGAGGTGGCCGGCGCGGAGGAATGCGCCCCGGAACTCGTCGGGCCGGCCCGGCACCGGCTCGGCAAGGCCCTGATCGAACGGTACGGGCTGGCCGCCGCCCCGACCGATCTGGACCGGGCGGTCAGCGAGCTGGAGGTGGCCGCCGGACGCGATCCCCGGGACGACCCGGACGCGGTGGTGGACTGGTGGTACGACGCCCGGCTGGCGGCCGGGACGGCCCGGTTCGAGCGCTGGCGGCGGACCCAGCGGCGGGAGGACCTGGACGCCGCCGTCGACCACCTCGACGGGCTGGCGGCCGAGGACTCGCCGGACGACCCCTACCTCTCGGCGGAACTGCTCGACGGCCTGGCCCGGCTGCACCACGACCGGGCGGCACTGCTGCTCGCCGCCGGCGACCGTACGGCGGCAGCCGCCGACGTCGCCGTCGGGCGGCGCTGGGTGTACGTGGCCCTGGACCGGTGCGCCGCCGACGACCCGGCCCGCCCCGGCCTGCTGGCCGCCCGGGCGATGCTCGGCTGGACGCGCTACCGGTACAGCGGGCAGGTCGACGACCTGACCACGGCAGAGACCGAACTGGGCGAGGCGATCGCCGAGCTGGACGCAGCCGCGGCCGAGCGCGAGAACCTCACGACGATCCGGGGCATGCTGGTCGCCGAGCGGCTGACCCGTGGCCTGCCGGCGCGACCCGACGACGGGACGGTACTCGGCGAGGCGTACGCCGGGATGCGGGCGGAGGTCGACCGCACCGCGGCGGCGGAGTCCGGGCCGGACGGAGAGCCGGCCGAGCCGCTCGTCCTGCCACCCCTGCCGGGGCAAAACGCGGCACCACCGTCCCGGGAGGAGTCCCTGCGCCTGCTGGACCGGGCGCTCGACGCCTGGCGCGCCCTTCCGGTCACCGCGCCGGAGCGGGCCCGGTTCGCCAACATGCTGCTCACCGTCCTCCCCACCGGGCAGGACGGCCTCACACAGCACCCCGGCACCGCCGAACTGATCGCCGCCGCGCGGACGGCGTATCCGGACGATCCGCAGTTCCGGCAGCGGATGCTGGTCCTGGACGGCATGCACGGGATGCTCGCCGCCCGGCCGGGCGACCCCGGCCCGCTGGAGGACGCGCTCACCGCGCTCACCGAGGCCCGGCGGACGGCCACCGGCGGCACCGTCAACGACCTCGACATGGTGCTCAGCGGGCTGCGGCAGCTCGGCGCCCAGCTCGGCGACGACCTGGGCGGACTGACCCGGGCGATGGCGGAGCACGCGGAGATCGCCGACCGCGCCGACCTGACCGACCGGCAGCGGGCGCTGCTGCGGTTGCAGGACGCCGCCATCCGGCTGATGCACGGTTTCCAGTTCCGCGACTGGTCCGAGATGGACGCGGCGGCGGCCGAACTCCGCGCCGGGCTGGCCGGTGTGCCGGCGGAAGACGCCCGGCGCAGGGCACTGGAACCGTTGCTGACGCTGACCGACCGGTGGCGCCGCATCGCCACCTCGGAGAGCCCCGATCCACGCCTGCTGGAGGAGGTCGCCGAGCAGATCTCGACGGTGACCGGGACCGACGTCGGTCCGTCCGACCCGACCCTGGACGTCTACGCCATGTTGGCCCGGGCCGGCAGCGCGGCGGCCGGTTACGACGCGGCGGCGCTCGACCGGCAGATCACCCGGTTGCGGGAACGGATCGACCCGATGCCGGCCGGCGACCAGAGCGCGCTGACCCTGCGGGTCCTGCTGGCCGGTCTGTACATGACCAGGCTGGAGGCGTGGCGCAGCTTCGACGACGCCGAACGGGCCATCGAGCTGCTGGAGCGGGTCCGGCCGTACGTGGCGGACCCGGCCCACCCGCTCTGGTCGGCGACCATGTCGTGGCTGAGCCGGGCGTACCGAGCCCGGGACGACCGGGGCCGGGACGACCGGGCGGCCAGCCGGGAGGCCGGGTTGCAGGCGCTGCGCGGGTACGCCTGGCGGACGCTGGTGCAGACCGGTACCGCCGAGGCGGCGCTGGCCGGCCGGGACGCCCTCGACGACGCGACCGAGGTGTTCGGCTGGTGCGTGACGGACCGGGTGCCGGGGCAGGCGGTGCGGGCCCTGGACGCCTGCCGGGGCCTGGTGTTGCAGGCCGCCTCACGCAGCCGGGACGTGCCGGAGCTGCTGGCCGCGGCCGGTCGGTCGGACCTCGCCGCCGAGTGGCGCTCCGGGGCGGCCGGCGGGGTGCCGATCCCGGCCCGGCTGCGCCAGCGGGTGATGCGGGCGCTGCTCGACCACGAGCAGTCGATCGGGGCCGGCGGCCGGATCGAGTTGCTCGATCCCCCGGAGCCGGCGGAGATCGCCAAGGCGCTCCGCTCGGCCGGCGCGGACGCGCTGGTGTACCTGGTGCCGGCGACGGGCGAGCGGGCCCCGGTCGTGGTGGTGGTGCCGGCGCGCGGCGATCCGGAGTTGACGGTGCTGACGATGCTCGGGGCACGGTTCAGCGCCCTGGACGACTACCTCGGCACCCGGCTCGCCGGCCGGCGGACCACGGCCGGTACCCGGGACGCGGGGCCGGCCGACCCGGTCGACGTGACGACGGCCGAGCCGGAGGCCGCCGATGCGCTGCGCCGGCTCTCCGACTGGGCCTGGTACGCGGCGATGGAGGCGGTCCTGCGAAACTGCGCCGACCGGCAGTTCTCCCGGCCGTACCGGCTGGTGCTGGTGCCGATGGGGGCGTTCGGGCTGGTGCCGTGGCACGCCGCCCGGTCACCCGGCGGCCGGTACGTCCTGCAGGACGCGGTGGTCTCGTACGCGGCGTCGGCGCGGATGTTCTGCGGCACCGTGCAACGCGAACCGGTGCCGATCGACACGGCGAGCCTGGTGGTCGGCAACCCGACCGACGACCTCGCGCATGCCGGGGCGGAGGCGACCGCGATCCGGAACAGGTTCTATCCCGCCGCGCCCTACCTGGGCCGGCCCGGCGAGGGCGCGGCGACCGGGCCGGGTACCCCGGACGAGGTGCTGGACTGGCTCGGCTCGGCCCTGACCGCCGACCGGGGCGTACTGCACCTGGCCTGTCACGGTGCCGTGGTGCCGGACGGGCCGGAGCGGTCGTACCTGGTGCTGGCCGGGCCGGGTGGGCGTACGCCGCTGACCGCCGAGCGGATCACCGACGCGGCGCAGCGGTCGGCGGGCGGCTTCCGGCTCGGCACGGTGGTGCTGGCGGCCTGCTCCAGTGCGGTACCCGGACGCGTCTACGACGAGGCGTACTCGCTCGCCACGGTCTTCCTGATGGCCGGTGCCCGCTCGGTGGTCGGCTCGCTCTGGCCGGTCCCCGACGACGCCACCTCGCTGTTGATGTACATGCTGCACCACTATCTGGCGGTGGACCGGCAGGGGCCGGCCCAGGCGCTGCGGCTGGCCCAGCTCTGGATGCTCGACCCGGATCGCCGGGTGCCGCCGGGGATGCCGAGGGCGCTGCGCGAGCGGATGCCGGCGATCGATCCGGAGGACCTGGTCGGCTGGGCCGGCTTCAACCACTTCGGACAGTGAACCTCCCGGCCTCGCCTCGCGGCGGCGTGCCGGCAGGTGGGAGTCGGGCGCCCGCATCCGGCTCCCGGTGGGGAACCTCAGCGGTGACCGTCCACCGGCGCGGGCAGCGGGCCGGGCCGGGTCCGGCCGTCCGGCCGGACCCGGGGACGCGGCGGGTCCTCGGCCGCCGGCACCTCGGTCAGCACCGGCAGGGTGGTCGCCGTCCAGTCGTACGCGGCGGGCGTGTCCGGTACGGCGTCCCGGTGCACCAGTTGCCGGCCCAGCCGGTCGAGGACGCCGAGCAGGGCCGTCGGGGCGCGGGAGTCGGCCGGCCACGGCTCGTGCAGCGGTGGCATCTGGAACGGCCGGGCGGCGAACGCCTCCTCGGCGACCAGCAGCTTCAGCCAGTCCCGGGTGCGCCCGCCGGGTGTCGTCGGCCGTCCGGCCGGCAGGGTGAACCGGATCGGCCGGCCGTCGAGTGCGGCGGCGGTGCCACCGGGGGCGACGAAGCCTCCGGGAAAGAGGTCGGGATGGATCCGGTACCCCTCGGTCAGGTCGAGCAATGCGCAGTAGAGTCGCCGGTCGGTGCCGTTGTGGATCCGGACGAAGGCGGTCGGCGGCCACCAGCGGCCGTCGGCGTACCGGTAGCGGAGCCGGACCGCGCCGTCCCCGCCGGCCGGCAGTCCCGGCCGGTGCAGCGGCACCACCCCGTCCCCGGGACGGGTGGGGACGAGTTCCAGGGTCACCCCGCCGGCCAGCCCGGACAGCGGGTTGGCCAGCGCGCGGACCTGGCGCCAGCGGGCGATGTGCTCCAGCGCCCGGACCGCCCGCTCGACCAGATCGGCACCGACCAGGTCACCGGCGAGCGGTACGCCGTCGTCGTCGCAGATCCGGATCCGGTCCGGCACGGGCAGCACCACCCGCAGTTCCGGCGGCGGCCCGGCGGCCGGATCGACGACCCGCAGGTGCGGGGAGGGCCCGCCGCCCGGGCCGGCCCGGTCCAGTGCGGCGACCAGCCGGGCCGCCGCGGCCCGGTCGGTGTCGTCGACCGCCACCGTGGTCGGCGGCAGCGGGACCGAACTCACCACCACCGGGTACTGCCGCTCCCGGTCCGGCTGCCAGCCCACCGGACGGACGACGCTCCGCTCGGTCAGCACCCGGGTCACCCGGGCCTCCCGGACCGGCAGCACACCGCGCTGCGCGACCCGGAGTGCGCCGTCCGGATCGGTGCCGGGCAGCCCGTGACAGGTCCCGGCGTCCAGCTCCCAGTCGCCCCGGACGAACCGCATCGTCATGCTGGCGCCGACGGTCCGCACCCGGCCACCCAGGAACGGCTGGTCGGCCAGGGTACCGGCCACCGGGAAAAGCTGCGGCACCTGGTGCCCGACCAGGTTCTCCACCTCGCACCGGGCCGCGGTCAGCAGTTCCCGGTACGTCGCCCCCGACCCGAGCCGCCCGGCCACGGTGAGCAGCGCCGCGCTGAACAGGCCGCGCGCCCGGTCGCTGTAGTGCAGGGTCTCGACGGCCTGCTCGTCGTGCCGGCAAGCGGCCAGCGCGACGTGCTCGGCCCGGCCGGCGTAGACGCCGCTGACCGTCCCGTCGGCCTCCCGGGTCACCAACTCCGGCAGCAGCGACTCCAGCGGCGGCGGCTCCTCGACCCGGGGCGCCGCCCGGGTGGCCGCCCCGAACCGGTTCGCCCCGCCGGAGTGGCAGGAGTCCAGCACCAGCACCACGTGCGCGCCGCTCGCCGCCACCTCGTCGGTGAGTACCGCGATCTCCTTGTCGTAGAGGTCGGGTACGCCGTCGTGCCGGCTGTCCACGCAGAGCAGCGTCTGCAACTCGCCGCTCGGTTCCAGATGCCAGACCGACGGCCAGACCGGGGCGTACGACCCGTGGCCGCTGAACCAGAACATCGCGGTGTCGCCCCGGCCGGCCCGGCGCAGGTGCGAGCGGAAGCCGTCGATCACGGCCGCCCGGGTGGCCTCCTCGTCGCAGAGTTGCCGGATCACCGGTTCGGTGCCCGGGTCGACCCGGTGCCGCAGGAACTCCGCCGCCGCGGTCACGTCGTTGCGGCATCCGCCGAGCGGCGTCGCCACCCTCCGGTACCGGTCGATCCCGACCAGCAGCGCGTACAGCGCGGGCATGGCTCCCCTCTCAGCCGGACAGGTCACAGACCCGCAGCCAGCCGCGGGCGACGAAGTTCTTCTCCGGCAACTCGACGGTGATGTCCCGGAAGTCGTCGGCCGGCATCGGGCCGGGCAGCACGACGTCCTGATAGAGGAAGTCGGGGAGCACGACGACAAAACCGGGGCCGGGATGCTCGCGGAGCGCGGCGCGTACCGGTGCCGAGTCGAGCAGCCGGTGCACGGCGATCGCCGCGCTGCCCACCCAGCCGTTGGCGCCCGGCTCGACCAGCCCCCGGTGCAGCGCCACCCGCAGCCGGATGGCGTCGTCGCCGAGTTGCCGGTTCGCCTCGGCCAGTGCCGGCGGCAGCCCGGCCAGGAACCCCGGCACCACCACGGACTCGTCGATCCCGGCCGGCAGTACGGCGAACTGGCCGTCGCCCTGCGGCTGGAGGTCCACCGTGGACTCGTCGACCCCAGCCCGGCGCCGGGCGCTGGCAAGCAGCCGGACCAGGTGCCGCTGGATCCGGGCCGCGGCGGCGTTGCCGCGCCGGCTGTACCCCTCGACGTCGGCGGCGACGCAGAGCCGTACCGCCGCACCGGTCGGTCCGGTGGCGACGATCGGCAGCGGCTCGGTGAACGGCACCGCCTCGCGCAGGTCGCCGGGGAGCGGGTGCCGCCGCCCGCGCAGCGAACGCACCACCTCGACCTGCACCGCGAGCGTGCCGGTCAGCTCCGCCGTGCCGGCCGGCGCCGCGACCAGGGCATGCAGCACGAGGTGGTGCGGCACCGGGTGGTCGCCCTCCGGGTCGTGGTAGGCCCAGCCGAAGCGGTGGCTCTGGGTGCCGGTGGGCCAGGGCCGGGCCTCACCCGAGCGGGGCAGCAGCCGGCCCAGCCAGCCGGGGCGGTCCCGGCCGGCCACCAGTGCCCGGGCGGCCGCGCCGGAGGCCGGGAACATCCCGTCCGGCCCGTACCCGAGGCCGAGGGTGTCGGCGTCCTGGTCGAGCCGGAGAGCGATGACCCGGGGGTCGGCCAGCCGTACCTGGAGCCGGGCACTGCTGTACCGGTGGCCGGGCGGCAGCGCGGCGAGGTCGAACGCGAACAGCACTCCGAAGCAGCGCTCCCCGGTCGCGGCGATCCGCTGCCGCAGCGCCACCGGCAGGTCCCCGGCCGGCACCGGATAGCTGAGCGGACGTCCACAACGGACTGTAGCGGTCGGCTCGGCCGCCGGGTCCGGGCTGCCCCGGCCGTCGGTCGGATGGAGCGTGACCGAGGCGAGCAGGTCTGCCGGACGGATCGGGGCCCGGTCCAGATCCGTCGCGTCCTCCGAGGTGTGGGCCATGGCGTCACTTTCTGGCTCGGGTGGACAGATCCGGTTCGTGCGGCCATCCGGAGATCTCGTGCCGGGGTGGAGAGCGGAGTTCGTGCGGTGCCCAGATCCGGGAATGGGACCGGTCTCGGCACGGACGAGCGTGGCACCGCCGGCACCGGCGATTCAACAATCGAATGGGTACTGCGACGAGCGGCCCGGACCAGTCACTCCAGAGATCGGCGCCATTCCGGGGAATTCAGCCATTGGATGGAACGCACCGGCCGGAATCTGTTGGCCCATCGGTACATTGTGATCGCGGTGTCCGGTGCGGTATACCGAATTCGGCCGGCGCGACGCCGTCCCTTTCCGGCCGTACCCGATCCGGTTCCGATCGCCGGTGACGAATTCCCCGAGGAAACCGATGATCAATACCCCTGGCACCGACGAACGGATCGGCCGGCTCCGGGCCGCGCTGTCGGGCGTCTCCGGCACTGCCCGGATCGGACCGCTGCTCGAGTTGGGTCGGGCGTACGCCGATCGTTACGGGCGGGCGACGCAGCACAACCTGCCGAGCGCCGCCACCGACCTCGACGACTCGGTGGCGGCGCTGCGGGAGGCGTACGGGCTGCTCGCCGAGCGGGACCCGTGGCGGCCGCAGGTCGCCACCGTACTGGCCCGGCTGCTGGGAATGAGGTTCGTCGGCGGCGGAAGGTCCGACGCCGACCGGGACGAGGCGATCGACCTGTTCGTCGAGTCGATGGCCCATCCGGACCTGCCCGCCGCCGACCTGGAGGTGGGCCGGTACTTCTGCGGCACCCTGCTGCAACTGCGGGCGATGCCGCAGGCCGGGATGGTGGGCGGCGCCCGGACAGTCGACATCGGTGACGTCTTCGCCATGGTCACCGCGATGCAGCGCGGCGACAAGGAGTCCCGGCGCCGCGACCTCGACCTCGCGGCCAGCCTGTTCCGGCAACTTGTCGACGCGCCGCCGGTGCAGCCGCAGATCCACCAGATGGGAGCGCTGATGCTCTCCCAGGTCGACCTGATCCGCAGCCTCTCCGGGCTGGGCGGCCCGGCCGCGAGCTTCGACCTCGACGGCATGATGCGGACGCTCCGGCAGGCCATGGACGTCGGTGGCCCCGGCGCCCCGGGCCACGACCAGCTCGCCGCCATGCGGGCCGGGATGTTCACCCAGCGCTTCGGCGACCCGGCCGAGCCGGGCTCGCTGGGCAACGCCATGCAGCAGTTGATCGAGCAGCACTCCGGGGTCCGGATGATGCTGCCGGCCCTGGTGCAGGAGCTCGCCCGGCTCACCGGCGAGGGCGGCGACCCCGGCAGCGCCGGGCACCTGTCCCGGATGTCCCGGCTGCGGGAGCTGGGCGAGGACGGCAGCCTGCCGGAGGCCACCGCCGTACTGCTGGTCGACGCCACCCTGGCGGCGCTGGCCTACCGGCCGGCCGGACCGGCGGACCGGGTCGTCGCGCTGGCCGAGTCGGTGCTGGGCGACGCCGGAGCGGAGCCCTCGGGCCGGAGCGGTGAGCACCTGCTGGCCGCGCTGGCCCTGGCCCTGCGGGGCCACTGGGCCGGACGGCCGGACGACCTCCGCCGCGCCGCCGGCCACCTGCGGGAGTCGGTCACCCGGCTCACCCCCGGCTCCCCGATGGCCCCGGCCGCGCTCGGGCTGCTCGGCGTGCTGGTCGACCACCGGTACGCCCTCGGTGGCCCGGCCCACGCCCGGCTCGACCCCGGACAACTCGTCGAGCTGACCGGCCAGGTGCTGGCGGCGCAGCAGCACGCCACCGGGGCGGACCACCACCGACTGTCGGTGGTACGCGCACTGCGCTGCCTCGGGCGGCTCGCCGAGGCGGTCCGGGACGGCGACCGGGCGGGGCTCGGCACAGCGGTCGACGCCCTGCACGACGCGCTCGGCGCGGTACCGGAGGCGTACCCCTGGCGGAGCCGGCTGGCCGCCGGGCTCGCCCTCGGCCACCTGGTGCGGGCCGGTGCCGACGGCCCGGCCCGCGCCGCCGACCTGCTGGACGCGGCCGTACGCGCGGTGCCCGGTTACCACACCGACCGCCCCGGGCTGGTGGCGTTGGCCGGGCTCGCGGCGCTGCCACCGGCCCGGGCCGGCGACCCGGCCGCCGCCGACCGGGCGGTGGAGCTGCTGACCGGCAGCCTCGATGTCGCCGGGGAACGCCTGCCGATCGGCCGTACCGTGCTGCTCGCCGCGCTCGGCTCCGCGCACCTGACCCGGGCCGTCTCCGGCGCCGCCACGTCCGATCTGGAACTCGCCGTCCGCCACCTCGGGCAGGCGCGGGAGGAGCTGGCCGACCGTCCGGGAAACCTGACCCAGTCGGTGCTGCGCGATCTGGCGGTCGCGTACCGGCGGTGGGCGGAGACGGGGCGCGGCGGCCACGAGCGGGCCACCCGGACCGGGCTGGCCGCGCTGCGGGCCGCCGCCGAGGCACTGCCGACGGAGCCCGGCGCGCAACGGCGGCCGGCCGTGGCCCGGGCCGCGTCGGCGTTCGGGCTGACCGTTGCCGACTGGTGCGCCGCCGACGGGTGGCGGGACGGGGCCGCCGAGGCGGTGGAACTGGTCCGCGCCCTGACCACGCTCGCGGCGACCACGGCCGGCGACGTACCGGACCGGCTGGTCGAGGCCGGGCAGCCGGACCTCGCGGCCGAGTGGCGCCGGGCCGAACCCACCCCGCTGGTGCCGGCCGCCCTGTGCGACCTGTTCGACCTGGCCCCGCCGCCGGCACTGCACCAGCGGGTACACGCCGCGCTCGGCCTCGCGGCAGCTGCGGTACCGACGGTGCCGGAGACCGCCGCCGCGCTCCGGGACGTCGGCGCGGACCTGCTGGCCTACCTGCTCCCCGGCCGGGTGGTCTGGGTCAGCGCCGCCGGCCAGGTCGGCACGCTCTCCCCGCCCGGCCTGGCGGTCCCGCCGGGCGGTCCGGTCGCCCGCTTCCTCGCCGGCACCGATCCCGGGCCGGCGCTGCCCGAGGTCTGCGACTGGGCCTGGCCCGCCGCCATCGGGCCCCTGCTGGAGAGCCTGCCGGAGAGCGTCGGATCGGAGCGTCCGGCTCGGCTGGTGCTGGTGCCGCACGGTCCGCTCGGCCGGGTGCCGTGGCATGCCGCCCGCGAGTCCACCGGGCCGGCGACACACCGGTACGCCGGCGCCACGCTGGTACTCGGCTACGCCAGCTCGGCCGCCGAACTCGTCGCGGCCAGCGGTCGAATCCCGCCGCCGGTGACCCGAGACCCGGTGTTCCTGGTCAACCCGCTCGGCCACGACGGCGCCGCCGCGTACGCCACGCTGGCGGTACGCCGGCTGCTCTACCCGAGGTCGTCCGGGCTCGGCCACACCGGCGACCCGGCCGACCGGCCGGCCACCCCGGAGGGCCTGCGCGAGACCCTCTCCCGGGCCTCCGCCGGCCCGTCGTTGGTGCATCTGGCCTGCCGAGCCGTGCTGGCCGCGCCACCCACCGGCCCGTGGTTCGAGCTGGCCGGCGCCGAGCCCGGGCAGCCACCGGAGGCCCTGCCAGCGGGGCGCCTGCTCCGGCACCCGGCCGGCGGACCGACCGGTGGGCTGGTCACCGCATCCCTGGACGGCACCGATCTGCTCGGCGAGGGCTACGACATCGCGCTGACCCCGGCCACCGCACTGATCGCGAGCGGTGCGGCCGGGGTCGCCGGATCGGGTTGGACCGGTGGGCCGGCCGGGCATCCGGCGCTGCTGGCGATGGTGCACCACTTCCTCGCCGACTGCGGCATGGCACCGGCGGAGGCGGTGCACGCCAGCTACCGCTGGCTGCTCGACCCGGACCGGGTCCCGCCGCCGCACCTGGCCCCGGTGTTGCCCGGCCCGGTCGGCGAGGTCGGTCCCGCCGCCTGGGCCGGCTTCCGCTATCAGGGCCGGTAGCGACCGGCCCCGGTAGACCCTGCCGTCCGACACCCGACGGGCAGACCCCTTACTGGTACGTGATCTGCCCGTCCGTGCCCTGCCACGCTCGGCCCAGCCGAGAGGAGAGTCGGATGCATCTGTCGTCAACCCCGGTGCCGTACGGGCTGGCCGACACGGTGAGCGGGCGCTGGCGCCGGCGGCTGGCCGGTACGGACAGCACCGAACGCGCCCACTGGCGAACCCGGACCGTCTACTACCGCGCCGTCGCCGAACTGCTGGCCGTGCCCCGGACCACCGCGCCGACCTGGCGGGAGATCGTCGCCGCCGTTCGGCCGAAGGGCAGCCGGAGCACGTTCTACGAGGTGACCGGCCGCAAGGCCCGGCACACCCTGGTCGAGGAGGTGCTGCGGGTGGAGACGTCCCCGGCCCATCAGCTCGCCCTCTGCTACCTGCGGGACACCGCCGTGGACCAGCTCGTCGACGAGACCAAGGTGTGGTCGTACTGGCCGTACCGGGAGGGGTGGCTCGACCAGCTCCAGCCCGGTACCGGACGGGCCGCCGCCGAGTCGCTGGTCGCCGTACTGGTCGAGTGGGCCCGGCACAACCCAGGGCTGGCCGGCGCGCTCGGGTACGCGCCACCGCTCTGCGCGGTCGAGGACCTGGTGTCGATCCAGCGGGGCCGGATCAGCCCGAACCGGGCCTTCGCCGTGTTGAGCAGCGCACTGCGCGCCGCCGCCGGACCGCTCGCCGAGGTCGGCGGCGGAGTACTGGCCGTGGTACGCGACGGTCTCGGCACCGTCTCGGGGCGTGCCGCGAGCCCGGACCGGCTGCTGGTCGGGCTGGCCGAGCAGATCTACGGGTTGCGCGAGGAACTGCGTACCCTGCGTCCGGAGCAGTCGGCGCCGGTGCGCGAGCTGGCCACGGCGCTGGTCCGGGACGCGGTGGAACTGCTGGTGGAGGAGGCGGACGACCGGTCCGCCCGGGACCCTCGGCGGCTGCGGTGACCGGCGGCACCGGCCGCGTGCCGGACGGGGACCCGGTGGCCGGGGCGGCCGGGCCGACCGACGCCGAGCTGGTGGCCCGGTTCGAGGCGCGGCTGCACACCGTGTTGCTACACGGCGCCGACCCGACCAGGCTCGCCGTGCTGCACCGGGCCGCGACGGAGCAGCTCGGCGAGTCGGCCGAGCTGACGCTGCGGGCCGAGTGCGCCCTGGAACGGGCGTCGAGTCCCGGCCGACCGGTCCTGGACTCCCTCGCCGCCTGGCTGGACCTGCGGGAACGTGCCGGGGCGGCGCTACCGGAACACCACCGGACGCTGCTCGCGATCCGCCGAGAGTACGTGCACGCGCTGCGCCGGCGGGGCGAACCCGGCGACCTCGACCTGGTGGTGCAGCTCCGGCGGGACGAGGTCGAGCTGCGCCGCCGGCGGCCGGTCGGCGCGCACCAGTTCGGCGTCGCGGTCGCCGACCACGCCGCAGCACTGCTCGATCGGGCCCGGTACGGCGCCTTCGACCCGCACCTGAAGCGGCACGAACCGGCGGCGGACCTGGCCGAGGCGCACCGGCTGATCCGGGCCGAAATCGAGCGGCGCGGCTCCGGTTACGGCGCCGGGCACGAGGTGACCTGGCAGGCCCGGCTGGTCCTCGCCGAGGTGCTGTGCGCCCGGCTGCGGCTGGCGGCCGGTGATTCCGACCCCGCCCGCGCCCGGCCGGCGCTGGACGAGGCGGACGCGATCCGCCGGTACGACTGGTGGCGGCACGGCCGGCACGGCCGCGCGGCACTGCGGGCCCAACTCGTCCGGGCCGAGGTGCTCACCGCGCTCGGCCGGGCCCGACCGGCAGAACGGGAGGCGCGGCTCGCCGCCGTGCTGGCCCGCCGGTACCCGGACCTCGACCTCGGCCGCCCGCTGCTGGTGCTCGCCCGGGCGCAGGCGTACCGGGACCCGGCGGGCGCGCTGCGGACGGCCCGGGCGGCGCTGCGGGAACGGCGGCTGCGCTACCTGCCGGCGACGCACCGGGTGGTGGAGGCGGAACGGCAGGTGCAGTCGTTGTCCCGGTCGGCGGGCGGCGCGCACCCGGGGTGACGTGGTGCACCCGTCGGGTACTATCCGGCGGGTAATCCTCGTCGCGTCGATCGATCCGTTGGGGCGCACATGTCCGGTGTCGCGCAGCCACGAGCCCAGACCCTGGCACCCGGCAGTTTCCTGCACCGGCTCTCCCCCGCCGACCGCGACGAACTGCTGGCCCTCGGGGTGCCCCGGGAGTTTCCGGCCGGCCGGCGGCTGATCCGCGAGGGTGCCGACGACACGCACGTCGAACTGCTCCGCCGGGGCTTCGTCAAGGTGACCACGGCGGTGCAGGGCTTCGAGACCCTGCTCGCGATCCGGATGCCCGGCGACATCCTCGGCGAGACCGCGGCACTGACCGGCCGGCCGCGTACCGCCACGGTCACCACCTGCGGGCGGGTGGTGTCGAACGTCGTCTCCCGGGCCGCGTTCGAGCGCTTCCTCGGACGGCATCCCGGTGCGGCCCTGCACATGGGAGCGATCATGGGCGAGCGGTTGCGTTGGGCCAACCAGCGCCGGGCGGACTTCACCGCGTACCCGGCCGACGTGCGGGTGGCCCGGATGCTCGCCGAGATCGCCACCACCTGCGGGCAGCCGGTCGACCGGGGCATCCTGGTCGGCGTCGCGCTCAGCCAGCCCGAGCTGGCCTCGATGGTCGGGGTCGCGGACGTGACCCTGCAGAAGGCCCTCCGTGCGCTGCGCCGCCGCGACCTGGTCCGGACCGGCTACCGGCGGCTGCTCGTGCTCGACCTCGACCTGCTCCGGCTGGTCGGCGAGGGCAGCGCGGTAGCCTCCTGACCGGGCGGCGCAGTGTCGCCCCGCTGTGCCACACTCCGAGGCTGCGCCTGCACAGCAGGTGGCGATCATGCCGGCCGCACCACGCCGGACACCCCCATAGAAAAAGGAATCTGCCCATGCAGCTCGATGTGCTCCAGTCCCAACGCCAGTTCCACGTCCGGCAGCGGGTCCGGTTCATGGTCAACCAGTACGAGGTACACGCGGTCAACCCGGACGGTTCCGAGGGCGAACTGCTGGCCTTCGCGCAGCAGAAGCGGCTCGCCTTCAAGGAGCAGGTGACGCTCTACGCGGACGACACCAAGCAGCAGCCGGTACTCGGCTTCAAGGCCCGTCAGGTGATGGACCTCGGCGCGACGTACGACGTGACCGACGCCGCCGGTACCCCCATCGGCCTGTTCCGCAAGGACTTCAAGGCGTCGCTGCTCCGCTCCACCTGGCACGTCGAGCAGCCGGGCCTCGGGCAGGCCACCGGCCAGGAGCGCAGCCTGCCGGTCGCACTGCTGCGCCGGTTCATCGACTCGCTGTCCTGGCTGCCGTACCACTTCGACTTCACCATCGGCGGCCAGCCCGCGTTCTCGGTGGTGAAGAAGTGGGGCCTGCGCGACCGGTACGTGATCGAGGTCCACCTGCCGCAGCTCGACCGCCGGCTGGTCATCGCGATGGCCGTCGGCCTGGACGCCCTGCAGAGCCGCTGACCCGGCGAGGCGACCGGAGTGGACTGCGGGTGGGGCCGGCGCGGACGCACCGGCCCCACCCGGTCCGGACCACGGCCTGATCTGGCGGATGCGGGCTACGGCCTGCTCCGGTACGCCCTGAGCGGCGTCTGCCGCACCGACGCCGAAGGGTGGGAACCGGATGGCGTGAAACTTCGACCCCGACCGATCGACAGCCGAGTCGGACCTGGTCAGCGGCCTACCGGTGGCAGTGCGGAGTCTGGTGAGGCGTCGGAGCGGCGCGGCGGAACAGTGCCCCGGCTGGCGCGGCACCCCGTCCAGGGGGCAGCATGACGGGCGTGTCTCAGCCTCCACAACTTGCCGCCGTACAGGGCCGGGCCCGGGCGCTCCGCGACGGCGGTGACGATCCGGGCGCCCGACGTCTGCTCGCACAGGCACTCGACGCGGCTCGGCCCGCGTACGGCAAGGACCATCCGGAGGTGCTCGCCACCGTCGGGATACTGGCACGGTGGCACCGGGAGGCCGACGATCCGGCGGCGGCCCGGCGGCTGCTCGAAGAGGCGCTGGTCGACGGGCAGCGTCGGTGGGGCGAGGCCGATCCGTTGATGCTGTCGCTCAGCTTCGAACTGGGCGCCGTCGCCGAGGAGTTGGGCAACCGGCACGAGGCGCGCCGGAACTTCGGCCGGGTCGCCTCGCTCGGGCCGGGAGTGCTCGGCGACGACCACTGGCAGGTCCGGGCGGCCCGGGACTACCTCGGCGAGGCACCGGGCGGCAGCGCCCCGGAACCGGTCGCGCCGGCACCCGCCGCGCCGCTCTCGGCACCGCCCGCGCCACTGTCCGCCCCGCCCGCACCGCTGTCGGCGCCACCCGCACCCCCGCCACCGGTCTCGGCGCCAACCGCCACGCCGCCACTGTCCGCACCGCCGACCCGACCGGCCGGCGGTGGCCTGTTCCAGTCGGCCGCCACCTCCCCGGCGTACCTGCCGGGCACCGAACCGGCGTCGGGGCGGCCGGCCGAACCACAGCCCTCGTCGTACGCCCCGAGCCCCGCCGAGCAGGCGCCGTCGACGTACCCGCCGTACTCGGCGCAGTCGGTCGCGCAGCTCGAGTCGTACCCGGTGATCACCCCGACCCCCAGCCCCACCCCGCCGGCTCCGGCCCCCGAGCCGAATCGTGGCCGTGGCTCCACGGTGGCCGCCGCGGTCGCCGCCGCCGCGGCGGTGGTCGCCGCGATCGTGGTGGTGGTCGCGGTGGTGGTGGACAAGAGCGGCTCGCCGGAGCAGGGACCGACCGACGAGCGCGGCGAGCCGGTCGTCGCCGGTGAACCGCCGACCGACGTGAAGCTGATCGACGAGGGCACCGCTATCACCGTCAGTTGGACCGACCCGAGCGGCGGGACCGTGCCGTTCGTCGTCGCGGGTGCCCGTGCCGGCCAGCAGACCAAGCCGATGACTACGCTCAGTGCCGGCGAGACCACATACAAGGTGAACGCGCTGAACCCCAAGCTCGATTACTGCTTCTCGGTGCTCGCCGTCTATTCGACCAACGAATTCGCTCCGTCGGATCTCGCCTGCACGAAGCGGGACGGCGCCGGGGCGACGCCACGCTGATCACGATTCGACAACCGTTTCCACCGCACTGACCTGCGGAGACGACGGCGGAGGACCGGGCTTATCCACAATTCGCGCCGCGTCCGTCCACAACGGCACGTTCCGGGTACCCGCGAGCAAAGCCCGGGCCCTATGATGGCACGCGGTTTCGGGAAAGATTCGCTGACGACGGCGGTCAGACACGACCGCCCACGGGTGGGGAGGCGGCCGGCTGTGGTCACCACAGACAACGGCTTGACAGGCAGTGACGGCACCGGCGGGGTCGACCCCGCCGGAGTAGCGCCGGGCGCGCCCCCGGCCCGCCGCCGCTCCCGGCTCCGGGGCGGACTGGTCACCATCGCCACCGTGGCGGCGCTGGCCGCCGCGATGGGGCTGACCGTGCTCGGCCTCGGCGCCGCCGACAACGCCGTGGCCAGCTACGATGCCAGTTCCTGGCTGTGGAGCATGACCAAGAGCGAGGTGGCCCGGGTCAACGGGGTCACCGGCCGGGTCGACACCCGCGTGCAGGTCCCGCAGGGTCGCAACCACCAGATGCAGGTCGCGCAGACCGACCGGCTGCTGATCCTGCGCGACCTGAACACCGGCCAGGTCAGCTCGCTGGACCTGGCCACGCTGCAGATCATCGCGACCACCAAGACCACTGCCGGGCTCGGGGTCAACGTGGCCCTGCACGAGGACGCGGCGTTCGTCGTCGACGCGGTGCAGGGCATCGTGCGCCAGCTCGACCCCCGGTCGCTGACCCCGGTCGGCGAGCAGATCCACTATCCGCCGGGCATCACCGGCGGCCAGTTCGACGGCACCGGGCGGCTCTGGGTCGCCGTACCCAGCGAGGGGACCGTCTCCGCCATCACCGCCGCCAAGCTCCCGGAGTCCGACAGCGGTGGCGCGGGCGGCAGCGTCAGCCCGGAGCAGGTCTTCAACGACGCGGTCGCCGACCCGAGCCACGACCTGGCCCTCTCCACTCTCGACGACGGCGTGGCGGTGCTGGACCGGACCACCAACACGCTGACCACGCTGCGCGGCAAGGAGAAGCGGCCGGTCAAGCTGCCGCTCACCGGCCCGGGCGAGATGTCGCCCCGGACCACCGGCCTCCGGGTGCCGGTGACCGTGCCGGACGACCGCAACATCGTGGTGGCCGACAACGGCGCCGTCGGGCAGCAGTTCAAGGTGCCCGGCGGCGGCACCCAGCTCAGCCCCGCCGTCGCCTGGGCGGACCGGTTCTACTGCGCCGACAAGGACACCGGCACCGTCTACTCGTTCGACCCCACCGGAAAGCTGCTGGAGAAGATCGAGATTCCGGGCGCCAACGGCCCACTGGAGCTGGAGGTTCGGGAGAACCACCTCTTCATCAACGCCCCGAACTCCGCCGTCGCCCGGGTCATCGACGACAAGCACCAGGTCAAGGAGGTCAACAAGTACGCCAACGACGTCCTCGGTGGTGACCCGCCGCCGAACCCGCCGCCGCCTCCGCCGCCGCCGAAGCCGGTGATCAGCAAGCCGAGCGCGCCGAAGTCGGTGACCGCCGCCGCCGGCAACGCCCAGGCCCGGGTGAACTGGCGACCCGCCGCGGCCAACGGTGCGGCCATCACCCGTTATGTCGTGCAGGGCGCCGGCCGGACCTTCGAGGTGGGCGCCAACCAGCGCTCGCTGGAGGTGACCGGCCTGACCAACGGCGAGACCTACCAGTTCTCGGTGCACGCGGTGAACGCCAAGGGCGCCGGTCCGGCGAAGAAGAGCAACCCGGTGGTGCCCACCTCCGAGGTGCCGGATCCGCCGGCCAGCGTCACCGCCGAGGAGCGGCCGGACGGCACCGTACTGGTCAAGTGGCCGGCCGCCAACGGCCAGGGCTACAAAATCAACAAGTACGCCGTGACCGCCATCTCGGCCGGCGCCAACGCCCCGGTCGGCGAGTCGACCAAGACCGAGCTGGTGATCCCGGCCGGCGAACTCGACTACGGCAACCAGTACGCCTTCACCGTCGTCTCGATAAACGAGAAGGGCGCCGGCTCGGCCGCGTCGCCGGCCAGCAACAGCGTGGTCCCGTTCACCACCCCGGCGAAGCCGGTCAACCTCAGGGCAAAGACGGTCGCCGGCTCGCGCGGCACCGTCTCGATGACCTGGAGCCCGCCCGCCGACAACGGCCGGCCGATCACGAAATACCGGGTCGAGGCGGGCGGCAAGACCAGCGAGGTGACCGACACCCAGGCCACCGTGGGAGGGCTGGGCGACGGTCAGCCGGTCACCGTCCGGGTGCAGGCGATCAACGAGGCCGGTCCCGGCGCCGTCGCCACCGACACCGCCAGCACGGTCGCGAAACCCCGGGTCACTATCACCGACACCAGCGCGGACGCCACCTCAGTCACGGTCAACTTCACCGTGATCGACGGCGGCGGCACGGCGAAGTGTTCGGTGACCCCGGCCGGACGGGCCACGGTCAACGGCGGCTGCTCCAACATCCGGGTCACCGGGCTGACCCCGGGCACCAACTACAGCTTCACCGTGACCGTGACCAACGCGGCCGGCGACGGCACCGACAAGGTCAGCAAGGCCACCCCTTCCGTCTTCGGCATCGCCACCTGCAAGAACGGCACCTCCGGTGCGGAGGCGACCTACTGCAACGGGAACGGGGAGGGCCGCGATGGAATCGAGATCTTCTCGGTACCCCGACAGGACAACAACAAGCAGGTCGGCCGAGCAAAGCCGAGTAGCCGGTTGCAGGCGTACTGCAAGGTTCAGGGGACGGAGATCTACGCCTACATCTACAACAACCACAAGCGCAGCACCTGGTGGGTTCAGGTGAACTTCTCGGGCCGCAACTACATCCCGTTCGCCTGGCTCAATCTGGAGGGTGGGGACAACATCAACATCCTGCCGAACTGCTGACCGCACGCACCACCAGTCAGGAGCACCACGACCGTGAACAACCACGAGCCGCTTACCCCGCACCATGTGCAGGGCTTCGCCAACCTGGCCGCCCGGGTCGCCGACAACATCAACTCGGTGGTGCTGGGTAAGCCGCACGTGGTCCGGCTGGCGCTCACCGCGCTCTTCGCCCAGGGGCACGTCCTGCTGGAGGACGTGCCCGGGGTGGGCAAGACCACCCTGGCCCGGGCGATCGCGGCGACCGTGCACGGCCAGTGGCGGCGCATCCAGTTCACCCCGGACCTGCTCCCCGCCGACGTCTCCGGGGTGACCATCTTCAACCAGGCCAGCCGGGGTTTCGAGTTCCACCCCGGCCCGGTCTTCGCCAACATCGTCATCGCGGACGAGATCAACCGGGCCTCCCCGAAGACCCAGTCGGCGCTGCTGGAGGTGATGGAGGAGCGCAACGTCACGGTGGACGGGGTCCGGCATCCGGTACCCCGGCCGTTCCTGGTGGTCGCCACCCAGAACCCGGTCGAGATGGACGGCACCTACCGGCTGCCCGAGGCGCAGCTCGACCGGTTCCTGGTGAAGCTCTCCGTCGGCTATCCCGACGAGGCGGTCGAGATCGAGGTGCTCCGGGGCGCACCGATGCGCTCGCCGGAGGCGCTGGAGCCGGTCACCGACACCGCCACCGTCGGCGAGATGGTCCGGATGGCCCAGCGGGTGCACATCGCCGACCCGCTCTACGCGTACGCGGTCAGGCTGGCCGCGGCGACCCGCAACCACCCGCAGGTCCGGGTCGGGGTCAGCCCCCGGGGCGTGATCGCGCTGACCCGGGCGGCCTGCGCGTACGCCCTGATCGACGGGCGCGGCTGGATCCTCCCCGAAGACCTCAAGACGCTCGCCGAGCCGGTCTTCGCACACCGGATCCTGCTCTCCCCCGACGCCCAGGTCCGGGGGGTCACCGCGACCGACGTGCTCTACGAGGCGGTCGCGTCGGTGCCGGTGCCACTGCCCTCGGGGCAGCTGGCCTCGGCGGGCACCTGACGTGCGGCACCTGACCCGCCCGTCCCGGACGACCCCGGCGTCATGACGATCACCTCGCGCGGCATCGGTCTGCTCGTCGGTGCCGCCGTCCTCCTCGTCGCCGGTTTCCGGTTCGGCTACCCCGAACTCGCCCTGCTCGGCACCACCGCCGCCATCGCGGTGGCCTGCGCTGTCGGCAACGCCGCCTGGCGGCCCCGGCTCGACGTCACCCGGGTCGCCGATCCCGACCGGGTGGGCCGGGGCGAGCCGGCCACCATGACCCTGACGGTGCGCAACAGCGCCCGGCTCCGCTCGGCCAATCTGATCGCCGAGGACCGCTGCGGCACCCACCCGGTGCCGGTGCCGCTGCTCCGGCTGCGTCCCGGCCGGGACACCACGGTCAGCTATCCGGTCCCCACCATCCGGCGCGGCGTGATCGACGTCGGCCCGCTGCGGGTCACCGGACGGGACGCGCTCGGGCTGATCACCGTGGCCCGCTCGCACGGCCAGACCGCGCAGGTCTGGGTGCATCCCCGGATCCATCCGCTGGCCGCGGTGCCGGCCGGGGTCGCCCGGAGCATGGACGGACGGATCGACAAGGTACCGCAGGGATCGATCACCTTCGACTCACTCCGGGAGTACGTCGTCGGCGACGAACTGCGCCGGGTGCACTGGCGGAGCAGCGCCAAGGTCGGCGAGCTGATGGTCAAGGAGCAGTTGGACACCAGCCTGCCCCGGATCGTCGTACTGCTGGACAACCGGGCTGGTGCCCATCCGGGACGGGTCGACGGGATCGCCGAGACGTTCGAGTCGGCCTGCGAGGCGGCCGCCTCGGTGGTGGTCGCCGCCCGCCGGGAGGACCTGCCGGTGACGTTGCTGCTGGTCGCCGACTCCGACGGGGCCGGGGAGTTCCTGGACCGGCTCGCCGCCGCCGACCTGGTGCCCGGGGCGCAGGGCACCGAGGGCGACCCGCTGCGCACCACGACGCTGCGACTGCGGCAGGAACGGCTCGGTGACACCCTGGTCTTCCTCACCGGGCCGGGCGCCGCCGCCGACCTCGGCTACGTCGGCGCGCTCCGCCCCGGGTACCCGTCGGTGGTGGCCGGGGTATTCGGAGCCGGCGGGCAGATCCCGGCAGGCAGCGCCGGACTGGTCGTGATCGACGCGGCAGACGGTGCGGAGTTCGCGGCCGAGTGGGACGGAGTCCGCCGGTGGTGAGATTCCTCCGTACGCTGCCGGTGCCGCTGGCCCTGGTGGCGATGATCGGCATGGCCGGCGCCGTACTCGGCGGGGTGTACGCCGACCCGCTGCTCGGCCAGCTCGTCCTCGGTGCGGCGGTCGGCTCGGTCGGGGTGAGCCTGGCCGCCCGGCGACTGCCGTCCTGGCTGGTCGCCCCGCTCTCGGTGCTGGCCCTGCTCGGCTACACCACCGCCGCGCTCTGGTTCACCGCGCGCCGGGCCGACCTGCCCGGGTCGCTCGGCGACATCACGGCGGACGCCGCCCGCAACGGCATTCCCCGGCTGCTCACCGCGCTGATCCCGGTCGAGCCGATGCCGGACACCGTGATCGTGCCGCTGGTCGCGGCCTGGCTGGCCGGGCTGGCCGGTGCCGAGGTCGGCGTCCGGGCCGACCGGGTGCTGCTCGGCCTGACCGCCCCCGCCGCCCTGTACGCGGGCGCGCTCTACGTGGTCGGCCCGAACGCCGATTCGACGCCCTGGCTGACGGTCGCGTTCGCCGCCGCCGGTGCGCTGGCGCTGGCCGCCGGTGGACGGCCGGCCCGCCCGGAGCGCGGCGGCGGCCCCGACCCGGGCGGCGACCTGGCTCCCGGAGTCCGGGCCGCGCTGCGGGCCCGCACCCTCGCCAGCACCGCGTTGGGCCTGGTCGTGGTACTCGGGATCGCCGCCCTGGTGGCGCCCGTGGTGGCCCGGCAGGTCGGCACCACCCCGGTCGACCCGCGCCGCTACGTCCAACCGCCCCAGGTGGACAGCCTCGACGAGAATCCGCTGATCCGGATCTCCGGCTGGGCGCTGAACCCGGACCAGAAGCTGCTCGACGTGGCGACCGTCGGGGCGGATGGGCCGCAACCGCCCGGCACCGCCGCGCCGAGCCCGACCGGTGACGGCGAGGAGCCGGCCGTCGAGGAGGACGGCCCGCCGCCCGGCCAGCGGATCCGGCTCGCCGTGCTCGGCGACTACGACGGGGTGACCTGGCGGGTCGGCGCGACGTACCGGAACGCGGGCCGGGTGCTGCCCCAGCCGGAGTCGCTGCCGGACGCCCGGGTGAAGCAGGTGGTGCAGCAGATCACCATCGACAGCCTGACCGGTCGGCTGCTGCCGGCGGTACCCACCCCGCGCGAGGTGACCGGCGCCCGGGTGGCGTACGACCAGGACAGCGGGACGCTGATCCGGCCGGAGGGACTGACGACCGGATTGACCTACTCGGTCACCTCCCGACAGGAGAGTCCCGACTACAGCCTGCTGCCCTCGGCGAACGTGCCGGCCGGCGACGAGGTGGCCCGGTTCCTCAGGGTCGAGCCCGGCGCGCCGGAGCAGATGCAGCAGCTCGCCGCGCAGCTCGCCGAGGAGAACGGCGCGCCGTACGCCCGGGCCGACGCGATCGAGACGTTCCTCGCCGAGCACTACCGGGTGGTCGCCGACGCGCCCAGCGGGCACGCCTATCCCAACCTCAACTTCTTCCTCTTCGGCCCGGTCAACGGTGGCGGGCAGCGGGGCACGTCGGAGCAGTTCGCCGCCGCGTTCGCCGTACTCGGCCGGATGACCGGGCTGCCCACCAGGGTGGTGGTCGGCTTCCAGTCGCCGACCGGCACCGGACCGGTACGCGGCGCGGACGCCCTCGCCTGGCCGGAGGTGCTCTTCGACGGCCTCGGCTGGGTGGCGTTCGACCCGCTGCCGAAGCCGAACACCCGCCCCAAGCCGGTCGAGCAGGACTTCAAGCCCGAGCCGGAGGATCCCACCCCGCCGCCGGACGAGGCGACGCAGAGCCCGGCGGCCACGCCGAGCGGTACCCCGGATCCGCAGGCGGCCCCGGGCCGGGGTGGCGGCCTCGGCACTCCCGTCCTGGTCGGCGGCGGTACCGGCGGTCTGCTGCTCCTGCTCGCCGGGCTGGCCACCCTGGTCGTCGGCCTGCGCCGGTCCCAGCGTCGCCGCCGGCTCGCCGAGGGGCCGCCGGCGCAGCGGATCGCCGGAGCCTGGCGGGAGGTGACCGACGCGTTGCGCCTGGCCGGCAGACCCGTGCCGGATCACCTGGCCGCCACCGAGGTCGCCGAGCACGCCCGGTCCACGCTGCACGGTGTGGCGGAGCGGGAGCCGGACGGCGGCGGCGGACCGGAACAGCCGGGCCAGCGCGGCGCACTCCGCCCGGCGACACCGCCGGTCGACGACCTGGCCGCGCTGGTCAACCTGGCCGCGTTCGCGCCCGGCAACGCCACCGACGACCAGGCCCGGCGGGCCGGCGAGCTGGCGGTGGCGTACGCGGCGGAACTCCGCGCCGACCGGCCGTGGTGGCGTCGGGTGCTCTGGTCGCTGCACCCCGGCCCACTCCGCTGGCGGCGCTGACCAGCCCTCCGGGTCGGGCCAGCCCCGAGCGGCAGGTCGGCGACCGACGCCTGTCCCGCCAGCACCCGGCGTCCGACAACCGTCCCGCCGACAGCCGGCACCCGAGGACTACTCCACCGACAGCCGGAGCCCGGACGGCCGCCCGATCCGCCAGAGACCGGTGCAGCACCGCTGCCGCCAAGGCGCGCGACGCCGGCCGGCCGTCCGAGTCGGGGTCAGCCCGGGGGCAGGGTCGCCGGGCCGAGCTGCGCGATCAGCGTGGTCAGCGCGGCGGCGCCACCGGTCGCCACCTCCGGGGTGGGCAGCAGGGCCAGCACCGGAACATCGACTCCGGCCGCCACGTACCGCTCGACGCGGGCCCGGCACGTCTCAAGGCTGCCGTGCACGACCAGGGCGTCGACCAGCTCGTCCGGGATCAGCTCGCCAGCACCCCGGCGGTCACCGGCCGCCCAGGCCCGCCACATCGGCGCGATCACCGGTTCCCTTCCGAGCCAGCGGTGGAACTCCGCGTACGCCGGGACGGTCAGGTAGGTGGCGATCAGGCGGCGGGCGAAGGTCCGGGCGTACCCGGCGTCCTCGGTCGGACAGACGAAGATCCGGGCGGCCACCTCGAAGCCGGGCCGGCGCTCCCCCAGCTCGGCGAGCACCTTCGGCACGTCGTCGTCGGCCAGCCAGTTGAGGATCGTCCCGTCCGCTTCGGCACCGGCCAGCCGCAGCATCCGGGGTCGCAGCGCGGCCAACAGGATCGGCGGCGGTACGGCCGGCGGCCGCTCCAACCGGAACCGCCGCACGGTGAAGGTGTCGTAGACCTCGTCGACCGTCTCGCCCCGCAGCGCCGCCCGCAGGAAACGCAGCACGTCCCGGCTGCGCCGGAACGGTTCGGTGAACCGCGTCGCGTTCCAGTCCTGCACCAGCACCGGTGACGAGGCGCCGATCCCGAGCGAGAACCGGCCGGGGGCGGCCTCGGCCAGCGCCGCCGCGCTCATCGCCAGCAGCCCGGGACCTCGGGTGAAGACCGGCGCGACCGCGGTGCCCAACCGCAGCGCCGGCTGCCAGGCGGCGGCGAGGGCCAGCGGGGTGAACGCGTCGCTGCCGGCCACCTCGGAGGACCACAGGTCCGTGAAACCCGCCTCGGCGAGCGCGGCGTAGATAGCGTCGTGTCCGTCGAGCGGTACGCCGCCCAGCGGCACGGTCATTCCCCAGCGTGTGGTCACCGGTCGATGGTGCCCGCTCGCTCAGGTCCGAGCAACCGAGCGTGCCCTTCTTGTAGCCTCTGCCGGTGACCTTCTCGATCGTGGCGCGATCCGACGACGGCCGGCTGCACGGGGTCGCGGTCGCGAGCAAGTTCCTCGGTGTCGGTGCCCTGGTGCCGGCCGCCGAGGCCGAGGTGGGAGCCCTGGCCACCCAGGCACACGCCAACCTGGCCTACCGGCCGCAGGGGCTGGCGTTCCTGCGTACCGGTCTGGCCGCGGCCGACGTGCTGGCCGGGCTGGTCGCCGCCGACCCCGCCCGTACGCACCGGCAGCTCGGCATCGTCGACGCGGAGGGTACGGCCGCCACCTACACCGGCGCCGACTGCCACGACTGGGCCGGTGGGCAGGCCGGCACCGGCTGGGCAGCCCAGGGCAACATCCTGGTCGGGCCGCAGGTCGTCGACGAGATGCGGGACGCCTGGCTGGGCGGTGCCGGCCAGCGCTTCCCGGACCGGCTGCTCGGGGCACTGCGGGCCGGCGACCTGGCCGGCGGCGACCGGCGTGGCCGGCAGAGCGCCGCTCTGCTGGTCGTCGGTCGCGGCGGCGGGTACGGCGGCGGCAGCGACGTCGTGGTGGACCTGCGGGTGGACGACCACCCCGACCCGGTGACCGAGCTGGCCCGGCTGCTGGACGTGCACCGGATGCTCTTCGAGCGCCCCGACCCGGAGACGCTGCTCGACCTGACCGGTGACCTCGCCGACGAGGTGTCGCGGCTGCTCGCCGGGGTCGGTCATCCGGGCGACGGTGCGGCGGTGGAGGCGCGGCTCGCCGCCTGGGCCGGCGTGGAGAACCTGGAGGAGCGGCTGGTGCCGGCCAGGATCGACCCCGTCGTGCTGGCCCACCTGCGCGCCCAGTCCTGAGCGGGCGTCCGAACCACGTCGCCCACCCACGGGCCCAGTCCCGAATGGGCCTACGGGCCCAGTCCCGAATGGGCGTCCGAGCCACGTCGTGAGGCCGACGGCCGAGGGCTTGCCGTCGGTTTCACGGCCGGGCGAGGCGTCGGTGGCGCCGGATCTGCCGCTCGGCGGCCCGCCGGCGGTCGGCGACGAGGGCGGCCGGCCGGAGGGCTTGACGCTTTCGTCCGGGGTGGGCGTGGGCGGGGCCGGCGGCTTCGATGCCCGTTCCGCCCGCTCCGGAGTACGCACCGGTGCCTGCGCCTGTGGTTTCGCCGCGTCGCCGACGTCCGTGCTGCCGAGTCGGGCCGGCGCCGGCAGCGGCACGGCGGGCGTGCCGGCGAGGGCCGCCACGAGGAACTCCCGCCACAGCTCCAGCGGCAGGTCCTCACCGTTGATCGGTCGCTCACGTACGTCCCGAACCGGTCCGGGGGTACTCCGTCCCAACCAGACCACGGCGGCGAGCTGCGGGGTGTAGCCGGCCATCCAGGCGTCCTGCACGTCCACGGTGTCGCCGTACTGCTGGGTGCCGGTCTTGCCGGCAGCAGGCCGGCCGGGTACGCCGCCGTGGTGATCGAGCACACCGCGCAGCACGGCGCCGACGTCGGCGGCGACCGCCGGAGCGAGCACCCGGACCCCCGCCGGCTTCGCGGTGTAGCGGCGTTGGCCGCGGATGTCGTCGACGGACGCGACGAAGTGCCGCTCGCGCCGTTCACCCTGGCTGGCCAGCGATGCGAACACGGTCGCGACGTCGGCCGGGGCGACCGGGTAGCGGCCGAGCGCGATGTCCGACCGGGTACGCCCCGGCGCCGGCTCGTTGGCGGCGTCCACCAGGGTGGGCCGGTCACCGTACCGGGCCGGCACGCCCATCGCCTGGGCCAGCCGGCGTACCCGGTCCGGCCCGACCCGCCCGGCGAGGGCGTAGTACGGCGTGTTCAGCGACAGTTCCATTGCCCGGTCGAGTGGACAGTCGGCGCATTGCAGGTCGCGACGGTTGACCAGCGGGACCCCGTACCGGTCGGCGAACTGGCGGGGGCTGCTCCCGTCCCACCGCGACCGGTAGGAGATGCCCTGGTTGAGCGCCTCGGCCAGCACCAGTGGCTTGAACGTCGAGGCGGGTGGCCGGGGCGCCAACGCGTCGTCGAAGTAGCCGCTGCCCCGGTCGCCGCCGTAGTAGGCGGCAATCCCGCCGGTCCGGGGGTCGATCGCCACCAACGCCGCCCGAAGTCCGAACGGCTGCTCGGCCAGGGCCCGGGTGACCTTGCGGACAGCCGCGGTCTGCGCGGTGGCGTCCAGGGTGGTGACCACCCGCAACCCGCCGGTGTGCAGCACCTGGCGTCCGATCCCCCGCTCGGCGAGTTCGCTCTCCACCGCGTCGACGACCAGCCCCAGCGGGCCGCTCAGGGCATCCCGGGTCGGCGACCGATCGGCCACCGCCGGATACGGCACGGCGGCGGCGCCCGGCTCCGCCCAGCCCAGCGACTCCATCGCCCGCATGATCCAGAGCCATCGGTCCCGCGCCGCGGCCCCGTCCACCGCCGGGTCGAACCGCCACGGGTCCTTGATCAGCGCCGCCAGCACAGCGCCCTGCTGCGGGCTGAGCCGGTCGACGGTGACCCCGAAGTAGGCCCCGGCCGCGGCCTGGATGCCGTACGCGCCGCGTCCGAAGTAGATGGTGTTCAGGTACCGCTCCAGGATGGCGTCCTTGGCGTACCGGCGTTCCAGCTTGGCGGCGAGCACCGCCTCCTTCGCCTTCCGGTCGGCGGTCACCTCCTGGCTGAGGTACGCGTTGCGGGCGTACTGCTGGGTGATGGTGGAGGCGCCCTGGGTCCCGCCGTCGGTGAGGCCGGCCCAGATCGCCCGCGCGACGCCCCGGGCGGAGACGCCGGAGTGCTGGTAGAAGTCCCGGTCCTCGGCGGCCAGCACGGCCCGGCGGACCGGTGTCGGCACCTGGGCCAGCGGCACGTCGGTGCGGTCGGCGACGCCCACCCGGGCCAGGATGGTCCGCCCGTCCCGGTAGTAGAGGATCGACGCCTGCACCGGCCTGGGGTCGTCCGGCAGCGGGATCGACCGGACGTACCAGCCCAGTCCGCCGGAGCCGAGCAGCAGCAGGACGAGGAGAAGGCTCCCCCAGCGCAGCCATCGCCGGGGGTGCCGGACGACGATCCGGGTCAGCAGTCCACGCAGGCTGCGGCCCAGCGCGGCCATCCCCCTCACCGGGCGTTCCCGGACCGGCCGAGCGCGTCGGCGCTCACCCCGGCCGGCGTCCCGACCGGACCGGTGGCCGGCGCAAGCACCTGGCGCGCCACCTCGGTGCAGGTCCGGCCGCCGTGGTCGAGACCGCCCCGGGCGGTCGAATAGCCGGTCTGCACCACCAGCACCCAGCGGGCCGAGACGGCCAGACAGTTGACCGCCCACCGCCCCTCGTTCACGTGCAGCGTCCAGCCGTTCTTGATGGCCAGCCCGGCCCGCTCCGCGCGCGGCAGTGCCGAGACGATTCCGAAGTAGCCCTCACCCCGCACCCGCCGCATCTGGTCGAGTACCCATCTGGTCCACCTCTGACCAGCGGCGCGGCCGTCGGCCACGCAGCCGCCCATCCGGGCGGCGTCCCGGGCCGTCATCCGGGTGAGCGACCACCAGCCGGGCCGTACCGTCGTCTCGGTGAGTCCGCAGATCGTGATCAGGCGTTCGATGACGGCGTCCTCGCCGTTCCGCTGGTAGATCACCTCGGCGGCGTGGTCGTCACTGTCCCGGATCATCGCGGAGAGCGCCGCGATCTCGTCGGGGTGCGGCCGGATGTCGCGCTCGGCGAGCCGACGCAGGTCGTCGGCGGCTATCCATACCTTGATCATCGATTCGGCGGTGTAGGTCTGCGTCGCCTCGGCCGAGGTTCGCAGCGTCCTGGTGCGCAGGTCGAGCAGCGCCCAGGCGACCCGGTCGGGCTCGACCGGCGGTGCGCCGGTCACGGCCCGCCACCGATGCACCCCGACCACTGACGCCGCGCCCAGCACCGTCACGAGCACGCCGACCAGTCCCAGGCGTAACGCCCGCCGTCGCCCCCGCCGCCGGGCCGGCGCCGGGGAATCGGGTACGTCGGCCGTCTGGCCGTCGCTCGTCGCCGCGTCCAATCAGCACTCCCCGGCGACCGGAGCCGGGGCAACCGGCGGGTCCGCAACGCGGGACGACTCCGAACAAATCATGATCATCCTCCCAAGCGGCGCTCCGACGCCTATAAGGACGACAGTCAGATCTAATACGTTGCTCGGAGGAGTCGAGCAGTGTGCCGCCGCTGGCCGGATTTTCCGGGCCTTGGCAGTTTCCGCAGGCGGACGGCGTCCAACCGGCGCGCGGTGGGATTCGAAGGACGCGGGTGCGGCGGCTTTCTCTCCCGTCCGGTCCGCGCTGCCCCCCGGATGTACGTCGCGCCGAGCTGCCCGCCCTCGGTTGGTGACGAGCTGAGGCGGTGCGTGGCGGCCCGAGGCGGGCCGGCGCCATGCCGGACGCCGCCGGCCGGACCGGATCCCGGTCAGCCGAAGGCGAGCCAGCGCACCCCGCGCCGGTCGAGTTCGGCCCGGTCCCGGCCGGTCAGCGGCCGGCGGCCGGTGGCCTTGCCGATCAGGGTCAGCCGGTCCCAGCGAAGCTCCTCGGCGAGCCCGACGGCCGCCGGGCCGGCCGCCCGGGTCAGCAGCCCGGCGATCATCTCACCGGCCGGTTCGGTCAGCCACGGCTCCCGGTCCAGCGCGGCGGCCAGGTCCAGTCCGTGCAGCCCCAACTCCACCACCCGGGTTACCAGGAACTCGTCCAGGGTCATCGGGTCGCCGTGCCGGGTCCGGACCAGCCGCCCGGGCGGCGCCGCGAGGCTGGCCGCGTACGCGCCGCGCCAGGTCCGCGCGAACTCCTCGGCCAGCTCGTGTCCGCTGCCGAACCCGGCGCCCTCCCGGCGGGCCGTGTCGATCCGAGCCGCGTCGGTCTCCGGAGTGAACTTCGCCGGCCCGAAGTACGCGGCGGCGTCGACCTCGGCGCGCGGCGGCGCCGGTTCGGCCAGCATCCCGACCACCCGGCCGGCCCCGGTGCTCACGTGCGCGGCCAGCTCCCGTACGTCCCACGGTGGACATTGCGTCGGTCGGGCGAACTCCGGCTCGGTGAGCCCGGCCAGCACCTCGGCGAGCCGGACGGCTTCGCCCCGGAACACCTCGACCACCCGCACGTCGTCAGGTTACAAGCGCGCATCGACGCAAGGTACGAGCGCCCATCGCTCCTGCTCATTCCCGCCCGGTTCGCCGAGGGACGGTAAGTGCTGCGCCCGCGCGTCGTGCCTGCGTACGGCGAGGATGTGGATTGACGACATCCACCGTGCCCGCAATCGGCGGCAGGCCGGGTGCAGTCACCCGCACCCGGCCTGCCGGCGGGAGGCCGGGGTCGAGCGTCGCCCGCAGCAGGCGGTCGGTCACGTTGCCCCTGCGCCGCTCCTCGGCCAAACCGCATACTCTGCCAGCTACAGGGCGGTCGTGGTCTTTGCCAGGATGCTGGCGAGTGCGGCGTAGTCGACGTCCTGCCCTTCTTTGATGTCGACGGCTTTGCGTTCACCGTTGCCCAATGCCCGAAGGAGTCCCTTGACCTCTGGGATGTCCGTCGCGTTGAACACCATGAACGAGACCTTGGCCTTGGCCACCGCGATGACAGCCGCGTAGTGCCCGTTCTTGAGGTAGTGCGGCTTGCCGTACTGGAGCCGCTCCTCGACACCTGGAACGGTCTGGCCGACCATCGTACGTAGTTTCTCGCACACATCGGTCTGCCACGGCTGTGCCTTGTTGATGTACTGCGTAACACTGTCACTCACGGTCTTCTCCTTCATCACCGTTCGTCAAGAGCGGGGGTCGGTATCCAGCTCGATCTGCGTCGATCAGTTGTGTCTCGTCGTACATCCGGATCCTGCCGGCATGCCGCCTCGGTCACCCTTCACCGACAGGAGCCTCAGGACTCCTGCCCCCACCCGACGAGGTCGTCCTGGCTGGGGGTGTAGGTCAACACGACCACGCCCGAGTCGAACGCCTGCGTGCCGACCAGCCGAAGGACCATCGGCCCGCCCGACTCTTCGAAGAGGCGCACCCCACCGCCCATCACGACGGGGTAGGTGACCAGGCGCAGTTCGTCGAGGAGCTCGTTGCGCAGCAGCCACCTGACCAGTGCGACACTGCCGTAGATCAGGATGTCGCCATCCAGCTCGGCCTTCAGCTTCGCGATCGTCTCAGCGACGTTCTCGCTGATGACGGTGGTGTTGTTCCACTCGCCCCGCTTCAGCGTCGTCGAGACGACGTACTTGGGCATGTTATTCATCTTGTCGGCGAAACCGGCCTCGTCGGTCATGTTCGGCCAAGAGGCAGCGAACCCCTCGTAGGTGGCCCGGCCGAGCAGCAACGCGTCGGCGGCCCGGAGCTGCTCCAGCCCGGTTCGCATGGAGTCCTCGCTGACGAACTGGAAGGTGAACCGCTGCGGGTCATCGACGACCCCGTCGGCGGTCGTGAAGATGGACAAAACAATGCGTCCCATATGTGCCTCCCGGGTGCTTCGGTGACCTGAGATAGAGCCTCCAGCACGGGGACGGCACGGGCATCAGTGGCGACCACGTATTCCACCACCCATTGGAGCACCAATACCTGACCCCGGAGTCAGGCATGATGGTGCGATGACCGTCGCGTATCCCGCCGGAGCGTCGAAGCGAGAGATCGAGGTACTCGTCATGCTCGGCGCGCGCCTGTCCAACGCCGACATCGCCGGCAGGCTGCACATCTCCGTACGGACTGTGGAGAGTCACGTCTCCGCGCTGCTACGCAAGTACGGCGTCGCCGATCGGAGGGCGCTCGCCGAAATCGCTGTGCAGGCGCAGGCAGGGGCGCCGGTGCCAGGGCGGCTGGCCGGCCTGCAACCAGCGCTCACCACCTTCATCGGCAGGAGCGCCGAACACGAGCACCTGATGGAGACACTGCGCAGCGCGCGGCTGGTGACCGTGGTGGGGCCGGGCGGGGTGGGAAAGACGCGGCTGGCGGGCCAGATCGCCGAGGCGGCGGGGCCTTCCTTCCCCTCCGGCGGCGCGTTCGTCGATCTCGTCCCGGCCCGCGGTGGGTACGTCGCGCAGGCGGTTGCCGCCGCGCTCGGCGTCAGCGAGCGCCCCCAGCAGTCGCTGGAGGACGCCGTGGTGGAGCGGCTCGGAGAGGGCCGATCGCTGCTGGTGCTGGACAACTGCGAGCATGTGATCGACGTGGTGGCGCCGTTCGCGGAGCGGGTGCTGGCCGGCTGCCCTGGGACCCGCATCCTCGCCACCAGCCGGGAACGACTCGGCGTACCGGGCGAGCGTGCCGTACCGCTCGGCCCGCTGCCGCTGGAGTCCGACGCCGAGCGACTCTTCATCGACCGCGCCACCGCCGCGGACCCCGGGTTCGCGGCGGACCCTGTGGTGGTCGCCAAGCTGTGCACGCGGCTGGACGGCATGCCGTTGGCGATCGAGCTGGCTGCGGCACGCAGCGCCACCCTGGGCGAGAACGGGTTGCTGGCCGCACTCGACGACCACCTACGGCTGGTGGCCGGCGGCAGGGGTGTGGACGAGCGGCACCGCTCGCTGCGCGCGGTCATCGGCTGGAGCTACGACCTGCTCGATGACGAGGAACGGGCACTGTTCCGGCGGCTCGCCGCCTTCGCTGGGGCATTCGACCTCGACGCCGTCGCCGCGGTGAGCCCCGCCGGGAGCACCCGCGGTGCGGTCGCCGACGTGCTTGGCAGGCTCGCGGACAAGAGCCTGGTCACCGTGCACCGCCGGGGTGGCGCGGCCCGGTGGCGACTGCTGCAGACGGTACGCGCGTTCGCCGCCGAACAACTGGACGCGTCGGGCGAGCGGCCGGAGACCCAGGACCGGCACCTGCGCTGGGCGGCGGACGTCGCCACCGAACTGGAGACGAGGCTGGACGGCGACGAGTGGTACGAAGAGTTCGACGCGGTCGCCGACGACCTGAGAGCCGCCCTCGCCGCCGCCCCCGAAGGCCCGGCTGAGCTGCCACACCGGCTGGCTCGGGCACTGGCCCACCTCGCCTACACGCGGCGGTTCCTGATGGAATCGCTCGGCCACTACCGGGCCGCCGCCGAGCTGGCCCCCGCTCCGGGCGAGGCCGCGGCGGACCTGTCCGCCGCCTCCGCCGTTTCCCATGCCATCGGCGACGACGGTCAGCGGCCCTTCGACCTGCTGCTCGCCGCCGCGGAGCGGGCCCGCGCGGCCGGGGATCACGGGGCCACGGCCATCGCGCTGGCGCAGGCGGTCACCACCGCCCGGCGGCATCCGGCAGGGTTCGCCACGGAGGTCCCGTACGAGCGCCTGCGTGACCTCCTCGACGAGGCCGCGTCCGCGGCTGACGGGTCGAGCGACGCCGTGGTGGCGGCCCGGCTCGCCGAGGCGGCGGCGTGGGCCGCGACCTCCGACAGGTACGAGGCGGACCCGGCACTCGCCGAGGCCGCTGCGGCAGCCGCCCGGGCCACCGGCGATCCGGTGCTGACCAGCGCGGCTCTGGACGCGGTGGCCACTGCCGGCATCGTGGCGGGGCGCGGCGCGGATGTGCGCCGGGTGATGGACGAACGGTTGGCCCTGCTGCCCGCGATGCCCCGGCACGACCCGAACGCCGCCCCGGAGATCGTCGACACGTACCGCATGGCCCACCTGGCCGCCCTCGGCGTCGGTGACCTACCGGCCGCCCTGTCGATCGGGCAGCAGACCATGGACGACGACCTCGCCGGCAGCTCCTACTACTCGGCCGCCCTCCTGATCACCCCGCTGGTGCTCAGCGGGCGCTTCGACGAGGCGCTGCGAATGGCGGGCACCGCGTGGGACGGTTGGCAGCGGGCCGGCCGTCCGCGCACCGGCACGATGTCGCCGCCGATGGCCGCCGTCGCCCTCGTCCACGGGCTGCGCGGCGACGACGAGGGGTACGCACTGTGGCGTTCCCGCGCGATCGAGGTCATCGGGGAGCTACCCGCGCACTCCACGTTCGTGACGATGGTCGACGCGCGGCTCGCCGTACACGCCGGGCGGGTCGAGGACGCCGCCGCGCTCGTCCGGTTGGCCTTCAACGGCATCCGAAGCTGGTCTCCGCCCTACTCCCGTGCGGTGGGTGCCGAGCTGGCGGTCGTCGCCGGGCTTCCCGACGCGCCGGACCTGCTATCGGCCGCCGAGCGGCACGAAAGCGCGTGGGCCGCCGCCTGCACCGCCCGCGCCCGAGGCCGCCATTACGGCGACAGCGCCGCCCTCACCGCCGCCGTGGCGGGGTGGGAGCGGATCGGCGCCCGGTTCGAACGCGCATCCACGCTCCTGCTGTTGCCGGACCGTGCCGCCGAAGGCCGGCGGGAGCTCGCCGCCCTCGGTGTCGAGGTTCCGGCTCAGGGAGTTTGAGGAGAACTCCTACCACTTTTGAGTGTGGGAATCGGCGCCAGCGGCCGCCCGTAGTCTGGCCACTTCTGGCAGGAGCTCTTAGTCGGCCGGACCGGTGACGCCTCGGCCGGTATATCGGGGCACCACCCGGTGCAGGGTGACCAGTACCAGGGCTGTCACCAGGGCGGCGGTGCCGGCGATCCCCGCCGCGCTGCCGCCGTACGCGATCAGGAGCTGGCGTCGGCCGAACTCGGAGATCGGCGTCGACCGCATGCCGTCGGTCCAGCCGAGGGCGACCGCGGCGACCAGCAGCAGGGCCAGGCCGACCACGCCCAACACGGCGGCGGCCCGCCGGTTGCCGTCCGCGGCGGCGACCTGCGCGGTCTCGCGTTGGGTCAGCAGCAGCACCAGGCTGGCCGCCGACGCCCAGGCGCCGACCACCAGCAGCGCCGCCACGGCGTCGCTGGGCCGGTGCCAGCCGGCCGACAGGGTGGCGACACCGGCCGCGGCGGCATACCCGGCGCCGACCAGCGCACCCCAGCCCCGGACCCGGGGCGGCAGCACCATGACCAGGGCGATCGCCACCGAGGCGGCGACCGCGGTGTGTCCACTGGGCAGGCTGTTGCCGGCCGCCTCGCGGGCCTCGTCAACATCGAAGTCGGGTCGCTCGATGAAGGACTTCAGCGCCTGGGTGGTGAGGTTGGCGCCCACGATCAGCAGCACGGTCACCACCGCCAGCGTGATCCGGACCCGGATCAGCGCGATGAAGCCGATGACCGCGGTGGCGGCCAGCAGCGACAGCAGGGAGACCGCGTTCAGTACGCCGCCGACGATGCCCTCGATCCGGTGTTGCCCGATCGAGTTGCCGGTCAGTGCGATCGTGTCCAGCACCTGGCCCTGTTCGGTGCCGACGGCGAACCGCCAGACCACGACGAACGCGAGGATCTGGAGTGCGGTCAACAGGACCAGCCAGGAGGCTGTCAGGATGCCGCTTCGGCCACGCACGCCGGACACCGTATCGGACGCTCCCGGCATAGCCGACACCGCACTCGATCCGCGAGTGGCGCAAGGGGGCGGAAGGGGGCGGACAGCAAGAAGCGGGAGGGGCCGCCACGGGGGAAGCGGCCCCTCCCACTCAGGTCAGGATACTCCGTCTTGCCGTAAGGGGCACCCCGGACTGACTGGAAACTCAGTGTCTTAGTCACGTCCCGGCACGAAACTCTTCGCCATGGCAACGGCCGGAGGAAGTGGTCCCGGCCCCGGAGAACGAGGCCGGGCGGGCGGCACCGGTTGGTGCCGCCCGCCCGGCGGGCGGTGGTGGTCGCCCCGTGCTGTCCGGAGTGGAACGGGAGTGGCGGGCCGGCCGGATCGCTGCGTTGGCCAATCCGGCCGGGCCCGCCACGGTTGGCCTGACCGTGGGAATCAGGCCCGTCTGGTGACCGGGATCAGCCGATCAGCCGGTCGTAGTCGTGCAGCGCCATCGCCACGTCGATCTGCGCCCAGAAGCGGTGGTACGTGAAGGTCGGCACCGGGCCGCCGTTCAGGTACGACTCCACCTTGTCCCAGTCCGGGTCGTCCTCAAGGAACGAGCGGATGCTCAGGAACGTGGAGTTGGAGTTGATCGGGTCACCGTTCGGCATGGTGCCGGTGAAGCCGGACGGGATGTAGAGACCCTGGCCGGTGCTGGAGTTGTAGGTGTCGTCGAAGCGGTTGTAGTCCGCCTTCGTCTCCGGCACCGCGACGCCCTTGTCGTCCTTGTGCTGCAGGACGGCGTCGAGCAGGGCCTTCGCGGTCTCCTTGGCCTCGGTGTGGTTGGCCTTCGCACCGTAGTAGATCAGCGTACGGGCGTAGGCACCCGCGACGCCGACGTCCTGGGTGTGGTCGACCACCGAGACCCGCAGGTTGCTGTTGTTCACCGAGGTGGTGCCGGCGGTCCAGTTGCCACCCGGCTGGCCGCTCCAGCTCAGCGTCGACGGGATCTGGTAGTCCGCACCGTTCACCGTGGTGTTGTCCAGCGCCCAGTTGACCCACTTGTCGAGCAGCGCCTTGGCCCGGGCGTCACCACTCTCGTGGTAGTACTCCGCGACCCGCTCCATGCTCCACGCCTGGAAGCCGAACCACTGGTTCGACGGCGGGTCGTGGTAGACCGGCTTGACGTCGTACACCATGCCGTAGAAGGTCGGCACGCCGGCCGGGCGGGCGCTGTAGTCGCCGTTCCAGCTGTTGGTCGCGCCACCGGCGATCGCGCCGTCGGCCGACTGGAGCCAGGTGTAGAAGTCGATCTGCCGGGTGAGGCTGGTGGCCCAGTCGGTCCGCGCGGTCGGCGACCGCGGGGTCAGCTCGGACACCGTGGAGAGGGCGTACGCGGCGAACGGGTTCTGGTAGCCGCCGTGGTTGTGGCTGGAGCCGATCCGCCACGACCAACTGCTGCTGCCACCCTGCGAGCCGCCCCAGGCGTAGTACCAGGAGAGCAGGTATGCGGAGCTGTTCTTGCCGGTGCCGGCCGCGCAGGACGGCGAGGCGCACCCGGGCTGCTTGAAGTACTTGTCGTACATCGCGTAGCGCAGGTAGTCACCCATCTTGGCGGCGTTGGCGATGGTGGCCGAGATCTGACCCTCGGCACCCTGCTCCTTGGCCCACTTCAGCGCCCAGTACGCGGCCTGGACGGCGCGGGCGTCGGCGTCGGGAGCGTTGGTGTAGCGCCACTGCTGGGCGTAGGACGAGTCACCGATGAAGATCGGCAGGTAGCCGTTCGGGCCGCCGTGCCGGAACGTCTCGCAGGAGGGGTGCGGAACGGTCTCGAAGACCGACTCCTGCGGGCCGCGCTGGTAGGTGTTGATGTACGCCGGCTTGGTGGTGCCGTCGCCGCACTTGCCGTAGCCGTAGACGTTGTCCACGTCGAGCAGCCAGTGCATGCCGTACACCCGGCCGCTGTTGTAGGTGGACTGGAGCTCGGCGGCGAGTGGGTCCTGACCCACCCGGACGCTGGAGTCGAGCTTGCCGCCCTGCTGCGGGTAGAGGTCCGGCCGGTTCGCCTCCGGGGCGTAGTCCGCCGGGTCGCTGGCGTTGTAGTTCGACTGGGTCTCGGACGGGATGATGTACCGGTCCATGACCTCCCAGGCGTCGTTGAACGGTCCCCACTCACCGGTGGTCCGGCCGTACATGGCCTCCAGGAAGAGCCAGTAGCTGAACGCCTCGGAGGTGGTCTCGTGACCGTGGTCCGGGGCCTCGACCAGCAGCGTCTCCACGGAGTGGTACGGCACGCCCTCGGGACTGAAGTAGCCGCTCGCCGGCGCCTTGATCTTGTTGTAGAGCTCCAGGAACTCCTCGCCGTACTCGCCGGCCGGTCCGCCGCCCTCGTCGTCGGTGACGGTCACCTGGGTGGTGCCGGGGGTACGCCCGCTGGCGCTGGCGGTGACGGTCGCCGTGTCGTTGGTGTCGTCGGCGTCCTGCGCGGCGTTGACCGGGACGTTGACGCCGGTGTTCCAGTTCTGCGGGGTGATCGTCGCGGTGCTGGCGCCGAGCGTCACGTCCGCGTCGCCGGTCTTGGCCAGGTTGACGGTGACGTTGCTGGTCGGCGCGGCGCTGAGCTTGACGTTCAGCGCGGCGTTGCCGCCCTCGGGCACCGAGAGCGTCGCCGGGACAACCACGCTCGGCTGGGTCGTGCCGCCGACGGTGAAGGCCACCTCGTCGATGCCGCTCAGCCCGGCGCTGTCGTACGCCCTGGCCTGTGCGGTGTACGACCCGGCCGGCAGCGCGCTGTTGGTGTAGCTGTACGGCGCGCTGGTGTCGGTGCCGACCAGCAGGCCGTTGCGGTAGAACTCGACCCGCTCGACCGGCCCCTCGGCGTCGCTCGCGCTGGCCGAGACGGTGACGTCGGCCGGTGCGGTGAAGGTCGCGCCGTTGGCCGGGCTGGTGATGTCAACGGTCGGCGCGGTGTTCTGGGCGCCGTTGCACGGGTTGCCGTTGATGGTGAACGCGGTCGGGTTGGCGTTGGTCCCCGAGTAGGAGCCGTTGAACCCGATGCTGGTCGAGGCGCCGGTGCCCAGGTTGCCGTTCCAGGCCACGTTCGTCGCGGTCACGTTGGCGCCGGACTGGGTCCAGTTCGCCGACCAGCCCTGGGTGATCCGCTGGTTGCCCGGGAAGGTGAACCCGAGGCTCCAGCTGGTCATCGGATCGCCGACGTTCCGGATGGTGACGGACGCGCTGAATCCGGAGCCCCAGCTGTTGGCGGTGTAGGTGACGTCGCAGCCGGGGGCCGCGTAGGCGGTGCCGGGGACGACGGCAACACCTCCGACCACCAATATGCCGGCGGCGGCCATCGCCAGTCGGCGTCTTCCTAACCTCAACTTCATGTCGTGACTTCTCCTCGCGGACCGGGCCGCGGTGCTGCCGCGGCTGGGGCGCCTCCTGCGCGTGGTGCGGGGGCGATGCGCGTGGGTGGGTAGGCGCCGGAATGGTGGTGGGCAACCCGTCCCGGACCGGGGTCGGCGGACGCCGGAGGAGACGCCGGACGTGGCGGCTCCGAGCTGTGCGGGGGCGCCGTTACCGAGAGACTCGGATGCCCTGGCGGCCCATGATCGCGTCGGCTTGTGGCTCCCTGCCGCGATAGTTCGACAGTGTGGCATGGGAGCGCTCCCGCAGCAAGTGGAGTCCGGCGCGACTCCACTACAGACGCTCGGATAAGCCCGCTGACCTGGGCATAGAGTCGATCGAGGCAGCACAACGGAGTTTCGTCGACGTTGGCCTGATGTTTCGATCTTATTTTGGGTCTTTCACAAACCCGTGACGCGGGCTACAGTCCAACCAACGTCGATGGGAGCGCTTCCATTGATGAAGATGTAAGTAGCTTGGATCGCACCACCACGGAGGCTGCGAGGACCCGGTCCCCGGATCGATCGCTCCCCGTTGGGCGAGCTACGGCAATGGTACGTAGCCGCCGACCGCTCAGCCACAGGGCTGAGGGCGGGCCAGCCCGGACTCCGCCGTCAGCCAGCTCACCACCGTCGGAAGGAGGTGGAACCAGAGCCACTCGCGTGGCCCGGCTCCCGCGCGGCACGCACGACCTGGACGCCAATTCCGTTCGTGCGTGTTTGTAACTCACGCTGGGGACGGGGGTTGCCCTCCCCGTCCCCACACTAACCCCCCGCCAACGACGGGAAAATCGGTCATCGGTACAGCGTCTCGACGCCGAACCGGTCGATCGGCTGCGTCATCGGCACCTCGAACGGCGACCGGCCTCGTCGCGACGCGACGAACGGTCGCCGTGGTCATGGTGCACGTGGGGACGGGCAATGGACGAGGCCCAGACCCGCCATTGCCATCCGAACATCCCATACGTACTCGCCCGGTAGATCGCTACGCTCTTGTATGGGAGCGCTCCCGGGCGTGGTGCGGAGGGCCCCACTCACGAGGAGACAGCATGTCCGTACTGACTCGGCGGCATCTGCTGCGCCGCGCCGCGTTGTCCGCCAGTGCCGTGCCGGCCGGCCGCCTGTCGACCAGCACCGCGGCGGCAGCCGCCGCCGGCGCGACGCTGGCCGGTTGCGACGCCGACCCCGAGGCCGACGACGAGCGACGTACGGCGCCGGACGCGCAGCTCGGACTCCGCTTTCCGGACGGCTTCGGGTGGGGCGCGGCCACCTCGGCGTACCAGATCGAGGGGGCGGCCAAGGACGACGGGCGGGGCGAGTCCGTCTGGGACACCTTCAGCCACACCCCGGGACGGGTCCGGGGTGGGGACACCGGCGACGTCGCCGCCGACCACTACCACCGGTACGTCGAGGACCTGGACCTGATGAAGGAGCTCGGGCTGCGGACGTACCGGTTCTCCATCTCCTGGCCACGCATCCAGGCCGACGGCACCGGCGCCCCCAACCAGCGCGGCCTCGACTTCTACCGGCGGCTGGTCGACGGCCTGCACGACCGGGGCATCGCCCCGATGGCCACGCTCTTCCACTGGGACCTGCCGCAGTCGCTGCAGGACATCGGCGGCTGGGAGTCCCGGGACGTCGCGTACCGCTTCGCCGACTACGCCGAGGCGATCTTCGAGGCGCTCGGCCCCAGCGTGCCGGTCTGGCTGACCATCAACGAGCCCAAGACGGTGGTGCAGAACGGCTACCTCCAGGGTCACCACGCCCCCGGGCTGCGCGAGCCGGACGCGGCCTACCTGGTCGCGCACCACCTGCAACTCGCGCACGGCCTAGCGGTACGCGCGCTGCGCGCCACCGGCAGCGACAGCCGGATCGGCCCCGCGCTGAACCTGCACCCCTGCTACCCGGCCGACGACGCCCCCGGGGTCGCCGAGGCGACCCGGCTCTACGACGGTTACGAGAACCGGCTCTACCTGGACTCCATCTTCAAGGGCGCCTATCCGGCCGACGTGCTGGCCGACCTGGGCCCGGCCAGCCGGATGGTCCGGGGAATCCGGGACGGCGACCTGGCGATCATCTCGTCTCCGGTGGACCTGCTCGCCGTGCAGTACTACACGCCGATCTACGTCACCGCTGACGGCGGCATGGTCCGCAAGTGGTCGACCTCGGAGGCGAGCTGGCAGCAGATCTTCCCCGACGGGATGTACGACATCCTGACCCGGGTGACCCGGGACTACGGCGACGTGCCGCTCACCGTCACCGAGAACGGGCTGCCCACCCCGGATCTGCTCGCCGGGGACGGCACGGTGGACGACATCGGCCGGATCGCCTTCCTCCGCGACCACCTGGCGGCCGCGCACCGGGCCATCGCCGACGGCGTGCCGCTGGAGAGCTACCACGTCTGGTCGCTGATGGACAACTTCGAGTGGAACGAGGGCTATGAACAGCGATGGGGATTGATCTATATTGACTTCCCCACCCAACGCCGGATCCCCAAGCGCAGCGCGCACTGGTACCGGCGGGTGATCGCCGACAACACCGTGTGACCCCCGAGCCGGCCGACCGGCCAGCACCGGACTCTCGTCAACCCCTCGCGGTCCGGCGGCGCCGCGGGTGCGGGACGCGGCGCGGTCCAGGTCGACGAGGTTCACCCGGGTGAGCACCGCCGCCCGACCGTACCGCCGAGGGGGTCGCATGGAGAACGAGAGCTCGACCAGGAGGCACGTCACCGAGGCCGAACTCCGGTCGCTGGTCCGGCGCGGCTTCGGCGACCGGACCGGGATCACCGACTGGCGGGAACTGACCGGCGGCACCTACAACGCGGCCTACGCCGTCACCCTCGGCGAGACCACCGAACTGGTACTCAAGGTCGCCCCGCCACCCGAGCTGAAGCTGCTCAGCCACGAGGTCGACCTGATGCGCACCGAGGTCGACTTCTACCGCCGGGCCGCCCGGGTGGTGACCGCCGTACCCGAGGTCGTCTACGCCGACTTCAACCGGGACCTGATCGGCACCGACTTCGTCTTCCTCAGCCGGGTGGCCGGAACGGACCTGCACCGCAGCCGGGACGACCTGACCCCGGCGCAGCTCGCCACCGTACGCGGTGAGATCGCCGCGCACGCGGCCCGGCTGCACACCGTCACCGGTCCGGCGTACGGCTATCCGCTGCGCGGCAGCCGTAGCTGGCAGCCGTCCTGGCGGGCCGCCTTCGGCGCGATGGTCGACGACATCCTCGCCGACGCCCTCCGGCTGGGCAGCACGCTACCCGCCCCGCCGGACCGGATCGGCGACCTGCTGCGCCGGCACGCCGACGTCCTCGACGAGGTACGCCGCCCCGCCCTGGTGCACTTCGACCTCTGGGACGGCAACGTCTTCGTCGCCGCCGATCCTGCCGGCACCGTCCGGGTGACCGGCCTGATCGACGGCGAACGGGCCTTCTTCGGCGACCCGCTGGCCGAACTGGTCTCGATGACGCTCTTCCGCGAACTGGACGACGAACCGGAGATCCTCGCCGGCTACGCCTCCGCCGGACACGGTCGGCTCGAACTGACCACGACGTCCCGCCGCCGGCTCACCCTCTACACCATCTATCTCTATCTCATCATGTGCATCGAAGGCGCCACCCGGGGCTGGGACGGCCCGGAACGCGCCGAGTACGAACGATGGCTCGCCGGGCAGCTCGACGCGCAACTCGGCCGGCTGGGCCAGGTCCGGCGGGCCTGAGACGACACCACACCGTCGCCCCGGCGACCGGACGCGGCCGGTCAGCGGGGCAGCGCCTGCTGGAGTTCGGCCCGCAGCGCCGGTGTCAGCATCTCACCGGCCGCCTTGGCCAGCTTCGCCATCTCGTACCCCACCACGCCGATATCGGCGTCGTTGGCGGCGAGGGTGGCCAGGATCGAACCGTCCCGGATCTGCATGACCAGGAAGTAGCCCCGACCCATCTCGACCACCGTCTGCTTGACGATGTCGCCGTCGAACATCTCCGCGGCCCCGGTGGTGATGCTGGACAACCCGGAGGTGACCGCGGCGAGCTTGTCGGCGTGGTCCCGGGGCAGGTGCTCGGAGACCGCCACCAGCAGTCCGTCGGCGGAGACCACGATGGCGTGCGCCACCCCGGGTACCCGTTCCGTGAACCCGCTCACCAGCCAGTTCAGATCCCGTGCCTCTTGACTGAGCGTGCTCAATACTTCTCCTCTTCGGTGCGCGCGCCGGCCGGCGCCATGGGTATCACCATCGTGTCCTCCGCCTCGGCCCGCCGGAGACCACCGTAGTACCGGGACAACATGCCGCCCACCTGCTCCGGATCCGGCGCCTCGCGCTGGACCGGCGGCCTGGATCGGGCCGGCTCGTTCTTCGCCCGCAGTTGGGCCATCGGCACTCGGATCGGCAGTCCGTTGGCGTTGGTCCCGCCGGTCACCGGTACCGCCGGCGGGGCGTTCCCGGTGGCCAGCGCCCCGGTCGGCGCCGCGCCGGCGGCGTTGGTCGGCGGCGGCGTGCTCCCCCTGCCCTGCCGGGACCACCAGGTGCTGGACGGCGCGGAACCGGCACCGGCGGCCATCCCGAGCACGTCCTCGGCCCGGGTCGGTGTCTCCCGGCGGCCCGTCCGGCGGAGCTGGCCGCCGTCGGCGCCGCCCTCGCCCGTGGCCGGCGGACGCGTGCCGTTCGAGCCGGCCGCCGCACCCGCGACGAGTTCGAGCATCCGCCGTCCCGGGCCGCCGGCCGGATCCGCCGGCGGAGCCGGGGCGAGCAGGCTGGCCGGCAGCACGACCGCCGCCACCAGGCCGCCCTGCCCGGTGGTCCGCAACCGGACCCGGACGCCCTGCCGGGCGGCCAGGTGGCTGACCACGAACAGACCCATCCGCTCCGATGCCGCGACGTCCGCGGCCGGCGGTACCGCGAGCACCTGATTGGCCCGCTCCAGCGCGGTCGGGCTCATGCCGAGACCCTGGTCGACGATCTCCACCCGGACGCTGCCGTCCGGTTGCCCGGCGGCGTCGACCTGCACGACGGTGTCCGGGCGGGAGAACGACGAGGCGTTCTCCAGTAGCTCGGCGAGCAGGTGCACCAGGTCGGCGACGGCGTGCCCGACGACGTACAGCTCGTCGGCGACGTCGTGCCGGATCCGCTGGTACTGCTCGATCTCGGCGACCGCGGCCAGCATCACCGTGCCGAGCAGTACCGGACGGTTCCACCGCCGGGTCGCCTCGGTGCCGGCCAGCACCAGCAGGCTGTCGTCGTTACGGCGCATGCGGGCGGCGAGATGGTCCAGCTTGAACAGGTTGTCGAGCTGGTCCGGGTCGCTCTCGTCCTGCTCCAGCTCGTCCAGCAGCTCCAACTGCCGCTCGACCAGCACCTGGCTGCGTCGGGCCAGGTTGACGAACATGGCGTTGACGTGTCGGCGCATCACCGCCTGCTCCAGCGCCACCGTCACCGCGCTGCGGTGCACCGCCACGAAGGCCTCGGCCACCTCGCCGATCTCGTCCATCGACCGGACGTCGGCCGGCGGCACCTCGAACTCGGCGGCGACCGGATCGACCGTACGCAGCCGTTCCAGGGTCTCCGGCAGCTCGACCTGGGCGACCCGCAACGCCTGGCCGCGCAGCATCCGCAGCGACCGGGCAACGGAGCGGCCGATCGCGATCGAGGTGAACAGGGCGGCCAGCAGTACACCCAGCACGCCGACCGCGGTGAGCAGCGTCCGGCGCAACTGCTCGGCGCTGCGGGAGTCCGCCAGCGCCACCGCGTCGTCGACCGCACCCGCCTCGACCTGCCGGAGCAGCTCCTGGCGCTGCTGGCTGATCGTCCACCAGCGGCCCGGTTCGAGCACGGCGGCGGTGCGCCCACCGGCGGAGAAGGTGGTCTCCTCCATCCGGACCGCGGCCACGAAGTTCGGATCGGTCGAGACCTGGTCGTACCGCTCGATCTGCCGGTCGGTGGCCGAGAGCCGGAAGCCGGCGAGGCCGGTGAGCTGCTGTGCCCGCAGGTCGGTCAGCGTGACCAGGTCGGTCTGGTCGTACCGGCCGGCCCGGGCGGCGGCGTAGAGCTGCCCGCGGATCCGCGAGTTGATCTCCTTGACCTGGGCGAACTCGACGTACCGCAGCACCGCGTCGGTCAGGTCGGCACGGTCCGCGCCGGGCGAGGGCTCGGCCAGCAGCACCAGCAGCACCTCGATGGTCCGGTCGTACTCGGCCAGCACCGGGTCGGGGTTGGAGCCGGCCGCCGGCACCGAGGCCCGCACCTCCGGCAGCCGGTCGAGTGCGTCGTCGACCCGGTCGAAGGAGATCCGCCAGGACGCCTCACCCCGGGCCAGCGGCGACGCCGCCGCTCGGAACCGGTCGAGCGCGCGGTCGGCGACCGGGTATACCGACTCCAGCGCCGGCAGCGGGCGGCCGGGCTCGACCGGCGGCGCCGAGCCGGTGCTCAGCGCGGCCAGCTCGCCGGCGGTCTGGTCCCGCTCGCGCTGCAACTCGTGCACCAGCGTCGTGATCTCGCGGCCGACCGCCACCTGGTCGGCGAACTCGTCGAGCAGGTCCGCCTGGCTCACCAACGCGCTGGTCTGCGCTCCGGCGAGCACCAGGAACGCGACCGACGGGACCACGAGGACGGCGCCCAGCTTGGTACGCATCCGCCAGTCCCGCAACCGAAAGGGGGACCTGCGGCGATGTGGTACCACCCGGACGTCGAGACGGCGCCGGCGGTGACGCGAGACGGCGCCGTGTGACGGGTCCGGGGCAACAGCCACCATGCCTCCTACCGTCCTCGATGCGGGGCGCGCCAAGGAGCGGAGCTATTTCAATTCAGGCCCGGACCTGCTGTCAATGATCAGGGGGGCGGTACAGCTCACGAAGGATACTGCGGGTGATCAGATCTTGTCGCTGTCGCCGACTCGTGCTCATCCGTCCGGACGATGCGCTCAAGGCCGGACGCGCCGTCGAGCCGACCGATCGCCACCAGAGCGGCGCCGACCGCACCGATCTCCGGATTCCGGACGTGGTGTACCTCCCGGGGGGCCAGCGCGACCGAGAAGGAACGCCGCCACCACCCGGACGCGGCGACGGCCCCGCCACCGAGGACGACCTGGACCGAGTTATCCAGGGTGGACTCGATCGCCGTGACCCCTACCGCCACCTGGCGACAGAGTGCGTCCATCAGTCCGGCCAGGATGTCCACCGCGGTGGTGTTGAAGCCGAGCCCGGACAGCGCGCCGGAGCCGGCCGGGGCGAGCCCGGGTGGACGGTCGCCGCCCAGCTGGGGATCGGCCGGTACGCCGTCGCCGGGCGGCACCCGGGCCAGGGCCCGGTCGAGGTCCGCCCCCTCCGGCAGCTTCATCTCCCGCCGGACCCAGGCGTAGAGGTTGCCGCCGCCGGAGAAGGCGGTACCGGTCACCACGTGCTCGTGGTCCACCCGGTAGCGCCACAGCTCCTCCGGCAACGGCGGCAGCTCGCCACCCGCCGGGGCGGGCTGGACCAGCCGGACCGCCGCCGAGGTGCCGACGGTGACCGCCGCGCGCCGGCTGTCGTAGCAGCCGGAGCCCACGTTGGAGGCGGCACCGTCGCCGCTCGGCGGGGCCCAGCGGGCGGCCCGGAGCGCCGGCCAGCGCCGGGCGTACCCGGGCCGGAGCCGGCCGTGCCAGGCCAGCGGAGCCAGCGTCGGCAGCTCGCCCGGGCGTACCCGGGCCAGCTCGCACGCCTCGGTGTCCCAGTCCAGGGTGCGCAGGTCGAGCAGGCCGGTGCCGGAGGCCTGGGAGACCGACATGACCGCCTCGTCCAGCAGCGTGCCGAAGACGTACTCGATCAGGCCGACAAAGCGGATCTTGTCGTCGCCGCACCGCTCCCGCAGCCAGGGCAGCCGGACCGACCAGTAGAACCGGTGCCACCAGGTGCCGGTACGTCGGTGGTAGTCGTCCGGATCCACCGGCCCGGCCGCCCCGGCCGGCGGGGTGGGGCGGGTGTCCAACCAGGTCAGCACCGGGCCGAGTGGATCGCCGGCGGCGTTCAGCGGCACCACCGAGTGCCACTGCGCCGAGGCGACGACCAGTTCCACCCCGTCGAGGTGGTCCGCCCCGGCCAGCTCGTCGAGGCACTCGACCAGGGCGGCGAGGTAGGCCGGCCCGTCCAGGGTGGCCCGACCGTCGTCCCCGATCGTGACCTCGGCCGGTCGCCGGGCCAGCGCACCGGGCAGCGGCCGGGCGGCCGCGTCCAGCACCAGGCCGCGCACCGACGACGTACCCAGGTCGAGAGCGAGAATCCTCATCGACGAAAACCGTACCCGTTCGTCGCTGCCGACCAGGGCAAGGTCGCGCGGTACCGGCCGGACGGGCCCCGCGCCGGCCCGGGTCGCCCACCTGGTGGACAGGTGCGCCGAAGGGGGTGCCGGCCCGGCCGGCGCTGCCCTAGACTCGGGCCGTGCTCGCGCGACTCAACTCCTGGTGGCCCGCCATCCCGGCGGCCGACCTCCGCGCGTAGCAATCTTCCACGCGGCCGCCCCACGCGGCGGCCGCCAGGGTTCCCCCACGCCTCTCCGGCCACCGCTCGGGACGGCCCCCGGCTGTGAGGGACGACCGATGACCCTGCTCAACCACCTGCTCCGCACCATCGCGAGCGGCGCCGACCCCGGCCCGTTCGCCCTGCTGCGCCGGGACGGCGCCACCGGCCTCGAGGTCTTCACCGGTGTGCCGCACACCGTCGCCAGGCTCGCCGACATCCCCCTGCCGGCCGGGCCGGCCGGCCCACGCACCCTCGCCGTGGTGCCGTACCGGCAGGTCGCCGAGCGCGGCTTCGCCTGTGTCGACGACGGCGCCCCGCTGGAGTGCCTGGTGCTCGACGAGCCCGAGCGGGTCCCGCTGGCCGACGCGCTGGCGGCCCTGCCCGAGGTACCGGTACCGGTCCGCGACGCCGGCTTCGACATCGCCGACCCGGAGTACGCGGAGATCGTCGCTCGGGTGCTGCGCGACGAGATCGGCCGGGGCGAGGGGGCGAACTTCGTGATCCACCGCTCCTACCTCGGCACTCTGGCCGGTCCCCCGCTGCCGGCGGCGCTGGCCGCGCTGCGCCGGCTGCTCACCGGGGAACGCGGCGCGTACTGGACGTTCCTGGTGTACACCGGCCGGCGGATCCTGGTCGGTGCCTCACCGGAACGGCACGTCAGCGTCGAGGACGGCCTGGTCATGATGAACCCGATCAGCGGTACGCTGCGCCACCCGGGCCGGCCGGCGGACCGGGAGGAGCTGCTGCGCTTCCTCGCCGATCCCAAGGAGATCGACGAGCTGTACATGGTGCTCGACGAGGAACTGAAGATGATGGCGACCGTGGCTGAGCAGGGTGGCCAGGTGATCGGGCCGTACCTCAAGGAGATGGCGCACCTGACGCACACCGAGTACCTGCTGGCCGGGCGCGGCTCGCTGGACGTCCGGGAGGTGCTCCGGGAGACGATGTTCGCGCCGACCGTCACCGGCAGTCCGATGGAGAACGCCTGCCGGGTGATCGCCCGGCACGAGCGGCGCGGCCGCGGCTACTATGCGGGCGTACTGGCGCTGCTCGGCTTCGACGAGGCCGGGCGGCAGACCCTGGACGCGCCGATCCTGATCCGTACCGCCGAGATCTCGCCGGCCGGCGAGCTGCGGGTGCCGGTCGGCGCGACCCTGGTGCGGCACTCCACCGCCGCCGCCGAGGTGGCCGAGACGCACGCCAAGGCGGCCGGGGTGCTGACCGCGCTGGGGTTGCGGCCGGAGCCGGCGGCCCCCGGCGACCGGGCCGGCGACGCCACCGGCACCGGCGTGGTCGGTGTCGCGTCCGCGCCGGCCGCCGAACCGGCACCGGCCGCGGAGGTCCGGCTCGCCGACGACCCGGCGGTACGGGCCGCGCTGGCCGCCCGCAACACCGGGCTCGCCCCGTTCTGGCTGGAGCAGCGGACGCCGGGCGCCACGGTACGACCGGAGTTCGCCGGCCGGCGGGTGGTGGTGGTCGACGGGGAGGACACCTTCACCGGCATGCTCGCGCACCAACTGCGGGCGCTCGGCCTGACCGTGACGGTACGCCCCTGGGCCGGGGTCGCCGAGCCGGGCGGATTCGATCCGGCCAGCGCCGACCTGACGGTGCTGGGCCCCGGACCGGGCGACCCGGGGCACCCGACCGACCCGAAGATGGTCGCCCTGCGCCGCCTGGTCGGCCGGCTGCTCGACAGCGGGTCACCGACCCTCGGCGTCTGCCTCGGCCACCAGATGCTGGCCGCCCGACTCGGCCTGACCCTGCACCGGCGCACCGCGCCCTACCAGGGGCTGTGCCGGGACGTCACGCTCTTCGACACCGTCGCGCGGGTCGGCTTCTACTCCAGCTACACCGCGCTGGCCGACACCGACGGGCTGGACACGGCGTACGGGCCGGTGCGGTTGGCCCGGGACCCGGTCGACGGTGCGGTGCACGCGCTGCGCGGGCCGACGTACGCCGGGGTGCAGTTCCATCCCGAGTCGGTGCTGAGCCGGGACGGGATGGCAGTGCTGACCGAGGTGGTGGGCCGGTTGCTCCCGACCCCGGCCGGGTCGTCCCCGGCCTCCGGGGCTTCCCGGGCACCGGCGCCGGGGGCGGCGATGCCGCCGGGAGCGGGGCGGGGCGAGAGCGGGGCGCATACATCCCGGTATCCCGGGTAGGCATTGCCAAGCCGGTGGTCCGGGCGGGTTGAGAGCCCTCGCCCGGGCCGCCGGTCCACTTGATCCCGATCACCGGGTCGCCGGGAGCCAGCCGGACCGGGCCGCGACCGGGCCCGCCGGGGGTCACACCGCCGCCGAGTCAGGTCCCGGACGGCGCCCGGGTCGACCTTCGCGGCGAGCGGACCGGCCGGCGCCGGGGACCGTCCGGGATCGGCGAGCACCGGTCCGGTCGTGCTGCCCGGCCCAGGTGTCGAGGCCGGTCAGCACGCTGCGGAGCCCGGCACCGCGCTCGGTGAGGGCGTAGCTGATCCGGGTGGGCGGGCCGGAGTCCACCTGGCGGCGCAGCAGTCCCTCGTCGGCGAGTTCGCGCAGCCGTTCGGTGAGCACCCGCCGGGAGACGCCGGGCAGGGCCTCGACGAGATCGCGGAACCGTGCCTCGCCGTGGCCGAGCACGTGCAGCAGGTCGAGGACCCAGCGCCGGCCGAGCAGTTCCAGTGCCGCCGAGGTGGCCGCGGGAAGCCGTCGGTCCGGAGTAGTGGTTACTTTTTCGAACCTGGTTTCCTCGTTGGTCGTCACCTGCTCGGGCCGGCCGGCCGGAGCGGGCTCGTCTGCCAAGAAGACGGCGATGCCGTCGAGCACCCGACCCAGGCCGAACTCGAAGTCCTGCCGTACGGACGCCGGAGCGGCGCCGACCTGCCTGGTCAGCCGGGACAGCAGCGGAAACCGCCCGGTGTCGAGCAGCCGGGTCAGGGTGGCCATCTCGGCCGCCCACCACTGCTCGATGCTCACCCCGGTCCGCCGCTCGTCCTCGGCCTCGGTCTGGACGTACCGGGCCGCACCCTGCACGTAGTCACTGACCGTGAGGTAGACCTGGACCATCGTCGCCGGGTCGAGCCCGAAGCCGTCCACGGCGGCCAGCACCCATTCCACGCTGGCCAGCACGTTCGGCCCGAGCGGCGGTCGCCCGGTGCCCGCGACGATCGGCAGTACCCACGGATGCCGCTGGTACATCGCCCACTCCCGGCGGGCGGAGAGCTCGATCCTGGCCCGCCAGCCGGCCGGGCCCGGCTCCGGATAGTCGATCTCGCCGAAGACGTCCTCCACCATCAGGTCGACCAGCTCGGCCTTGCCCGGCACGTACCGGTAGAGCGACATCACCCCGGCGTCCAGGGCGGCGGCGACCCGCCGCATCGAGAGGGTGGCCAGGCCGTACGCGTCGGCGAGCCCGACCGCCACCCGTACGATGCGGTCCAGGTTCAGCCCCGCGCCGGTCCCGGCGTCGTCACCGTCGCCTTCCATCCACTCCCCGCCCACCGTCGCTACACAGTACGCACGCTCGCGTACACTGTACCCACAGTACCCTGCGAGCGTGACGAGGTGACGATGACCGAGACGATGACGGTACGCCCGGCCGAGCCGGCCGATGCCCGGGCGATCGCCGCCACGGTGGGCCGGGCCGGCCAGGACGAGGCGGTGTTGAGCTGGGTGGTGCCGGAGGAGAGCGCCCGCCAGGCGTGTGCACAGGCATGGGTCGAGTTCGCCTCCGACTGGGTCGGCGGGGCGCTGGAGGCCGGCGAGATCCTGTTGGCGGACGGCGAGCCGACCGGGATCGGTGGCCTGTCGGTGTGGGAGTTCCGGGCCGGCGACCGAACCGGATCAGCGGCCGCCGCGGACCCGGCCCGGGACGAGCAGCAGGCCGCCTTCCTCGCCCGGGCCTACGGCCAGTACGCGCCCCGGATGGCCCTGGTCGGCGAACTGATCGCCGCCCGCCACCCCGATCGGGAACCACACTGGTATCTCCAGCAGATGGTGGTGCTGCCCGAGCTGCGCGGCCGGGGGCTCGGCGGCGCCATGCTCCGGCACCAACTCGCCCGGGCCGACGCGGACGGGATCGGCTGCTATCTGGAGGCGAGTTCACCGCGCAACCGCGCACTCTACGAGCGGTACGGCTTCCGGGCCCAGGGCGAACCGATCCAGTTGCCGGACGGCGGCCCGACGCTCCAGCCGATGTGGCGGGATCCCCGGCCCGCCCCCACCGCGGCCGGGAACTGAGCCCCGTCCCGTCCACGGCCGGGAAGTGAACGCCGGGGCCGCTCAGCCGCCCTCGTAGCCTTCCCGGCCGGTGGACCGGGTGCTGGCCAGCCAGATCCCGAAGCCCATCGCCAGCACCGCGGGCACCTCGACCAGGAGCCGGAGTCCACCGAACGACAGCGTCTCGTGGAACGCCGTCACCCCGATGACGACGCTGGCCACCGGGTCCACCAGGGTGATCGAGGTGAGTGGCGCGGCCAAGGGACCGTTCTGGAAGGCGTTCTGGTTCAGCGCCACCGAGGCGAACCCGACCACGGCCAGCGCGTACAGGTGCCAGTCGGTCAGCGTCGAGAGCGGGTCGTCGGTGACCCGGTCGGCGACGGACTTCAGCAGCGACGCGGTGCCGGCGTAGAGCAGCCCGCTGGCGATCCCGAGCAGCGTTCCCCGGGCGGCGCCGGTGGCCCGGTGGGCGAGAAGCAGGCAGATCCCGACCAGGGCGCCGCCGATCAGCGCGACTCCGAGCCAGCCCATCAGGGACGGCTGGGACACCCCCGCCCGGGGCCGGGCGGCGCCGAGGAAGGCGGCGAGCCCGAAGACACAGGCGGCGACCGCGGTGACGTCGCGCGGATGCGGCCGGCGGTGGTCGAGGGCCGCCTCCAGCGGGATCGCCAGGAACATCCCGCTGATCAGCAGCGGCTGGATCAGGGTCAGCGGCCCGAACCGCAGGGCGATCGCCTGCAGCACCGTACCGGCCAGGTCGGGGACCTTTGCCAGCAGCCAGCTCTTCCGGCGCAGCAGCCGGATGAGCAACCGCGGGTCGGCCGTCCCGTGCTGCGGTTCCCGGCGCGCGGCACGCTGTTGCAGGGCGGCCCCGAAGGCGAAGCAGACGGCGGAGCCGAGCGCCAGCGCGACCGCCGCGATCACGCGGCGGTCCCGGCCCCGCAGGGCGGCTCGTGCTCCGTACCCACACAACTACGCTACGTGTTGAAATCGCCGCTCACGGACGGTTCCGGGCGCCGGCCGTCCCACCCGCTCAGCCGCACGGTCCGGGTCGACAACATGGTGCCCGGACCGACCGGGAGGCTTCCCGTCCGGTCCGGGCACCGTCAGCGCGAGCGACCAGCCCGGCCGCCAGGACACCGTCGGCGCCGGGCGACCAGGCGCGGCCCGATCGCCACGCTCCGCAGGATCAGGAGGCGAGCGCTCCGGCGGCCCGGCCCTCGTGCAGGGTGAGGTTGCGTCCGTTCGACGGGTCGAACAGGTGGATCTTCTCCAGGTTGAACCAGAGCCGGTGGTTCTGCCCCTCGGTGACCGGGGACTCCGCCGACAGCCGGGTCACCAGGTTCGCCCCGCCGCCGCTGAACCCGTCCGCGCCCACGTCCGCGGCGAGTTCCTCCAGCTCCGCCGCGCTGGCCCGCTCACCGGAGACGGTGAGATAGACGTACTTGTCCGAGCCCATCGACTCGACGATCTCGACCGGCGCCTCGAACTCCATCCCCCGCTCCCGGGTCTGCTCGTCGACCAGCCCGGCATCCTCGAAATGCTCCGGACGGATGCCGAGGATCAGCTCCCGGGGGGCGTCCTCGGCCGCCAGCTCGCGCCGGAGCCGGTCGCCGAGGGGTACGTCGCCGACCGCCGTCCGCAGCCTGTCGTCCTCGACCGCGGCGTGCAGGAAGTTCATCGCCGGCGAGCCGATGAACCCGGCGACGAAGAGGTTCGCCGGGTGGTCGTACAACTCCTGGGGCGGGCCGACCTGCTGCACCGCACCGCCCCGCATGATCACCACCCGGTCGCCGAGGGTCATCGCCTCGGTCTGGTCGTGCGTCACGTACACCGTCGTGGTGCCGAGCTGCTTCTGCAACCGGGACACCACGGTACGCATCTGCACCCGCAACTTGGCGTCGAGGTTGGAGAGCGGCTCGTCCATCAGGAACGCCTTCGGGCTGCGGACGATCGCCCGCCCCATCGCCACCCGCTGGCGCTGCCCACCGGAGAGGTTCGCCGGCTTGCGGTCCAGCAGCGGGGTCAGCTCCAGCACCTTGGCCGCCTCGGCCACCTTCTGCTCGATGGTCGCCCTGTCCAGCTTGGCGAGCCGGAGCGGGAACGCCATGTTCTCCCGGACGGTCATGTTCGGATAGAGGGCGTACGACTGGAAGACCATCGCGATGTCCCGGTCCCGGGGTGCCTTGTCGTTGACCCGCTGCCCGTCGATGCGCAGTTCGCCCGAGCTGATGTCCTCCAGTCCGGCGATCATGTTGAGGGTGGTCGACTTCCCGCAGCCCGACGGGCCGACCAGGATGACGAACTCGCCGTCGGCGATCTCCAGGTCGACGTCCCGGACCGCGACCGTCCCGTCCGGGAAGCTCTTGCTCACCTTGTCCAGCACGATGTCAGCCACTGCGACCTCACCCCTTCACGGCGCCGGACGTCAGGCCCGACACGATGCGACGCTGGAAGAACAGCACGAACAGAATGATCGGAATCGTGATCACCACGGCGGCGGCGCAGATCGCCCCGGTCGGGTCCTCGAACTGCGACTCCCCGGTGAAGAACGACAGCGCCACCGGCACCGTGCGGGACCGCTCGGTCGAGGTCAGCGAGATCGCGAAGAGGAAGTCGTTCCAGCAGAAGATGAAGACCAGGATCGCGGTGGTGAAGACCCCGGGCGCGGCCAGCGGCGCGATCACCCGGCGGAACGCCTGCCCGGAGGTGGCGCCGTCCATCTTGGCGGCCTTCTCCAGGTCCCACGGGATCTGCTTGAAGAACGCCGACAGCGTGTAGATGGCCAGCGGCAGGGAGAAGGTGATGTACGGCAGGATCAACCCCGGCCAGGTGTCGAAGAGCCCGAGGGACCGCTCGATCTCGAACAGCGGCGAGACGAGCGAGACCTGCGGGAACATCGCGATCAGCAGGGAGACCCCGACCAGCGCCTTCTTGCCCGGAAAGTCCAGCCGGGCCACCGCGTACGCGGCCATGGTGCCGAGCACCACCGCGATGGTGGTGGCGATCAGGGCGATCCCGATCGAGTTGCCCAGAGCCCGGACGAACTGGTTGGTGGAGAAGATCGTGCGGTAGTTGTCCAGCGTCCACTCCCGAGGGATGAAGTTCCCGTCGGTGAGCGTGCCGGTGGTCTTGAACGACAGCGACGCGATCCACAGCACCGGGACCAGCGCGAAGACCACCACCACGAGGTCCAGCAGTCCCCATCGCCACTTCGCCGTGGCCGTGGTGTCGGTGGCGGCCATTAGCGTCTCCCCTCGTCCGTGCTGCCCGGGGCAGCGGTGCCGAACAGCTTCACGAAGACGAACGCGATGATCGCCACGGCCAGGAAGATCAGCACCGACATGGTCGACCCGATCCCGAGGTTGAGCCCGCGCATCAGGTTGTTGTAGGCGAGCATCGACACCGACGAGGTCTCGTTCGACCCGGCCGTCAGCACGAAGATGTTGTCGAAGACCCGGAACGCGTCCAGGGTGCGGAACAGCAGCGCCACCAGGATCGCCGGCTTCATCACCGGCAACATGACCTTGGTGAACCGCTGCCAGGCGGTGGCACCGTCCATCGAAGCGGCCTTGAGTAGGTCCTCCGGCACCAGCGCCAGGCCCGCCATCAGCAGCAGCGCCATGAACGGGGTGGTCTTCCAGATCTCCGCCAGCATGATGATCGCCAGTGCGCTGGCCCGTTCGGTCAGCGGCGCCCCCTCACCGAAGAGCGTGGCCAGATAACCGGTGCCGGGCGTCCAGGCGTACCGCCAGGAGAAGGCCGCCACCACCGTGACGATGCCGTACGGGATCAGCGCCGACGTGCGGACCAGCCCGCGCCCGACGATGGTCCGGTGCATCACGATGGCCAGTCCCATGCCCAGCACCAGCTCGACGGCGACCGTCACGACGGTGATCAGCATGGTCACCCCGAACGCGGTCCACCAGTAGTCGTTGGTCAGCACCGTGACGTAGTTGGCCAGCCCGACGAACTCCCGCTCGTCCGGGAACTTGAGGTCGAAGCGCTGCAACGACAGCCAGACGGAGTAGAGGATCGGATAGGCGGTCACCGCCAGCATCACCAACGCGGCCGGGGCGCAGAGCAGCCAGCCCAACCGGCGCTCGGCCCGCTTCCCCTCGCTCAGCACCGCCCGACCACCCCGGCCGCGCCGGGGCGCCGGGACCGCCGGGGTCGTACCGGCCCGCTCCACGGCGGTCGCGGTCTCGGTTTCCGTGCTCATGTCGGCACTCCGCTGCGCTCCGTGCCGCCATGAGGCACACCCGCACTGACCTGGCTGATTCGCTCACTTCGTTCGCTCATGTCGGCACTCCGCTGCGCTCCGTGCCGCCATGAGGCACACCCGCACTGACCTGGCTGATTCGCTCACTTCGTTCGCTCATGGCAGCACCCCCTTGGAATCGAGCGCGTCCTGCGTCGCCTCCCGCATCCGGTCCGCGGTCCGCTCCGGGTCGATCGACGACGGCGGGGAGAGCGTCGCCGACAGTACGGTCGAAATGTTCTGGTACGCCGGACTGCGCGGCCGGGTTGCCGGGTCCTTCAGCTCCTCGAGAATGGTGTCCCGCATCGGGTACGCCTCGGCCATCTCCGGCTCGGCGTAGACGCTCTCGATGGTCGGCGGTACCCCGTCGTTGATCGCGGAGAACTTCTGGTGCTCGGCGTCGCGCAGGCAGGACGCGGCGTCGAAGGACTCGTCGGGATGCCGGGAGTACCGGCTGACCCCCAGGTTGAACCCGCCGATCGTCACCTTGCTCGGTGTGCCCGGGTCCACTCCCGGGTAGCGGGCCCACTTCACCTTCTTCGCCAGTTCCGGGTCCGCCTCCTGCATCGCCGGATAGACGAAGGGCCAGTTGAGCTGGAAGGCGCCCGCCCCGGACTGGAAGTCGAGCCGCGCCTGGTCCTCGATGGTGTTCGAGAAGGAGGAGGTGGTGATCCCGGCGGTGGCGAAGTTGCGCAGCACCTCCAGCGCCCGGACGGCGCCGTCGTCGAAGACCGCCTTGCTGCCGTCGTCGTTGATGATCTGGCCGCCGGCGCTGGCCACCAGCGTGTTGTAGAGGACGACGAGCCCCTCGTACTGGGCGCCCATGGTGATCACCCGGTACGGCTGGCCCCTCCCCCGCAGATCCTGGGCCGCCCGGATCATCTCGTCCCAGGTACGCGGCGGCTGCGGCACCAGGTCGGAGCGGTACCAGAGCAGTTGCACGTTGGTGTTCTTCGGCGCGGCGTAGAGCTTGCCCTCGTACCGGGCCGTCTCCAGCGGGCCGGCCAGGGTGCCGCGCTCGGCCTCGACCCGGTGCTCGCCGGTCCACTCCAGCAGCCAGCCCGCGCTGGCGAACTCCTGGGTCCAGGTGACGTCCAGGCCCAGGATGTCCATGCCCGAGTCCTCGGCGGCCAGCCGGCGGACCAACTGCACCCGCTGGTCGTCGGCGGCCCGGGGCAGCACCCGGTACGCGATCCGGTACCGCCCGCCCGCCTTCGCGTTGCAGTCGTCGACCACCTTCTGGATGTTCTGCTCGGTGGTGTAGTAGAGGTTGATCGTCGGAATGCCGCCGTCCTCCCCGGAGCCGCAGGCAGCGAGCGGCACCAGCAGCGTCAGCCCCGTCAGCGCCGCCGCCAGCCGGAACCGGCGCCGCCGGATCCGGCCGCCCCGCTCGGGCTCAGTCATCTCGGCACCCCGCTGTCCTCCCGGCCGTTGTGCCGACGTCGGCCTCCGCCGATCGTGGCCGCCGGTGGCAGCCCGCCGGCCGCCTGTCGCGCGCCTGGTGACCGCTCATCACGCCGTCCTCCCTTATGACGGCCGGGGCGGGAACCGTCCCGGCACACGGCGAAAGCACCCCGCCTCCGGCCGCAGGCGAACCGCCGGACCGGGCGTAGGTGTCGAATACCCCCACTGCCCCGCCGCCCAGCGACCGAAACATCGACAAGCCTCAGCGCCGCAGCGCGCCGACCGTCACCCGAGCGACCGATCCCGGGTCCACTGTGATATTCCCGGCGGCCGGCGCCTCGGCTACCGTGGGTGCTACCTCCGGCGCCAGCAGGTCGCCGTCGATGCCGACAGGCCCGGTGGACCGGCCTCGGCGCCCGAGCGGCGGCCGGACCGGGCCGTCCGGAGCGGCAGTTCCGATAGGCGAAACGCGCCCCGTCCCCGCGATCCTTGGGCAGGATCGTCTGCAAGAGGAGGTGCCGCCGTGCAGAACACCCGGGCGCTCACCCTGTCCTTCGAGGTCAGCGGGCCGCCGCCGGTCAAGACCGAGGCGCTGTCGATCTTCGCGGCCGGGCACCGGCAGGCCGCCCGGGTCCGTACGCTGCTCCAGGCCGCCTGCGCCGCGGCGCAGCGCAGTGGCTGGACCGCGTTGACCGAGCCGGTCGCCCTGGAGATCGTGCTGCGCTGCCCGCCGGGTCGACGCACCTCCGACGCGGCGACCCTGATCGGCGGGATCGGCGCCGTGCTCCAGGACAAGAAGCGGGCCGCCGACATCGGCCTCGCCCACCTCGGCGTGCTCGCCGATGTCGCGCTGTACGTGGACGACCGGCAGATCCAGCGGGTCTCGTACCGGGAGGAGCCGGCCGAGGAGATGTCGTACCTGGTCCGGGTGAGCAGCCTGCCGCCCGTGGTGTGAGCCGGTCGCCGGGCGCCACCGGCAGCGGGCAGGACGCCGGAAGCGGTACCCGGACCGGTTTGACCGCCACCCCCGGCTGGGTACGCCGTCGGCCACCGGCGGGTGACGGGGACCGGCGGGCAACGGCACCGGCGACGAAGGGAGCGGTGATGTCGGAGCCACACGTCACGCTCGACCCCACCGGGCTCGACCCGGCGCGGCGGCACCTGCGCGGACCGCTGGAGGAGCAGCTCAACTCCGCGCTGCGCGCGGCAATCGACCGGGTCCGGGCCGACTATGCCGGTGAACCGGTCGAGGAGGTCTGCCGTCGGCTGCTCGACGAGACCCGGGCGGGACTGCATCCGGACCTCGCCGACGGGTTCACCCCGGACATGGACGAGTTCTGCCGGGTGGCCGTGGCGATCGTCCGGCGGGACGCCTCCGGATCACCCTGACCCCCGCCCCGACCTGGTCAAGATCGACGGCTGTCGGCGTAGGGGCGTTGGCCGTGGGGCTCCCGCCTCCGTACACTCAGTGCGCCGTCACGGCCGACCGTGCGCGTCCCGCGTCCCCTGCACCGGATCCGGTCGATCTCTACGGGAGGCCCAGTGCCCGCACTGCCGTCCAGTGTGCCCGCCGCGGTGCTCGACACCACCTCCGCCGCCCTGCTGACCACCGCCGAGAACGGCGAGGTGACCTGGTACAACCGGGCGGCCCAGCGACTCGGCCAGCTCATCGGCGCGGACATCGGCTCGCTGCCGTTCGGCGCCGCGACCCCGGACGGACCGCCGGTCGAGCTGCGCTGCCCGACGGTCGACGGCGCGGTCCGGCACCTGCGGGTGACGTGTCGGCGGCTGCCGCCGCTGCCGCGCGCCGAACCGGAGCCGGACGGCCAGTTGGTGTACGAGCTGGCCGACGTCACCGAGCAGCGCGCCGACCGGCGCCGTGCCGACGACTACGCGTGGCGGCTGGCCCACATCGAGCAGTTGGCCCGGGTCGGCACCTGGGAGTGGCACCTCCCCACCGACCAGGTGGTGTGGTCACCCACTCTGAAGGCGATGATCGGGCTGGCCCCGGAGACCGCGCTCGACTACCCGACCTACCGGAAGATGATCCACCCGGACGACCTCGAAATGATCGAGGCAACTCTGCACCGGGCGATCCGGGAGGCCAACTCGTTCACCTACACCCACCGGATGTACCTGGCGAACAGCCGGCAGATGCGCGTCCTGGAGTGCTACGGCGAAGTCTTCACCGACGAGTCCGGCCGGCCGTTGCGGATGCTCGGCACCGCACACGACATCACCGAGATCCGGCAGGTCCAGGACGAGCTGGCATACCTGGCCGAGCACGATCCGCTGACCGGGCTGCCGAACCGGCGGGCCCTGACCGCCCGGATGAGCGAGCTGACCGCTACCGGCAGCCCGGCGGCGGCCGCACTGCTCCTGATCGACATCGACAACTTCAAGGACATCAACGACCTGCGCGGGCACGCCATCGGCGACGAAGTGCTCCGGCTGCTGGCCCGGCTGCTCCCCAACCACCTGCCCGCCGAGGCGGTGCTCGGCCGGCTGGGCGGGGACGAGTTCGCCGTCCTGCTGCCGGACTGCGACGCCGACCGGGCACTCGCGATCGGGGCCGGGCTCTGCGACCTGGTCGCCCACACCCCGCTCGCGGTGCGCGGCGAGCCGCTGCGGGTGACGCTGAGCATCGGCGCCGCCCCGCTGGACACCGCCGACGACGACACCCTGCTGCTCGCCCACGCCGACCTGGCGCTCTACCAGGCCAAGGGCGAGGGCCGCAACCGGGCCCGGCTCTTCGCGCCGGAGCAGCAACGGCTGGCCGCCCAGCGGGTCGACCTGGTCTCCCGGGTACGCCGGGCGCTGGACACCGGCCAGTTGCAGCTCGACGCCCAGCCGATCATCGACCTCGGCGACGACCAGGTACGCAGCTACGAGCTGCTGATGCGGGTACGCGACAACCATCGCCGGCAGATCGGCCCCGGCGACTTCCTGCCGGCGCTGGAGCGCGGCGACATGATCTACGAGCTGGACCGCTGGGTGGTGGAGACCGCCACCGGAGCACTCGCCGCGGCCCGGGCGGCCGGGGTGGAACTGCGGCTGGACGTCAACATCTCCAGCCGCTCGCTGGAGGATCCGAGCTTCGGTGACTGGGTGGTCGGCACGCTGGCCGCCGCGGGCGTACCGGCGACCCAGCTCGGCCTGGAGATCACCGAAACCACCGCCATCGCCAACCTGGCCGCCGCCCGCCGACTGGCCTCCACGCTCACCTCGGCCGGCTGCCGGTTCAGCCTGGACGACTTCGGCGCCGGATACGGCTCCTTCGTCTACCTCAAGCACCTGCCGTTCAGCGCGGTCAAGATCGCGGGTGAGTTCGTCCGGCAGGCCGACCACGGCGGCTCCGACCCGATCCTGATCGACGCGGTGGTGCGGGCCGCGCACGGGCTCGGGATGCGCACGGTCGCCGAGCACATCGACCGGCCCGAGCTGGTGCCGGTGCTGCGCGAACTCGGCGTCGACCGGGGTCAGGGATACCACCTGGGCCGCCCCGAGCCGCTGCACGAACTGATGGCCCGGACCATCGCCCGGGGCGGGGTCTCCGCGACCCTCCGCTGAACCCCACGGTCACGGAATGCTGGGACCCGGAGCCAACCCGCGGTCCACCGCGACGTAAGGGGAAGTGGAAAGGTTCGATGATCATGGCGTCTGGTCGAGGACCAGCGCCGCCACCTCGTCGGCGCAGCCCCAGCCCAGGGTGACCCCGGCACCGCCGTGCCCGTAGTTGTGGATCAGCCGGGCCGATCCGGCCAGCCCGGACACGTCCTCGGCCAGCCGGGCCCCGCCGAGCCGGCCGGGACGCAGCCCGGCGAGCTGCCCGAGCACCGGCGCTCCGGCCAGTTCCGGGACCAGCGCGACGCACCGGGCCAGGATCGCCGCACCGGCCTCCTCGTCCGGCCCGGTCTCCGTCCGGTACGGCTCGAAGGTGCCGCCCAGCACCACGTCCCGGCTGCGCGGGTGTACGTAGGTGATGCCGGCCGGGTTCCCCTCGTCGCGTACCGAGGTGGTCAGGCCGGGGTTGCCGACCAAGACGATCCGGCCCCGGATCGGGTGCACGGCCGGGTCGTCGGCGAGCTTGCCGGCGGCCAGCCCGGTCGCGTTGACCACCAGCGGCGGCCGCCGCGCCGACGGCCACACCTCGGCCGCGATCGCGGGCACGTCGGCGAGCCGGTCCACCCGGTGCCGGCGCACCGGCACCTCCAGCCGGGCGAGCCGGTCGACCAGCCAGGCCAGGTACGGGCCCATCTCGACGGCCGGCACGGTGAACCGCCACTGTCCGGCGTACCCCTCCGGGGGTGCGACGGCCCGGAAGTCGGGCACCGCCGGGGCCCACCACGGGTCCCCGGTCACCGCCTCGCGCAGCAGCATCCGGGTCGGCCGCATCACCACGCCCGGCACCTCCTGCCGGGCGTGCGCGGCGAGCACCTCGAAGGTGCGCCGGGCCCAGCCCAGCACCCGGGGGTCGGCACTGGTCCGGGTCGGGTACCAGACCGCGGCGGCGACCCGGGAGACCGTGTCGGCCGGCTCGTCGGCGGTCAGCACCGCCACCCGGGCACCGGCCTCGGCCAGTCGTACCGCGGTGGTCAGCCCGACCACCCCCGCGCCCAGCACCACGACGTTCGGCATCACCTGAGCCTGCCGGTCGGCATCCCGGTATGTCCACCGCGAGCGGGTAGCCGCCGTCGGTCGGGCTCAGCTCCGGCTCCGGCCCGGGAAATTCCTTCGGGCCCGGACACGGCATACCTCCCGCAGGGTAGTCGCATTCTCACTCCAGGTCCATACAGGAAGACCCCTAAACTGCGCTGGAACCCCGTAAGTAATTAAACTTGCTTGACGGGGGATCAATAGGGGTTTCTGCGCATGAAAGGTACGACTATGCTCAGGACCGTGAAGGAAGAGATGGACCGCGAGCTCAGCGCTTCCACCCGGACCCAGCGCTACGTGGTGGTGTCCGAGGTCGTCGTCGAGGTGGAGAACGACTACCGACTCCGAGCGGCGGCACTGGCCAAACTGGACGCCGTGGCGTCGAGCACCCCCGAAGGGCTGGAGCGGATGCGCAGCCGCATCGAGGGTGACACCGCGGTCGCGCTCGACTTCCTCACCGATCCCGTCGCGGCCATCGCCGCCGCGGACGGCATCCGCGCACACGGCCACGGCATCCGGGTACGTCGATATCTCCCCCGCGACGACGGCGACGGCGTCCAGGAGCGGTGAGCGTTTCCCCGACCGGTCCGCCCCAGCGCACCGGGCCGGACCGGGTCGCCCGGGCACCGGCCCGGCCGCGCTACCGGGGCAGGATCCGCTCGACCAGCAGCGGCACCAGCCGGTCCGCCTGGTCGTCGAGATAGAAGTGACCACCGGGCAGCGAGTGCACGTCGAGCCCGGCATTGGTGTGCACCACCCAGCGACGCGCGTCGGCGGTGGTGAAGGTGTGGTCCCGGTCGCCGACGATCGCGGTGACCGGGCAGTTCAGCGGCTCGCCGGCCGCGTACCGGTAGGTCTCGATCAGCCGCAGGTCGGCCCGGACCATCGGCAGCGTCAACTGCCGGATCTCGTCGAGTTCCAGCAACTCCGCGCCGCCGCCGCCGAGTTCCCGGAGGTACGCGACCACCCCGTCGTCGTCGCGCAGGTGCACTCCGAGCGAGCGTCGGGCCGACGGCGCCGGACCGGCCGACACGAAGAGCCGGCGTACCGTCAGCGAGTCGCTGCCGCGCAACCGGCGGGCCACCTCGAAGGCGACCACGGCACCCATGCTGTGCCCGAAGAACACCACCGGCCCGGCCAGTTCACGCGCGACCGCCGCGACGATCTCGTCCGCCAGTACGGTCATGTCGTCGATGATCGGCTCGCCGTACCGGTTCTGCCGGCCGGGGTACTGGACCGCGACCACCTCGATCGATTCCGGGACGAGATCCGCCCAGCGCCGGTACCCGGCCGCCCCGCCGCCCGCGTGCGGGAAGCAGACCAGCCGGACCGTGGCCCGGGGCGCGGCTCCGAAGCGGAGGAACCAGTCGTTCGTGACCCTGCCGTACGTGCTCACCGGTGCAGCCCTTTCCCTCGGTGAAGTGTCCCCGGTCGGGAGCCGGGTGGTCACCCGTTCTCCTTGGCACCCGGGTCCGAACGGCTGCCGAACGTCCGGTCCAGCGCCGCGTACCGCTCGTCGGCCGTCTCCTCGTCGGCGGCCTGTTCCAGGGCGAGCGCCCGGACCAGGTCGTGGAAGAAGTAGCGGGCCTGACTCGAACCGTCGACCTGGACGACGTCCAGGAGCCGGGCGTCGACCAGTTGCTCCAGCAACTCCCGCGCGGTGGCGAGGGTGACGTCGAGCAGCACCGCGGCGGTCCAGATGGCGAACCGGGGCGCGTCCAGCAGGGCCAGCAGCCGGAAGGCGCGCCGGGCGGGCTCGCCCAGGCCCTGCAGGCTCAACGCCACGCTGGCCCGGACCTCCAGGTCGCCGATCCGGAGTTCGTCCAGCCGGCGCCGCTGGCTGGAGAGCCGGTCGGCGAGCCGGGCCAGCCGCCAGTGCGGCTTCGCGGTGAGCCGGGCACCGGCGATGCGCACGCCGAGCGGCAGGTGGCCACAGAGCTCGACGATGCGTACCGCCGACTCCGGCTCGGCGGTCACCCGGGCGGCACCAACGATCTTGGAGAGCAGCTCCAGCGCCTGCTGGTGTTCGAGGACGTCCAGGTCGATCAGGGGTACGCCCTCCAGCGCCGCCAGCCGGGCCCGGCTGGTCACCATCGCGGCGCAGGTCGGACTCTCCGGCAGCAACGGGCGTACCTGCTGCTCGCTGGCGGCGTTGTCGAGCAGTACCAGCACCCGGCGCCCGGCCAGCCGGCTCTGGTAGAGCTGCGCCCGGTCGGCCATCGACGGCGGGATCTCCGACGCCTCCGTCCCGAGCGCCCGCAGGATGGTGCCGAGCAGGTCGACGGGATCCGCCGGCTGCGGTCCGGCACCGCGCAGGTCGAGGTAGATCTGCCCGTCCGGGTACGACGACCGCAGCAGGTGGCCGACGTGGATCGCCAGGGCGGTCTTGCCCAGCCCGGCCATCCCGCCGATCACGCAGGCGAGCCGCCGCCCACCGTTGTCCGGCCGGGTACGCAGCAGCGCGACCACCTGGGCGGCCTCCCGGTCCCGGCCGGTGAAGTCCGCCACGTCCGGGGGGAGCCGGGCCGGCAGCGGCTCGGCCGGGGTACGCCGGACGGTCACCCGGGCCTCCGGCGCCGGCAGGCTGAGCGACGCCTCGGCGGCCAGGATCGACTTGTGCAGGTCCTGTAGCTCGCGCCCCGGGTCGATGCCGAGTTCCTCGGCGAGCAGGTGCCGGTAGTCCTGGTAGCTGGCCAGCGCGTCCGCCTGCCGGCCGCAGCGGTAGAGCGTCAGCATCAGCTGGCCGCGCAACTGCTCACGCAGCGGGTCCGCGGCGACCAGCCCGGTCAGCTCGACGACCAGCCGGCCGTGCTGGCCGAGCGCCAGTTCGGCGTCGATCCGGTCGCCGAGTGCGGCCAGCCGCGCCTCCTCCAGGCGGGGCCGCTCCGCGTCGCTCAGGTATTCGGTCACCCCGGCGAGGGCCGGACCGCGCCACAGCGCGAGCGCGCCCCGCAGCGCCTCGGCGGCGTCGGCCGGCCGGCCCTCCGCGAGGGCGTCCCGGCCGCGCGCCGCGAGCTGCTCGAAGCGCACCAGGTCGAACCGGTCGGGCGCGACCCGCAGTACGTATCCGGGGCGCTGCCGGACGATCTCGGCGTCCGGGGCGAGCTTGGCGCGCAGCCGGGAGACGTACGTCTGGATCTGCGCGGCGGCGGTGACCGGCGGGTCGTCGCCCCAGAGCACGACGGCGAGTCGCGAGTCGGAGACCACCCGCCCCCGGGCGAGCAGGAGTGCGGCGAGCACGGTGCGTACCTTGGACGCGCTGAGCTCGACCACACCGGTCGAGTCGACCACCTCGACCGAGCCGAGGATCCGAAATTCCATCTCTCTCCACCGGGGGTGGCCGGCCGTGCCCGGCTCGGTGGCGTCGACCGGCGCCGGAGTCGGCGGGGTTCCGAGCATCAGGACCTCCCGCCGCGCGTCATCGGAAGTCCTTGCCGTGGCTCACCGCGAGCGGCGGTCCGACGGCGCGGTAGCGGCGCCGCGTCTCGATGTCCAGGTCCTCGTAGACCGGGTCGAGCGCGTCGGCCATGAACAGCTCCCGCATCAGCGCCCGCTCCACCTTGCCGCCGGGCGACTTGCGCACCTTGCCGGGACGCAGGAAGGCGACGTTGGCCACCCGTACCCCGAAGCACCGGCTGAGCCAGTCCTTGACGCTGCGGGCCAGCGACGACAGCGTGGCCGGGTCGGCCGGCTCCGCCTGGACCTCGTGCAGGACGACGATCTCCTGCCGGGGCGACGGCACCGCGAAGACCGTGCCGGTCAGGTCGGCGAAGCGGGTGTCGGAGGTGCGTACCGCCTTCTCCATGTCGTGCGGATAGAGGCTCCGCCCGCCGATGACCAGCATCTCCCGCATCCGGCCCAGCACGTACAGCTCGGCGTCGGACCAGACGCCGAGATCGCCGGTACGCAGATAGCCGCCCTCGCCGTCCGCGGTGGTCGCCTCGAAGACCCGGTCGCTCTCCAACTCGCGCCGCCAGTAGCCGCGGGCCACGCTCCGGCCCCGGATCCAGATCTCGCCGAGCCGCCCGTCCGGCAACACGGCGGTGGTGTCCGGGTCGACAATCCTGACGTCAAGGCCATTTACCGTGCCGCTGCTGACAAGTGATCTCGCCGCGGCCGCGTCGGCCGCCGCCGGCAGCAGGATGTTCTGTTCCAACCGGCTCGGATCGAACCGTTCCACCGCGAGCGGCTGACCAGGCCGAGTGCCGGAGACGAACAATGTCGACTCGGTGATGTGATATCCGACCCGCACCGCCTCGCGCCGGAAGCCGGCCGGGGTGAATCGGTCGACGAATTCGATCAGCGGCTCGGGCTCGATCGGGTCGGCGCCGCCCACGCAGGCATGCTCCCACCGGGCCAGGTCCAGGCCCCTGACCTGCTCGTCGGTCACCTCCCGCGCGCACAGCCGGTACGCGAAACCGGGCGCGGAGCTGAGTTGCACATCGTATTTGTCAATAGCTTTCAACCACCGGGCCGGATCAGTAAAAAAATCATCGGCCGCCATGAGTACGGTGGTGGCGCCGCGATAGAGCGGCTCAAGCAGCATCTCGATCAGACCGGCGCCGTCGTGCAATGGCAGCCAGCCGAGGGAACGGTCCCGCGACGTCAGCGAGAAAGCGTCCCGAAATATCTCGAAGTTGTGCGCAAGGTTCTCATGGCTGATCATTACACCTTTCGGGTCGCTCGTCGATCCCGTGGTATAGCGCAGCAGCGCGAGCGCACTCGGACTGATGTGCGTCGGACCGTCCCACGCGCCCGGTGCCGCCGGCCCGGCAAGATCGGTGGCGGTGCACAACAACCGGTCCAGCCCGTCCTGGCTCATCCAGTCGGAGACCGTGACCAGGCTCGCGCTGTCGGTCAGCACGATGCGCGGATCGGAGTCCAGCGCGATCCCGGTGGCCCGCATGAGGTGGTGCTTGTCCCCATCCGGCAGCGGCGCCGGCACCGGGACGACACCGGCATACATACAGCCCAGGATGCTTTTGACGAACTCGAGGCCGGTCGGATAGAGCAGTAGCGCCCGATCACCGGGACGACAGCGGTCCCGCAGTCGACCGGCCAGCTCCCGGGCGGCCCGGTCCAGCTCGCCGTAGCGCAAGCATTCCGAACGTTCTTCACGTTCATCCCAGCGAAGGAGGACAACGGCCTCCCGGTCCGGTTCCTGGTCAGCGTGTCGGGCGACCCGCTCCACCAAACCCACGATTCCCACCCGCATTTCCCCCCAAAATGTTGGCTACGGGAAGCGTGGCCAACCACGGCGGGCCACCGAATGAGCGACAGCTCCCAGCGGCCACGACCGCGGACGCCAGATCTCCCCAAACGCTCACGGACGGTTCCGCCTACAATATCGGTGCACCGATATTCAATCAAGTCAGGTTGGAGACAGCGATAAGAACTTCGAGCGAAACATCTGCAAAACGTCCGTCGCTTATCGGGACCGGGCCTTCACTACCGAAAAGTAACCTCGTCTGCATTGCCGCAATGTCCCGCCCACCAGGGCAATCGGCCCGGCCTGCCGGGACACTTCCCGTTTCTTTGCCGACGCAAACAACATAGTCGGGCGTCTTCTGGATACGGCCGCGTATCCAGAAGACAAGACAGTTTCACATACTCGCCCGTAACCGGGCGATCCGCAGTCGGAACAGGCCGGGGCAGAGTCGGAAATAGGAGACGACACGCGAGAAGCCCGCCCGGGCGGCCGTGGGGCTGCCGGGGCGGGCGTCCGCTCGCGGGGTCAGGCGTTCGAGGGCTCCGCCATCGCCACCGCGATCTGCCGAGGGCCGGTGAACGGCTCGCGACCGTGCGCCGCGAGCATGTTGTCGACCACCAGCACGTCGTCGTACTGCCAGTCGAACCGTACGGTCGCGGCCCGGTAGCAGTCGCGGAGGTGGGCGATGACGTCGTCCGGGATCCGGGCCCCGTCGCCGTAGTAGGTGTTCGTCGGCAGGTCCTCCTCGTCGAAGATCTCCAGGACCCCTTCCCGGACGTCCTTCGGCAGCGTCGTCACGTGGAAGAACGTCGCGTGGTTGAACCACACCGTCTCGCCGCTGACCGGGTGGGTGTGCACCGGCTTGCGGATCGCCCGGGTCCGCAGCCCCCCGCCGTCCCGCCACTCGGTCTCGATCCCGTTGGCGGCGCAGTACTCGGTGACGGCCGCCTGGTCGTCGGTGTTGAAGATCTGCTGCCAGGAGGTGCCGAACGAGCCGTGGAAGTTGCGCACCACCATCCAGCCCCGCTGGACGAACTCCTCGCGGATGGTCGGGTCGATCGCCCGGTACACCTTGCGGATGTCGGCCAGCGGGGTGGCGCCCCGGGTGGCCGGCGCCTGCCGGCAGTAGAAGTAGAGGGTGAGCGGCCACACCGCCTGGTAGGAGTTCTCGTTGTGCAGGAAGATCTCCTCTTCCGGCGGGTAGTCGGTCGAGGTGTAGACCTGGCCCTTGATCGTGCTCCGCGGCGAGGAGCGCTCCGAGTAGGTCAGCGGCGGGCCGGAGAGCGCGCGGACCACCGCGTCGAAGCCGTCGACGCCGCCGACGGAGAAGCCGCGCAGCAGCAGCGCGCCCCGCTCGTTGAGGATCTTCCGCAGGCCGGCGCGCTCGGCCCGGATCAGCTCCCCGATCTCGGCGCCGGCCGACTCGCGGGTGACCAGGTGCGGCATTGTTCCGATGTCAGTAGTGGAGACAGTCATGGTCCGGCCCTTCGGTCTGGACAACTCGGCGCGACGACCCGGCGGTTCGGTGAACCTTTCCGCCCGAACCGCGCGGCGATCGCGCTCGGCGCCTCAACTGCGGCCACACCGCAGGGAGAGGCGGAAAGAGGTTCAGTCGGACATGGCCACCAGGACCCGACGCCGTCCGGTGAACGGGCGCCGGCCGTGGCCGACCAGTACGTTGTCGATCAGCAGCACGTCGCCCTGCCGCCAGTCGACGTCGACAGCGCTCTCCAGACCACGGTCGCGGACCTGGATGACGTACTCGTCCGGGATCGGGGTGCCGTCGGCGAAGGTCACCGACTGCGGCAGCTCGTCCGGCGGCAGCACCTCGGCCAGCGACTTCGCGGTCTCGTCACCGAGCGCCGCCGGGTGCCACTGGTCGGACTGGTTGAACCACACCTCGACCCCGGTGACCGGGTGCCGGGTGGTGGACGGACGGTCCTGGATCACCCGCAGCCCACCGTCGGGCATCCACTCCCAGCTCGCCTCGGTGCTGCTGAGGAACGCCTCGACCTCGTCCCGGTCGGAGGTCTCGAAGGTGTCCTGCCAGCTCTTGCCGAGGCCGAAGCCGTCATGCAGGTTCTGGGTGTAGCGCACCCCGCCGGCGTACGCGGCGCGCACCTCCGGGTCCAGGGCCTCCAGCCACCGGACGCCGTCGACCACCGGGGTGGCGCCACCGGTCTCCGCCGCCGTGTGGCAGAAGAACATCAGCCGGGACGGCCACTGGTGGGCGTACGACAGCTCGTTGTGCATCGAGATGGTGAACTCGGGCGGGTACTCGGTGGAGGTGTAGACGTTCTTTCCCACCTTGGTACGCGGCGAGTTGCCGTGCACGTACGCCAGCCGGTTGGGCAGCAGCCGGTCCATGACCGGGTCGAGCGTCTCCTCCGTCACCTGGAAGCCGCGGAAGACCAGCGCCTTCTCCGCGGTCAGCAGCTTCTCCAGGTCCGGAGTGGTCGAGAGGTAGTCGACCAGCCCCTGCGGGCTCGCCTCGGCCCCGGCAGCCGCCGGGTCGATCTCCATCGGTCTCCAGGTCTGGTGACCTTCCATCGGACTCTCCCTTCGAGGGGACTCCCGCGAAGGTGGAGACCGGTAGCGGGAATCGGAAGGTAATGCGTCGGTGACACAGCCGTCATCCAGTCCAAGGATGAAGGCAAGATCTATACTTTCTCGATACTGCGGCCATCGGGCCGCTCAACCCCGGCCCCGGCCCCGGCACCGGCACCGGCACCGCCGGCAGCGCCGTTCCCGGCCCGGCCGCCAGCCATCCGGGTGATGTCGTTACGGCCAGGAGCGGCGTGCCGGCCGAGCCGGCGGACGAGCCGGGCGTTGTCCGGCGTCTTGGCGATGCCGCGCACCGCCGGACTGAGCAGGGCGAACAGCACCAGTGAGGCCATTACCGCGCTGAGGCCCAGCACGGTTGGTCGGACCCCGGCACCGCCCAGCAGCACCCCACCGGCCAGCGCGCCGAGGAAGTTCGACCCCGAGGCGAGCAGCGTGGCGACGGCACCGATCCGGCCCATCATCGGGTCTGGCGTGATCCGTACCATGTAGACCCCGCCGACCACGTTGAACAGTCCGCCGACGTAGCTGTTGACGGCGAAGATCACCGCCAGGTTGACCGGATCGGTGGTGAAGGCCATCAGGGGCACCGTCAGCGCCCAGGCCGCCAGCCCGCCGACCACCAGGGTCCGCAGGGTGGCCCGGCGCATCCACCACATGCCGCTCAGCGCGCCGAGCATCCCGCCCACCCCGCTGGCCCCGATCACCGCACCGACCAGCGCGGCCGAACCGCCGCCATTGCGGATGACGACCATCAGGGTCAGGGTGAGCGCCTGGAAGACGGCGTTGCTGATCGCGACATAGCTCAGCACCGTACGCAGGAACCGCTGCTGCCACAGCCAGGCCACTCCCTCGGCGATGTCGGCACGCAGCGTGCTGTGGCGGGCCGGTCGGGGTTGCTGGAACGGTCGACGGATCAGCAGCAGCGCGAGCAGCGAGCCGAGGTGGGCGACCGTGGTGAACAGGAACGGCGCCCACCTGGCCAGGGTGAAGAGCACGCCGCCCACCGGCTGGCCGATCAGCACCGCGGCCCGGCCACGGGTCTCGTTCTGGGTCAGCGCGGTCGGCAACTGCTCGGCCGGGACCAGGTGCCGGACGGCGGCCCGCTCCCCGAGCTGGTAGAAGACGCTCAGGCTGGTCTGCACGAACGCCACGACCATGAGCTGCGGCACCCAGACGTGGCCGAGCAGCACCGCCACCGCCACGCTGCCGGTGGCGACGAGACAGCCCAGGTCGCAGAGGATCATCATCCGGCGCCGGTCCCAGCGGTCGACGAACGCGCCCGCCGGCAACTGGACGAGCAGGTGCGGCAGCAGCGCGGCGGCACCGACCAGGCCCGCGTCGCCGGCCGAGCCGGTGTACCAGAGCACCAGCATCGGGTACGCGATCGAGGTGATCCGGGCCCCGATCAGAGTGCCGGCCGCCCCGACCCAGAGCAGCAGGAAGTCCCGATTGCGGCGCAGCGGAACACTCGGCGAGGGCGGCCCGCCCGGGTCGGACGGGTCGGCCGGCACCGCCGCACCGGACGGCGCCGAAGGCGCACCACGCGGCACCGCCCCGCCGGATGGCGGGGCGGGCTCCTCCTCCACGATGCTCACGAGCGGGTCCCCGGCGGCCCCCCGAGCGGGCCGCGACGGCACCACTCCAGTACCGCCATCGCGCTGTGCAGCTTGTTCTCCGCCTGCTCGAAGGCGATGCTCGCCGGTCCGTCCAGCACCTCGGCGGTGACCTCCTCGCCCCGGTGCGCCGGCAGGTCGTGCATGAAGACCGCGTCCGGACTCCCGACCCACAACCCGGCGCCGACCTGGAACGGTGCGAAGATCTCCCGCCAGTTCGGGTCGGGCTTGCTGGTGCCGGTCGTCTGCCACCGGGTGGTGTAGATGACGTCGAAGCCGCCGGGCAGCTCGGCCATATCGTGCCGTTCACAGATCGTCGCGGTACCCCGGGCCGCCTGCGCGGTGGCGGTCGCCCTGATCTCCTCGGTCAGCCCGTACCCGGGCGGCGTGCGCAGCTCCAGGTGGGTGCCGGCGTACCGGGTCAGGGCCAGGGCGAGCGCGGCGGCGCTGTTGTTGCCCTCGCCGACGTAGAGCACGCGCAGCCCGTCGATCCGGCCGAAGTGATCCAGCATGGTGGTCAGGTCGGTCAGCGCCTGGGTCGGGTGCTCGTCGGCGGTCATCGCGTTGATCACCGACATCCGGTCCTGCCCGGCCATCTGGCGCAGCTCCGCCGGGTCGCCCGAGGTCCGGGCCACCAGCACGTCGAGCATCCGGGACATCACCTGGCCGGTGTCGGCGTGCGTCTCACCGGTGTTGAGCTGGAGGTCGTCCGGCCCGTACGCGATGATCTGCGCGCCGAGCCGCAGCGCGCCGCTGGAGAACGCGGTCCGGGTCCGGGTCGAGGTCCGCTTGAAGTAGACGCCGACCACGTCGCCGTCGAGCGGCCGCTCCCGCCGGGCCTGCCCGGACCGGAACCGTACCCCCCGGGCGACGATGGACCGCAGGTCCTCGTCGGTCAGGTCGTTGATCGAGATCAGGTGCCGCACCGCCCGGGCCTCCTCCTCCGCCGTGCCGGCGGCCTGCGACGCGTCCCGGGCCTCGTTGGCCGCGAACCCGGCGCTGGCGGCCGGCTCCCCGATCCGTTTGGTCTCGCCGTCTGCGGCGGCGACGTAACCCGCCGGCTCCGCGCCGCCGCCGAGCCGCTCGGCCCAGCCGGCCAGCTCGGTGGCGACGAACGACTGCACCACCTTGCCGGACTCGGAGTTGGTCAGCACCACGAAGCCGTCACCGGCCCGGAGCCGGCCCAGGGTCATCGCCCGGTAGCCGACCGTCTCGCCCGGATGCCCGAACTCCAGGTCCGGCCCGGTGTCGTCGACGACCGTGCCGAGACCGTAGAAGCTGCCCGGCGAGGCGACCGCCACCAGTTCGGCGGCGAGCGCCGGGGTGAGCAGTTCACCGCCGCCCAGGTGCGCGCGGTGGATTTCGACCAGCACCCGGGCCAGGTCCGCGGCGGTCGTCCAGAGACCTCCGGCGGCCAGCGCCGGGCGGTTGCGCCAGCCACCGGGTACGGGTACTCCGTGCTCGTCGTGACCGAGCGCGACCCGTCGGGCCGGGTCGGCCGGGAACGCCGGATCGAAGCTGCTGTCGGTCATGCCCAGCGGTGCGAAGACGAGCCGGCGGATCAGCTCCGGGAACGGCTCCCCGGTCAGGTCGACCAGCACCTGTTGCAGTACCGCGTAGTGGCTGTTGGTCTTCCGGAACGACTCCCCCGGCGCCAGCTCGGGCCGGATCGGCTCCGAGGTCGCGGGTGGGCGGCCGTACAGCACGTCGAGCAGGTCCGGTGCCGGCTCGGTCGGGGCGTACCCGGTGTTCGGGCTGGTGGAGAGGCCGGAGAGGTTGGCCAGCAGGTGCCGTACGGTCACCGGCCCGGGCCCGTCCGGCACCCGCCACGAGGTCAGGTACCGGTTCACGTCGGCGTCCAGCTCCAGCCGCCCCTGGCCGACCAGCCGGAGTACGCCGAGCGCGGTGACGTGCTTGCTGATCGAGGCGACCTGGAACGGGGTCTCCGGGGTGACCGGCTCGGATCCGCCGGCGACCAGTACGCCGTAGCCGCGTACCTCGGCGACCTGGCCGGCCCGGACCAGCGCGATGGCCGCGCCGGGCACGTGGTGCTCGGCCATGGTGGACAGCGGCGACGGCCCGGTGGCGAGCCGACCGGCCGGAGCCGCCTCGGCCCGGGTGGCCAGCACCGGTGGGCCGGTCACCGCCTCCGCCTCCGCCTCCGCCGAGGCGATGGTGACCGGGACTGGCACGGTGACCGGGGCTGGCACGGCCGATCCGGGGACGGCGACCGACTCCAGTCCCGCGACGGCGGCGGGCACCGGTTCCGCGACGGCGACGCCGGCGGACTCGGGTTCCGCGACGGCGACGATCGGTTCGGGGGCCGGGGTCGCGGCGCTGTCCTTGACCGGTCCGATGACGGGAAGGAGCTGGGTCGGTTCGACGAGGACACTCGCCGGGGGCGGTGCGCCGAGGGCCACGGCCAGTTCAGCGACTGTGCCGTGCTGGTAGAGCATCCGCAACGACACCTCCAGCCCGGCCTTGCGGGCGGCGGTGACGAGCTGGACGATCCGCATCGAGTCGGCGCCCAGGTCGAAGAACTTGTCGTGCACGCCCACCCGGTCGATGCCGAGCACCTCCACGCAGACCCTGGCGATCCGCCGCTCGGTCTCGGTGCGCGGCGCCACGAACTCGCGTTCGCCGCCGAACGAGGTCCGCTCCGGCGCCGGCAGCGCCCGCCGGTCCACCTTGCCGGCCGAGTTCAGCGGCAGCGCGTCCAGGGTGACGAACGCGGCCGGCACCATGTAGCCGGGCAGCGCCGCGGCCAGGAAGTCGCGCAGCTCGGCCGGATCGATCGGCCGGCCGTCCGCCGGTACGACGTAGCCGGCGAGCCACTTCTCGCCGCCCGGGTCCTCCCGGGCCACCACCACACCGTTGCGGACGTTCGGATGGGCGAGCAGCCGCTCCTCGATCTCGGGCAGCTCGATCCGGTGCCCCCGGATCTTCACCTGGTGGTCCGCCCGGCCCAGGAACTCCAGGTTGCCGTCCGGCCCGTACCGGACCAGGTCACCGGTGCGGTACATCCTGGTCCCGACGGTCTTGCCGAACGGCTCCGGCAGGAACTTCTCGGCGGTCAGCTCCGGGCGGTTGACGTACCCCCGGGCGACGCCGTCACCGGCGATGTACAGCTCGCCGACGACGCCGAGCGCGACCGGCTGGAGATCCCGGTCCAGCACATAGGTCCGGGTGTTCGCGATCGGCCGGCCGATCGGCACCACCTCGACGTCTCCGGGCACGTCCCAGCTGGTCGACCAGATGGCGGTCTCGGTCGGCCCGTACACGTTGACCAGTCGCTTCACCCGGGCGCGCAGGTCACCGGCGAGCGCCGGCGGCAGCGCCTCGCCGCCGACCAGCGCGACCACCGGCCGGTCCGCGAAGCCCGCGTCCAGCAGCAGCTTCCAGCCCGACGGCGTCGCCTGGACGTGCGTGACCGGGAAGCGGTCGAGCAGGCTGAGCAGTTCGGTACTGTCCCCCACCTCGTCGTCGTCGGCCAGCACCACCCGGCCGCCGGTGACCAGCGGGAGATACAGCTCCAGCCCGGAGATGTCGAAGGAGAGCGAGGTCGCGGCGAGCCAGACGTCGTCGGTGCCGGCGTCCAGCAGCCGCCGCATCGAGAAGAGCAGGTTCAGCAGCGCCCGGTGCGAGATCTGCACGCCCTTCGGCCGGCCCGTCGAACCGGAGGTGAAGATGATGTACGCCAGTTGGTGCTGGTCGTCGCGGCCGGGCACCGGCTCCGGCGACCGGGACTCGATCACGTCTTCCTCCCGGTCGGCGAGGACATGCCGGCCGGAGTAGACCCCGTCCAGCCGGCCGACCAGCTTCGACTCGCTCACCACCAGCTCCGCCCCGGCGGTTTCCAGCATGTAGCCGAGCCGTTCCGCCGGCAGTTCCGGGTCCAGCGGCACGTAGGCCGCGCCGGCCTTCCAGACCGCCAGCAGCCAGGCCACCAGCGACGGCTCCCGGGACAGCAGCACCCCGACCACCGACTCCGGCCCGACTCCGGCCGCCCGCAGGTGCTGGGCGTACCGGTTCGCCACCGCGTCGAGTTCGGCGTACCGGACCCGCTCGCCTCCCTGGACCACCGCCACCGACCTCGGGGTGGCCGCGGCCTGTGCCTCGAATACCTGGTGCACCGATCGACTCATCTGCTCACCACTCCACGGCCGTGTCGTTCCAGTCGGTCAACACCGTGTCCAGCTCCGTCGCCGGCACGTAGGTCGCCCGGGCGTCGCCGTCGGCACCGGCGGCCATCGACTCCAGCACCGCCCGGTACATCGCCACCACCCGCTCGGCGTTCTCCGGGGTCAGCGCGGAGCGCCGGACCCGCAGCATCAGGTGCCCGGGGCCGGTCGACACCGCGAGCGCGAACTCGTTGGCGGCGTCGCCCGCACCGGCCCGCACGTCGACGCGATCCGTGTCGACCTGGTGGAAGTCCTGATAGCTGAACATCACCTCGATGAGCTGCCGGCCGCCGACCTGGCGCTGGATCGCCGGCATCGGGTAGCGCCGGTGCGGCCAGAGTTCGACCTCGCGGTCGAAGACCTGCCGGACCAGGTCGCCCCAGGAGCCAGCCGTCCGGTCGTGTGCGAACGGCAGCGTGTTGAGGTACATCCCGTACACCTTGTCGGCGCCGTCGACTTCGGGCCGGGCGCTGCACACCAGCCCGGTGAAGAACGCCGGCTCGTCGGTGAGCTGGCTCATCACCTTCAGGTGCGCCGCGTGCAGCACCGCCTTCAACGACGTACGGGTCGCCGTCGCCAGCGCCCGCAGGCCCGGCTCCAGGTCCGGGAACCCGACCGGGATCCGGAAGCTGCCGGCGTCGTCGGCGGCGCCGCCCCAACCGGCCGGCATGGTGAACCGGGCGTGCCGGGTGACGATCCCCTGCCAGTAGTCGCGGTCCACGGCCGACCCGAGCGAGTCGAGTTCGGCGGCGATGAAGTCCGCGTACCGGACCTCGGGCGCGGTGACCGGCTCGGGGGTCTTGCCGGCGGCAAGCTGCCGGTAGAGGTCGAGCACCTCCATCAGCAGCGACTGCTGGCTCCAGCCCTCGGTGATCGCGTGGCACTGGGTGAAGCCGAGCCGCCAGGCGTCGTCGCCCTCCACGAAGCCGGCCATCCGGAGCAGCGGCGGGCTGGCCAGGTCGAACAGGCTCGCCCGCTCCCGGGCGATCAGGCCGTGCAGGGCCTGCTCCCGGCCCCGGTCGTCCAGGTGCCGAACGTCGCACACCTCGACCGGC